>DATLDH010000121.1:0-20477 GCA_035526015.1 Acidimicrobiales bacterium
GACGGTGAAGTAGTCGCCGAGTCGGCGGTCGACGACCTGCGCCTGGCAGATCGTGCCGTTGTCGCAGATGGTGCCGACGTGCATCGGCTCGGCCGTGACGGTCGAGATGGTGAAGCCGGGGATGCGGCCGCCGGTGCACCCCAGGCCGGAGGTGGTCTGGGCCATCACGACCCGCCAGCCGTGGAACCCGGGGGTCTCGGCGCTGGGGAGGTCGATGTCGGCCTGGAGCCATGCGATGGCGACGTGGCCGTCATCGCCCACCGTCAACCAGGGCCAGTGGTCGTATTTGTCGTCGGTGTCGACCCGCATCGGCGCGGCCCAGTGGCGTCCCTCGTCGGTCGAGTAGGAGTAGTACACGCCGGCCGGCCGCTCCGACTTGCCCCCGCCGTTGTCCTTCCAGGACAGGTACACGTTGCCGTGGGGATCGACGTCGACGGAGTGGAACCCGATCAGCGGCAGGTCGGCGCCGGTCGCGATCTGGACGACTTCACGCGTCATGTCCCCCGTGCGGGCCTTGCGGTAGGCGGCGACGGCGACGGTGCCATTGTCGCGGTCGGGCCAGGGCTCGTAGAGCGTGCCGTTGCGGTGGTCGACCTTGAGGTCGCCGTCACCGGTGCCGTCCTCCAGCCCCGGCGTGAACGTCTTGCCGCCGTCGGTGCTGCGGTAGAGGTAGTGACCCTCGTTGCCCACCGGGTTGGTGCTGGTGCCGCCGCCGAAGGAGTTGCCCGACATGTAGACGACGTCTTTCTGGTCGGCGTCGCTCCACTGCCGGTCCGAGAGGCTCTGGGCCAGGATGTTCTGCAGCGCGTAGGAGCGGCCCACATCGGTCGACTTCGACATGGCGATGTTCACCAGGTTGATCTCGCTGATGAACACCTGGCCGGCGGTGTCGATGGCGAAGTCGGGATCGGAGTAGCCCGTGCCCGGCACGTTGGCGGGTGGGCTCGACCGGTCGACGTAGTGCCAGGTCTGCCCCTTGTCGGCGCTCCAGTAGTAATAGGCCTGGCCCCGGTAGTTCTGAGGGAAGGCGGCGGTGTCCTCGTCGCCCGCCTCCGGCGTGTAGAAGTGGCTGCTGCCGGCGTGGGTCCCCACCAGGTAGGTGCCGTCGGGGTGGGTGGCGATGGTGGGCTCACCGCCGGCCCTGGTCGTGTCGATGTAGCGGGGCGGGCTGAACGTGAGGGGCGCCGGCGGCGGGCACACCGCACCCTGGGCTTCCCCGGCGGGCGCCGAGGTCAGCGTGGCCACGCCCACCACGGTCGAGGCGAGGATCCAGCGGAGCGTGCGCATCCGAGGTGACCCTAGGGCCGCCGACCGGGATGGAAGCGTCGCACGGGGTTGTTACTATCCAGGTAGGAGAAATTCCTCCCTGTCAGGAGCTGGTGCTGCATGGCGACAACCGATCTCGACCTGGGCCGCTACAAGCTCGGGTGGAACGACGCCGAGGAGTACGTCTACAAGCCGGCCAAGGGCCTGTCCGAGGCGGTCGTCAAGGACATCTCCTGGATGAAGGGCGAGCCGCAGTGGATGACCGATTTCCGGCTCCGCGCCTTCCGCCACTTCGAGCGTAAGCCCATGGCGCCGTGGTTCGCGGCCAACATGCCCGACCTCGACTTCGACGACATCTACTACTACATCAAGCCCACCGACCATCAGGTCTCGGAATGGGACGAGCTGCCCGAGCAGATGCGGGCGACCTACCAGAAGCTGGGCATCCCCGAGGCCGAACAGCGCTACTTCGCCGGCGTCACCGCGCAATATGAGTGCCTCCGTGGCTCGACCCGGGTGTGGACCACCTCGGGCATGCGCTCCATCAAGGAGCTCGTCGCCGGCGACCGGGTCTTCTCCCTCGACGAGACCACCCGCAACATCGAGGTTTCCACCGTCGTCGGCCATGCCTCATCCGGCGAGAAGGAGGTCTTCGAGATCCGCGCCCGCGGCGCGGTCATCGGCGCCTCCGCCAACCATCCGTTCCTCGTCCTGCGTGACGAGCGCAAGGAGGGTCGCCTCCGCCGTCGCTACGCGGCCCGCTGGGTTCCCGTCGAGGAGCTGCAGGAAGGCGACCTCGTCGCCATCGCGACCGACCTCCCCGAGTTCGGGCGTCCGGCCGTCATGGCCCGCCCGACCCGGGCCGGCGGCGACGTGCTCCCGTTGACGACCACCGACGACCTCTGCTGGTGGGCCGGCCTGTACCTCGGCGACGGGTATCTCCATCACCGCGGCGAGTACACCGCGCTCGAGATCGCCATCGACCCGAGCGACACCGAGCTGGTCGCCGAGATCCAGCGCGTCACGCTCGAGCTCTTCGGCATCGAGATGCGCGTCGCCACGGACGGTCTTCGCCTGGTTGGCCGCGGCACCGCGGCACTGTGCGACTACGTCGAGCTGAACGGTCTCGGCGGTACGGCGCACACCAAGCGCATCCCCGACTGGGCCTTCGGTCTCCCGCGTTCTCAGCGCCTCTCCTTCCTCGCCGGGCTTCGCATGGCTGTGCCCGAGATGGCGCTGGCCGACGACATCGCCGACCTGGCAGCGCTCACCGTCCCCAACCCGGATGGCGTCGTTGATGACACCGACTTCACCGCCCACACCAGCGACATGATGGGCTTCGTCCGTATCGACAGCATCACGTCGGCGGGCGTGGAGGAGACCTACGACATCGAGGTCGAGGGCCACCACAACTTCGTGGCCGAGGGCTTCATCGTCCACAACAGCGAAGTCGTCTACCACCGCAACCGGGAGGATCTCGAGGCCCAGGGGATCCTGTTCTGCGACATGGACACTGCCGTGCGCGAGTACCCGGACCTGGTGCGGCAGTACTTCGCCACCGTCATCCCGCCCGGCGACAACAAGTTCGCGTCGCTCAACTCCGCCGTGTGGTCGGGTGGCAGCTTCATCTACATCCCGCCCGGCGTGGAGTGCGAGATGCCGCTGCAGGCGTACTTCCGCATCAACTCCGAGAACGCGGGGCAGTTCGAGCGCACACTGATCATCGCCGACGAGGGTGCCAAGGTGCACTACATCGAGGGCTGCTCGGCGCCGGTGTACTCGAGCGACTCGCTGCACTCGGCCGTGGTCGAGCTCATCGCCAAGCCCAGTGCGCGCATCACCTACACCACGATCCAGAACTGGTCGCCGAACGTCTACAACCTCGTGACCAAGCGGGCCGTGGCCGAGGAGGAGGCCCACGTCGAGTGGATCGACGGCAACATCGGGTCACGCCTCACCATGAAGTACCCGTCGGTGGTGCTGAAGGGCCGTAAGGCATCGGGTGAGGTGTTGTCGGTGGCCTACGCCGGCCCCGGCCAGCACCAGGACGCCGGCGCCAAGATGATCCACTCGGCGCCGGAGACCACCTCGACCATCGTGTCGAAGTCGATCTCCAAGGACGGCGGCGTCACGACCTACCGCGGCCTCGTGCACGTCGACGAGGGCGCCACCGGCTCCAAGAGCTTCGTGCGCTGCGACGCGCTGCTGCTCGACGACATCAGCACGTCCAAGACCAAGCCCTACATGGAGATCGAGGAGAACGACGCCGAGATCGGCCACGAGGCCTCGGTGTCGAAGGTCGGCGAGGACCAGCTCTTCTACCTGATGAGCCGCGGCCTCTCCGAGCAGCAGGCCATGGGCATGATCGTCAACGGCTTCATCGAGCCCATCACCCGCACCCTGCCCATGGAGTACGCCGTGGAATGGAGCCGGCTGATCGAGCTCCAGATGGAAGGTTCGGTCGGCTGAGCCGGCGGTTCCGGCGGGTCGTCACCGGCCTGTCGCTGGTCGTGGCCGTCGTCACGCTCGGGCTGTCCCCGGCGCCGGGGCGCGCCGCGCCCTCCGGCGCCTTCTCGGCCATGACCCACGTCGCCAACATCCGTTACCCGCTCGGCAAGGTCGGCGACAAGGGCACCGACCTCGAGCTCACCACCATCGCCGGCCGTGACTACGCGTTCGCCGGCACCTACGGCGGCGGGCTCCACGTCATCGACGTCACCGACCCCCGCCATCCCGACGAGGTCGCCTTCTACAGCTGCAGCGCGTCCCAGGGCGACGTGCAGGTGTTCCGCCGTGCCGGGCGCTCGTTCATCACCTACACGGCTGACAACGGGTTCACGCGGAGCGCGAGCGGCCAGTGCTACACCGACGCCAAGGTGCCGGCCGGCGAGCGGTACGGCACCTTCATCATCGACGTCACGGTCCCGGCCCGGCCCCGCGCCGTCGGCTGGGTGGCGGTTCCCGCCGGCAGCCACAACCAGAGCGTCCACCCCAGTGGTCGGTGGATGTACAACTCCAACTCCGATCTCGAGAACCCTGTGGGCGTCATCGAGGTCATCGACCTGGCCGAGCTGCGCGAGCCCGAGGTGGTGAGCGAGCTGCCGCTGCAGACGGGCCTGAGCTCCCACGACATCACCTTCAGCGACGACGGCACGCGCGCCTACGTCGCCGCCGTCACCCACACTCTCGTGCTCGACACCACCGATCCGGGCCGGCCCGTCGTCATCGGACGCATCATCGACCCGGCGGTGAACATCCACCACCAGGCCGATCCGATCACGCTGCAGGAGAAGGGGCTGGGCATCCGCCGGATGCTGGTCGTCACCGACGAGCTCGCCGGCGCCGAGGGCAACGCCTTCTGCCCGGGCGGTGGCCTCCACGTCTATGACATCACCGGGGGGCTCGAGCGGGCGCCGGTGAAGGTCGGCTTCTTCGCCATCCCGGAGGTCCGGCGCACCGACGGCCCTCTCGACCGCTGCACCGCCCACGTGCTGCGGATGTACCCCCAGCAGCGCCTGATGACCATCGCCTGGTATGCGGCCGGCGTCCGCGTGATCGACCTCTCCGGGCTCGTCGGGGTCTCCGTCGGCGGCCCGAAGGCGGGCCCCGTGGCCCAGGGGATGCGCGAAGTCGGGTACTTCCGCTTCCCCGACTCCGAGGTGTGGGCGGCCAAGACCAACCGCATCGCCGCCGATGGCTCGTTCTACCTCTACGCCAACGACCTGCGCCGCGGCTTCGACGTGTTCCGTTATCTGCCGGGCCGGTCGCTGCCCGGCGCCACGGCGAGCGGCGGCGGCACGTGGCTGACCGCCGACGAGACCGCCCAGGCGGCGCGGGCCCGAGGCGTCGGGTCGACGGCCGTGGGCGACCGCACGCCGGTGTGCCTGCTTCCACCCGCGGCGGCCTGAGCCATGACCATGCGCGTCGACTGCAAGTACTACGAGTCGCGGACCTACGCCTCGGGTGAGACGGTGCGCATGTGCCGCCTCGACCTGGCGCCGGAGGCACCGTGGCGCTGCCCGGAGGACTGCCAGGGCTACCGCCGTCGCATGGTCGACGTGGGGTGGAGCCACGGCAGCCTGGCCGCCGACCCCGGTCCGCCCGAGCCCACCGGCCTCGACGCCGGCGGCGCCGAGCTGTTGGAGATGGCCGAGGAGATCCTCAACACGGCCGGGCACAAGATCGTGGCCGAGGAGCAGGCCGCTCGCGAGAAGAAGCGGTTCCGCAAGAAGAAGAAGCGCGGGCGGTAGCCGTGATCACCGTCGCCCCCTTCGACCCCGAGCTGTCGCGGGCCCTCCACGGCCCCGACTGGCTACGCGCCCGCCGGGCGGAGGCCCTGGAACGGGCCACCGCCGCCGGGATGCCGACGACCGAGGACGAGGTGTGGCGCTACAGCCGCATCGACGAGCTCGATGTGGCCCGGTTCACGCCCGTGCTCCCGGCCGCCGACCTGCCGCCCGACGACGGCTCCCTGTCCGACCTCCACCAGCAGGTGGTCGCCGCCATCGGCGAGACGGCTGGCGTCGTCGTCATCCGCAACGGCCGCCTCGCCGCGTGCCACCTGTCGCCGGACGCCGTCGCCCGCGGCCTCACCGTGGGTGCGCTCGGCGACCACCCCACCGACACCGAGCTTCCCTTGATGGCCAGGCCGGCCACGGGCGACACCGTCGTCGATCTCAACACCGCCTACAGCGAGCCCGTCGTCGTTCGGGTGCCGCGTGGCGTCGTGATCGAGCCGCCTCTCCTGGTGCTCCAGTGGATCGACGCCGAGCTGGCCGCGGTGTTCCCGCGCCTCGTGCTTGCCGGCGGCGAGGCCAGTCAGCTGACGGTGATCGAGCACGTGGCGTCGGCCGACGTGGAGGCGCTCAGCGTGCCGGTCGTCGAGCTCGACGTGGCCGACGGGGCCGTCGTCCGCTACCTCACCGCTCAGCAGCTCGGGCACCGCGTCTGGCAGCTGGGCCACCAGGCTGGTCGGGTCGGCCGCAACGCCAGCCTGTCGTCGGCCAACGTCGCCCTCGGCGGCGACTACGCCCGTTCACGCGTCGACGTGGAGATGGCCGGCGAGGGCGGCAACGCCGACCTGGTGGCGGTGTACTTCAGCGACGGCCGCCAGACCCATGATTTCCGCACCCTCCAGGATCACCACGGGCGCAGGACGACCAGCGACCTGTCGTTCAAGGGCGCCGTGGCGGGGGAGGCCCACGCCGTCTACACCGGCCTCATCCGGGTGAACCCCGGCGCGGCGGGCACGAGCGCGTTCCTCACCAACCGCAACGTCGTGCTGTCCGAGCACGCCCGCGTCGACTCGGTCCCCAACCTCGACATCATCAACGAGAACGACCTGCGCAACTGCGGACACGCCTCGGCCTCGGGCCCCATCGACACCGACCAGCTCTTCTACCTGGAGAGCCGGGGCGTCCCGACCGAGACGGCCAAGCGGCTCGTCGTGCTCGGGTTCTTCGACGACGTGCTGGCGCGTACGCCGGTGCCGTCGCTTCGAGCGCTGCTGCGTCAGGCTGTCGCCACCAAGCTCGACCGGGTGACGCCGTGAGCACCACCCGCGAGCGGGTACGCCTGTGCCGTTTCGACGAGCTCGAGTCGGCTCAGCCCCGCCGGTTCGACATCGGTCGACACCGCATCGCCGTGGTGCGCATCGATGACGACGTGTACGCCATCGGCGATCGCTGCAGCCACGCCGACTTCTCCCTGGCCGAGGGCGAGGTGCTGGTCGAGGACCGCGAGCTCGAGTGCTGGAAGCACGGCAGCACGTTCTCGTTGACGACCGGTGAGCCCCAGTGCCTGCCCGCCACCAAGGCCGTCCCCGTCTACGAGCTGGTCCGCGAGGGCGACGACGTGATGGTGGTGCTGCCATGACGCAGCTGGTGATCTCCGGCCTGCGGGCCTCGGTGGCGGGCAAGGAGATCCTGCGCGGCATCGACCTCATGGTGGGCGGGGGAGAGGTGCACGCCGTCATGGGACCGAACGGCTCGGGCAAGAGCACGCTCAGCCACGTGCTCATGGGACGCCCCGGCTACGAGGTGCTGGGCGGCTCGGTCACCCTCGACGGGGTCGAGCTGTTGACCCTGACGACCTGGGAGCGGGCCCAGGCCGGCCTCTTCCTCGCCATGCAGTACCCCCTGGAGGTGCCGGGCGTGAGCCTGGAGGACGCCCTGTCCGAGTCCTTCGCCGCCGCCGGTCGCGACCCGGCCGAGGTGCCGGGCCGGGTCCGGGCCGAGGCGGCGCGCATCGGCTTCGACGAGCGCTTCCTCAACCGCGCCCTCAACGTCGACCTGTCCGGTGGCGAGCGCAAGCGCAACGAGACGCTGCAGCTCGGCGTCCTGGCGCCGAAGTTCGCCGTGCTCGACGAGCTCGACTCCGGCCTCGACGTCGATGCCCTGCGCGCCGTCAGTCGTCGGGTCGAGGCGGCCACCACCGAGGACGGCCTCGGCGTGCTGGCCATCACCCACTACGCCCGGCTGCTCACCGAGCTGCGCCCCGACGTCGTGCACGTGCTGCTGGGCGGCCGCATCGTGCGCAGCGGCGGGCCCGAGCTGGCCGAGGAGCTCGAGCGCACCGGCTACGCGGAATACGCCGAGGCCAAGCCCGCCTGACTATTCGGCGGGCCCGTCGCCCTTGACGGTGGTCGACGTCGTCGATGTCGACGTCGTGCTCGATGATGTCGGCGCTACCGGTACCGGTGCGTTGGTGGTGCTGGTGCTCGACGACGAGGTGGTCGACGACGTCGTCGTCGTGGTGGGGTCGCCGGGGGCCGGCTCGTTGAAGGGCACCGGCGCCCTGGGCCCGCCGATCACATAGACCGGCGTGCCGTTGGGCACCATGCCGGGGAACCACGCCGCCGCGCTCATCGGGATGCGCACGCAGCCGTGCGACGCCGGGTAGCCCGGCACCGACGGCGCGCCGTGGATGGCGATGCCGCCGTTGAAGTAGAGGGGGTTGTAGAGCTTGCCGAGCCGGCTGGTGCGCCATCCCGGGATGCGCCGGGTCACGCGGAACGATCCGCCGGGCGTCACCGCCCTGGCACACTCGCCGTCGACGCAGTAGCGCTTGCCCGAGCCGGTCGACACCGACAGCACCTTGTTCAGGTTGCCGTCGCGGTAGAGCAGGAGCACCTGGCGCTTGAGGTCGACCTCGATGCGGTTTGCCCCGCCGCTGGGCAGCATGGGTCCGGGCGGGCCCACCGTGTTCATGAGGTTGACCACGTCGGCCGTCGCTCGTCCGGTTCGTGAGAGGCCCTGCACCTTCTGGAACGCCATCACCGCGTGCTGGGTGGTGCTGTCGAAGACCCCGTCGACCTTGCCGGCGTCGTACCGCAGGTCGGTGAGCCGCTGCTCGAGGGTCTGGACGTCGGGCCCGCGGCTGCCCTGGCCGAGGCCGGGCGGGATGGGCTTGATGGTCGTCGTGGTGGTGGGCGCCGTGGTCGTGGTGGTCGTGGGCGCGACCGTGGTCGAGGTCGTGGCGGTGAAGGCGACGGGCTGGCCACCCCGGTCGGCGGCACCGGACACCGTGCAGGCGGGACCGGAGAACGCCAGCAGCACCCAGGCTGCCAGGAACTTCGATTTTGCCGCGCTCACCCGCATCCTCCACCGTGTACCGCCCCGCTCCAGTATGAAGCTTCGGCGGCGCCGCACAAAATCTGAAGCCCGCTACTCCTCTGACACCGAGATGGCAGCCGTCGGGCAGGCCTCGATGGCCTCCTCCACCAGGCCGCGAAGGCCGGCGTCGGGTGACTCGTCGAGGACGTAGAGGAAGCCGTCGTCGCGCACCTCGAACAGCGTCGGGGCGACCCGCGTGCACTGGCCGTTGCTCTGGCACAGGTCGAAGTCGACGACGATCCTCACGACGCCGCCGCCTGATCGAGGCCCTGGGCCAGGGCGTTCCACGAAAGGGTGGCGCACTTGATGCGGACGGGGAACTTCACGACGCCTTGCAGCGCCTCGAGGTCGCCCAGCTTCACACCGTCGCCCGCCTCGGCCGGCGTCTGGGCCTCGGGCTCGGTGGCGTCACCGTCCAGCCGCTGCTCGTGGATCGACATCATGGCCTTGAAGGCGCGGATGAGCGACCGGGCCTCGGCCAGGGACCTGCCCTTCACCGCCGCCGACATCATCGACGCCGACGACTGGCTGATCGAGCAGCCCTGGCCGCCGATCTTGACGTCGGCGACCGTGTCGTCCTGCACGTCGAGGTACACGACGACCTCGTCGCCGCACAGCGGGTTGAACCCCTCGACCTTGCGGGCCGGCGGCGCCTCGAGCTCACCCCGGTTCCGGGGGTTGCGGTAATGGTCGAGGATGATCTCGCGGTAGAGGTCTTCGAGTCCGGGCATGGTGGCGGCAACCTTCAGGAGAAGAGGGCGGAGGTGGCGGTGAGGGCATCGGCGAGGGCGTCGACGTCGGCCTCGTCGTTGTAGACGTACAGCGAGGCGCGGGCGGTGGCGCCGACCCCGAGCCGGCGCATCAGCGGCTTGGCGCAGTGGTGGCCGGCACGGACGCACACGCCCGCCTCGTCCAGCACCTGGGAGATGTCGTGGGGGTGGATGCCTCCGAAGGCGAAGGAGATCACGCCGCCGCGGGACGCGGGGTCGTCGGGCCCGTAGACGGTGATGGTGTCGCCGTGGCGCTCGCGCAGCGTGCGCAGGGCGTAGCCGGTGAGCTGGATCTCGTGGGCCCGCACGGCGTCCATGCCGAGGCCCTCGAGGTACTGCACGGCGGCGCCCAGGCCGACGGCCTCGGCGATGGGCGGCGTGCCGGCCTCGAACTTCCACGGCAGCTCGGTGGCGGTGAAGCCGTCGAGGCGGACGTCGCGCACCATCTCGCCGCCGCCCAGGAAGGGGGGCATGGCCTCGAGGAGCTCTTCGCGCGCCCACAGGACACCGATGCCCGTCGGCCCCAGCATCTTGTGGCCGGTGAAGGCGAAGAAGTCACAGCCGAGGGCGCGCACGTCAGTGGCCAGGTGGGGTACGTACTGGCAGCCGTCGACCAGCACGAGGGCGCCGGCGGCGTGGGCGGCGTCGGTCAGCTCGCGCACGGGGTTGAGGGTGCCGAGCACGTTCGACATGGCCGAGACGCCGAGCAGCTTCACGCCGTCGAGCAGGCGATCGAGGTCGGTGAGGTCGAGACGGCCGTCGTCGGTCATCGGGATGTACCGGAGCTGCACGCCGGTCTGCTCGGCCAGCATCAGCCAGGGCACCAGGTTGGCGTGATGCTCCATCTCGGTGAGGAGCACGGAGTCACCCGCCCTCAGGTTGGTGCGGCCCCACGAGTGGGCGACGAGGTTGACGGCCTCGGTGCCGTTCTTGGCGAAGACGACCTCGCGACTCGAGCCGGCGCCGACGAACCGCTGCACGCGCGCACGGGCGTCTTCGAACGCGGCCGTCGCCTCCTCGGCCATCGTGTAGACGCCGCGGTGCACGTTGGCGTGGGTGGTCTCGTAGTAGTGCTGCATGGCGTCGAGCACGGCACGCGGCTTCTGGGCCGACGACGCCGAGTCGAGGTAGACGAGGCGCTTGCCGTGGACGAGGCGCTCGAGGATGGGGAAGTCCTTCTTCACCGTCTCGACGTCGAGCCGGGCGGTCACGACGAGAAGCTCTCGTAGCCTTCGGCTTCGAGCCGGCGCGCCAGCTCGGGGCCGCCGGACTCGGCGATGCGGCCGCCGATGAGCACGTGCACGGTGTCGGGCGTGAGCACCTCGAGGATGCGCTGGTAGTGGGTGATGAGCAGTACGCCGAGCTCCGGGCGCGCCGCCCTGACTTCCTGCACACCGGCGGCCACGACGCGCAGGGCGTCGATGTCGAGGCCTGAATCGGTCTCGTCGAGGATGGCCAGCTCGGGTTCGAGGATGGCCATCTGGAGGATCTCGTTGCGCTTCTTCTCGCCGCCCGAGAACCCCTCGTTGAGGTACCGGTCGCCGAAGGCGGGGTCCATGTCGAGGCGCTTCATCCACTCCATGATCGAGAGGCGCAGCTCGAGGATCGACAGGTCGATGCCCTTGCGCGCCGAGAGGGCCTGACGCAGGAACTGGATGACGGGAACACCGGCGATCTCCTCCGGGTACTGGAACGCGAGGAAGATGCCGGCCTTGCCCCGCACGTCGGTGGGCCAGGTGGTGATGTCCTCACCCTTGAAGAGGATGCGCCCGGCCGTGACCTCGTAGTCCTTGTTACCGAGCAGGGTGTTGGCCAGGGTCGACTTGCCCGAGCCGTTCGGCCCCATGAGCGCATGCACCTCGCCGGCGCCGACCGTCAGATCGACGCCCCGGAGGATCTCGGTCCCCTCGACGGAGACGTGCAGCCCCTCGATCTCGAACAACGGCGTGCCCACGGCGTCAGTGTATTAGCACTATGGCCATAGGAGAAATGGCGCCGTCAGGTCGACAGCACCGCTCTCTTGCAGACCGTCACGATGGTCTGGGTGCCCTCGACGGTGACGTCGAGGGTGTCGGTGAGTGCCTCGGCCAGGAACAGGCCGCGCCCACGTTCCAGGGTCGTGTCGGGCACCACGGGCTCCATCTCGCGGCCGTCGTAGCGGAGACCGTCGCCGCCCCCTTCCCCGCCGCCGTCGTCCTCGACCTGGATGAACAGCGCGTCGCCCTCCGCCCACGCCCGCAGCACCACCGTCTCCCGCGCCGCCCGGACGGCGTTGGTGCACAGCTCGGAGACGACGAGTGGGATGTCCTCGACCTCGTCGGGGTTCACGGGCTGATTCCGCAGCCAGTCGTCGAGCAGGTGGCGGGCCAGGGGGACGACGGCGGGGGTGGCCTGGAAGCGGTGCTCGAACGGGCCGAGGGCGATGCCGTCGAGCTCGGGCGGCGTCCGCCTCCGCAGGACGAGGGCGAGGGTGTCGTCGCGCCGGCTGCCCCGCGAGAGCATCCGGTCGACGAGGGCGCGCGCCAGCAGGTCGGCGGGGTACTTGGCCACCGCCGCCGCCTCGACACACAGCTCGTCCAGGCCGGCCTGGATGTCCTTGGTCGCCTCGACCAGCCCGTCGGTGTAGAGGATGAGCGAGTCCGACCGCTCGAGCTTCAACTCGACCACGCCCCGGGAGCCCGCCGCGGGCCAGCCGATGGCGATGCCCGGGGCGAGGACCTCGCGCACCTCGCCGTCGGCCGTGACGTGCAGGGCGGGCGGATGGCTGGCGCCGGCGAGGAGGACGACGCCCGTCTCGGGGTTGTAGCGGGCGACCAGGCACGTGGCGACCAGGTCGGGGCTCTGGGCCGAGATGAGGGCGCCGGCGTTGACCACCAGCTCACCGATGGGACGGCCGGCGAGGGCCGACAGGCGCAGCGCGTGGGCGACCGCCAGTGCGTCCTTGGTCGCCGCCACCCCCTTGCCGGCCACGTCGATGACCGCGACGTGCAGCCAACCGTCGGGGAGCAGTTGCCAGTCGTAGAGGTCACCGCCGGCCGGCGCGCTGTCATCCGCGGGGAGGTAGTGCACGCCGAGCTCGGTGTTGGGCACGTTCGGCTTGGGTGGGCGCACCGTCTCCTGGAGGCTGTGGAGCACCTCCCGTTGGGCATGCTCGACCTGGGCGAGGCGGCTCAGCTCGCGCTCGTAGTCGTCGGCCCGCCGTCGCTCGGTGATGTCGTCGAAGGTCACCACCGCGCCGACGATCCGGGACTTCTCGAACAGTGGCGTGGCCACGTACTCGACGGGAAACGACGTCCCGTCGTGCCGCCAGAACACCTCGTTGCGCACGCGGACCGCGTTGCCCGAGCGCAGGGTCTCCGAGACGGGGCACCGCTCGGGCGGCATGGGCGTGCCGTCGGCCTCGCTGTGGTGCATGACCTCGTGCACGGGCTGGCCGATCAGCTCCTCGGGGTCCCACCCCAGCATGCGCGCCGCCGCGGGGTTGACGAATGTCGCCAGCCCGGCCTGGTTGATGCCGTAGATGCCCTCGGCGGCGGCGTCGAGGATGAGTGTGTTCTGGCGGCTCAGGTTGGCGACCCGCTCGGTGGCGGACTCCGCCTGGCGCCAGGCGATCAGGTTGACCACGCTCACGGCGATCACGAACCCGGCGTTGATGGTGGCCCACGCGAACGGGCGGTCCCACGCCGAAGGATGGTCGTAGAGACTCTTGGGGTTGACGGTGCCCACGATGAGGTGGAGGGCGAGCACGTACACCAGGGCGATGAGGAACGGCGTCCAGTCGCGGTAGAGCGAGATCACGCCGAGCATCACGAAGACGTGGAAGTTGGCCTCGGTGGCGCCGCCGGAGAGATGAATGGCCACCGTCGAGCACGTGAGCAGCCCGAGGGTGGCGGCGACCGTCGCCATCTGGCGGGAGTCACTGGCGAGGTGGGCGGCGAGCGTGGCGGCCGCCACGGGCAGCAGAGCCAGCAGCACATGGGTCGTGCTGTAGCCCCGGACCAGCCCGAAGACCCCGAGCCCGACCACGTGGGCGGCCAGGAGGACCACGACCGACTGGTGGTGGCGGAGCCAGTTGTGCTGGGTGAGCGACCCGCCGCGGGGGAGCAGGTTGCGCCGTGGGTGACCCTCTCGGGTCGGGATGGCGGCATCGCTCACCGGCCCATGATCGCCCACCACGACGCCCCTGGGAATCTTTCACGGCCGTGGTGGGTAGAGGCGCAGGGACGACACGGGCAGGGAGGCCACTGGGGTGCGCCGTCACCATCGCTTCACACGAGCGCTCACGGGCGTGCTCATGACCGGCGCCCTCGGCGGTGGCCTGGCCGCGGCCGCCCTCCTGCCGGCGCGGCCCGAGGTCCCGACGGCGCCGACCACCCGGGTGATGGGGGCGTCCTACGAGCGGACGCCGGCCATCGGCCACCACTGGGACCGGCCGCCGCGCATTCACCGCTGACCTAGCGTCGTCGGGTGCCCGACCCGTGGATCTTCAGTGGGGAGAGCGCGCCGGTCGGGAGCGCTGCCGGCGGTGTCGTCACCCTCGTCGAGGGATCCGCGTTCGGGATCTCGGCCGCCTCCGGGGACATCGAGCCGGGGTCGACCCACGGCATCTTCTTCCGCGACACGCGGTTCCTCTCGCGCTTCGCGCTGACCATCAACGGCCACAGCCCAGAGCCGCTGGCGGCGACCACCACCGACCCGTTCTCCGCCGTCTTCGTCGGCCGCGAGCGGGTCAGCCCCGGGACGGTGGAGAGCCGGCTGCTCGTGTTCCGCTATCGCTACGTCGGGCGCGGCATGCGCGAGGACGTCGTCGTGCGCAACTACGGCGCCGAGCCCGCGTTCTGCGCCCTCGAGCTCACGCTGGCGTGTGACTTCGCCGGCCTGTTCGAGGTGAAGGAGGGCCGCGCCGTCGTCGAGGGTGAGGTCCAGCTCGACGCCAACGAGGCCGGCCTGCTGTTCGACCACCGACGAGGCGGCAACCGCCGGGGGACGCGCATCACGTTCTCCCAGCCGACGCCGATCGTCGGTGACGGTGTGGCCCGCTACGAGATCATGGTGCCGCCGGGCGGTGAGTGGACGACGTGCCTCGTGCTGGCGCCCGTCATCGAGGGCGAGGAGATCGAGCCGCGGTACGGGTGCGGCCAGCCGGTGGAGCGGGCCACTCCCGTGGAGCGGCTCAACCAGTGGCGTCGCGACATCCCCGTGGTGGAGACCGACCACGACGGCCTGCAGTCGGTCGTCGCTCGCAGTGTGGAGGACCTCGGCGCGCTGCGCATCTTCGATCCCGACCACCCCGACCGGGCCATCGTCGCCGCCGGCGCGCCGTGGTTCATGGCCCTGTTCGGGCGCGACTCGCTGATCACCGCGTGGATGGCGCTCCTGGCCGATCCCGACCTGGCCCTCGGTGTGCTGCAGACCCTGGCCCGCTTCCAGGGCGCGGACGTCGACCCCCGCAACGACGAGCAGCCAGGTCGAATCCTGCACGAGATGCGGTTCGGAGAGGGCGCGTCGTTGTCGTTCGGCGGGGGGCGCGTCTATTACGGCAGCGCCGACTCCACCCCGCTGTTCGTCATGCTGCTCGGCGAGCTCCGTCGGTGGGGCCTGGCGCGCGAGGCCGTGGACCAGCTGTTGCCCCACGCCGACCGCGCCCTGGACTGGATCGAGCATCACGGCGACGGCGACGGCGACGGGTACGTCGAGTACCAGCGCGGCTCGGATCGAGGGCTGCAGAACCAGGGCTGGAAGGACTCGTGGGACGGCATCCGGTACCAGGACGGCCGCGTCGCCGAGACGCCGATCGCCCTGGCCGAGGTGCAGGCCTATGTCTACGGCGCCTACCTGGCCCGCGCCCACTTTGCCGACGAGGCGGGCGACGAGGCGACGGCGGCCCGGTTCCGCCACAAGGCGACCGATCTGAAGGAGGCGTTCAACCGCGACTTCTGGCTCGAGGATCGTCAGTGGTTCGCAGTGGGGCTCGACCCCGACAAGCGGCCCATCGACTCACTGACCTCCAACCTCGGACACTGCCTCTGGGCCGGCATCGTCGACGAGGACAAGGCGGCGGCCGTGGCCGCCCACCTGGTGTCGCCGGCCATGTTCAGCGGATGGGGCGTCCGCACCCTGGCCACGACCATGGGCGGTTACAACCCCATCAGTTATCACTGCGGGTCGGTGTGGCCGCACGACAATGCCATCGTGGCGGCCGGCCTCATGCGGTACGGCTTCGTGACCGAGGCCCAGGACGTGATCATGGCCATGGTCGACGCCGGGGTCACCCAGGGCGGCCGCCTGCCGGAGCTGTTCAGCGGGCTGGCCCGCGACGAGTTCCCCACCGTCGTGAGCTACCCGACGTCGTGCTCGCCCCAGGCCTGGGCGGCGGGATCGTCACTGCTCTTCCTCCGCACTCTGCTGCGGTTCGACCCGTGGGTTCCCCACGGCAGGCTGTGGCTGCGGCCGGTCCTGCCCGAGGGCATCGAGAAGCTGCACGTGCACCGGATCCCCCTGGCCGGCGGCCGGGTCACGGTCCGGGTCGAGGACGGGAAGTGGGACGTGGAGGGCCTGCCGCCCGGCATCGAACTGGTCGAGGAGCCCCGTAACCCTCTGACCGCATCCGGCGTGCCCATCTAACCTGAGGGCCATGACCACGCTCGTTGACGATGTCACCTGGGACCTGAGCCACCTGATCGAGGGCACCTCGCTGGACGAGCTGCTCGACCGCGCCGATGCAATGGCGGACGAGATCGCGGCCGCGAGGGGGACGATCGCCACCATCGACGGCCCCGGGCTCGTCGCCCTGATGCGCAGCCAGGAGGCGCTGCACGAGACGATCGGCCGGGCCGCGTCGTTCGCCCAGCTCCAGTTCGCGGCCGACACCACGTCGCCCGAGCACGGCGCGCTCATGCAGAAGGTGCAGGAGCGCTACACGGCCATCGGCACCAAGCTCATCTTCTTCGACCTGGAGTGGGCGGCGTTGTCCGACGAGCGCGTCACCGAGCTGCTAGCCGAGCCCGGACTGGAGTTCTGCCGCCACCACCTGGAGAACGAGCGCCGCTACCGCGAATTCCTGCTGAGCGAGCCGGAGGAGAAGATCCTCGCCGAGAAGGCGGTGACGGGCCGCAGCGCATGGAGCCGTCTGTTCAGCCAGTTGACCTCGACCATCGAGGTCGAGCTCGACGGTCGCGCCGGCACCCTCGAGGAGGGCCTCAGCCGGCTGCAGTCACCGGATCCCGAGGTGCGGCGGGCCGCGGCCGAGGCCGTCACGGCCGGCCTGGCCCCCGGCCTGTCCACCCGCGCCTATCTGTTCAACACCCTGCTGCACGACAAGGCCGTCGACGACCGCCTGCGCGGCTATGACCACTGGTTGGCCAGCCGCAACCTGGCCAACGAGGCCAGCGACGAGTCGGTCGAGGCTCTCGTCATCGCCTGCCGCAAGCGCTACGACATCCCCCAGCGCTGGTACGCGCTGAAGGCGCGGCTGCTGGGTCAGGAGCAGATCAAGGACTACGACCGCATGGCGTCGGTGGCCGACACCGAGGTCACGGTCGGATGGGACGAGGCGCGCGACATCGTGCTCGACAGCTACCGCTCGTTCTCGCCGGAGATGGCCGACACCGCCAAGCGGTTCTTCGACGAGCAGTGGATCGACGCCGCGGCGCGTCCCGGCAAGCGCCCCGGCGCGTTCTGCTCCTACACCGTCCCGTCGGTGCACCCGTACGTGTTCCTGAACTGGACGTCACGGCAGCGCGACGTGCAGACGCTCGCTCACGAGTTGGGCCACGGACTGCACGCCTACCTCGCGTCGGACCAGGGCATCTTCCACCAGGGCACGCCGCTGACGGTTGCCGAGACGGCGTCGGTGTTCGGCGAGACGGTGACGTTCAACAACCTGCTGACGCGTACCGAGGACGACCCGGCGGCGCGCCTCGCCCTCCTCGCCGAGAACATCGAGGACAACATCGCGACCATCTTCCGGCAGGTGGCCATGAACCGGTTCGAGCATCTCGTGCACACCGCCCGCCGCGAGGAGGGTGAGCTCTCCGTCGACCGCTTCGGTGAGCTGTGGGCCGAGATCCAGGCCGAGATGCTCGGCGAGGCCGTGGAGATCACGCCCGGCTACCGCACCTGGTGGTCCTACATCCCGCATTTCATCGGGTCGCCCGGGTACGTGTACGCCTACGCCTACGGCCAGCTGCTGGCACTGTCCGTCTACAGCCGGTACGCCGAGCAGGGGTCTGACTTCGTCCCGCGGTACCTGCACATGCTGTCGGCCGGCGGGTCGATGGCGCCCGAGGACCTCGGCAAGATCGTCGGCTGCGACCTCGCCGACCCGGGGTTCTGGGACAGCGGCCTCGCTCTGGTCGAGGCCCAGCTCGAAGCTGCCGAGACGGCAGCCTGGGAGAGCGGGCGGCTGACCGGCCCTAGGTGACCGTCACGACCACCCGGTCTCGGACCGGGGGGTCGAGGGGGACGTGGGCGCCGTCACCGACGACGACCCAGAAGGTGTGCTCGCCGGCGGCCAGGCCGGGGATGCGCACGGTCGTCTCGGTGGTGTGGATGATCGAGGAGTCCTGCGGGATGGGCGAGCCCGACGCCGTCGGGTCGCGGTCGACGAAGACGTGCAGGTGCCCGGTGGCGCCCGACCGGTCGCCGTCGGCCTTCACCAGGGTGACGCCCTGCACCTTCATCTCCAGCACGACGTCCTGACCGCTGGTCACCTTGGTGGGCGCCGACGCGTCGACCGACGGACCGGCCACGTCGACCGACACCGAGCTCTTCACGTCGCCGAGCATCCGGTGGTGGGCGCCGTCACCGAGCACGACGGTGAGGGTGTGGCGGCCGACTCCGAGACCCGAGAGCTTGATGGGGTTCTCCGCCGAGTGGACGATGCCGGGCTCGTTCGGGATCGCCTGGCCCACGGCGTTGGGCTCGCGGTCGATGAACACGTGGAAGTGTCCCGACTCGCCGCTCGTGTTGCCGTCGGCCTTGACGATGGTGATGCCGCGCACGGTGAGCTTGAGGTCGACGGTGTTGCCGGCGACCTTCGTCCCCTGGGCCGGCGAGACGATGTCGAGGGCGGGCTTGCCGGAGTCGGGCCCGTCACCGACGTCCTCGGCGACCTCCTTGCCCTTGTCGGCGGCGTCCTCGGCCGCCTGCTTGGCCTTCTCGGCTGCGTCGGCGGTCTGCTCCTTCGCCTCGGCCTTCAGGTCGTCGGCGCTGGGCTTGTCGTCACCGCAGGCTGCGCCCATCGAGAGGAGCAGCAGGGCGACGAGGAACAGGCGAAGTCGACTGGTCATGGGTCATACCTTCCCTCATGGGGCGGGTCGCCACTCGCTGACGACCGCACCGGTGTCGGTGGAGCGGGTTGCGAAGCTGGGGGCGCTGCCGCCGGTCGGCGCCGTGCCCAGGTACAGGAAGCCGATCACGGCGTCGTCGGCGCCGAGGCCCAGGGCGGCCTTCACCGTGGGGTCGTACACCGGGTCACCGGTGCGCCACATCGAGCCGTAGCCCAGCGCCGTCGCCGCCAGCAGGGCGTTCTCGACGGCGGCCGCCACGGCCATCTGCTGCTCGATCCACGGGATCTTGTCGGTGGGGCCCTTCACCGCCGCAGCCACCACCACGAGGGGCGCCCGCCCCAACTTCGTCCGCTCCTTGGTCAGCTGGCCCTCGGTGGGCGGGATCCCGGAGGCCCGCCCGCGGGCGATGGCGGCGGTGGCGAGGATCTCCCCGAATGCCGCCATGTGCTCGGTCCGGATGACGATGAAGCGCCACGGCCGCAGCTCGCCGTGGTCGGGCGCCTGCACGGCGGCCGCGAAGATCTCTCGCAGGTGCTCGTCGGTCGGGGCGGGTGCGGACAGCCGGCCGATCGACCGCCGCTGCCGGATGGCGTCGAGTGCGTTCACCAGCCCCGGTCGATCCACGCCTGCAGCGAGGGGAGCTCGGTGCCGATGGTCGTGTCGAGGCCGTGGCCGGGCAGCACCATCGTCTCGGCCGGGAGCCTGGCGAACAGCCGGTCCTCGATGGAGGTGATGATCTGCGGGAAGGAGCTGCCCTCGAACTTGGTGGCGCCCGGCCCGCCCGGGAACAGGGTGTCGCCGCTGAACAGCACCGGCGATCCTTCGAGGAGGAAGCACATCGACCCCGGGGTGTGACCCGGTGTGTGGATGGTGCGGAGCCGGAGGCGGCCGACCTCGATCACCGTGTCGTCCTCCAGCACGAAGTCGTAGCCGGGGAGCATGGCGGCGTCCTGGGCGGTGACGCCCACGTCGATCCCGGCCTCCCGCACGGCGGGGACGGCCTGGATGTGGTCCCAGTGGCCGTGGGTCTCCAGCACCTTGGTGACATTGAGCCGGCGGCACAGCTCCAGCAGCCTCTCGTGCTCGTTGGCGGCGTCCAGCAGGACCGCCTCGCCTGTCTCCCGACACCTCACCACGAAGACGTTGTTGTCGTACGGGCCCACCACGACCTTGGTGATCTCGACCTGGGTGTCTTCGAAATGCAACTTGACCGTCCGGTCTAGTAGAACAGCGCCGACGAGAAGCCCGTTCTACTCGCCCGTGCGGACCCGCCGGGTGGGACAGGGGGAGACACAAGTGAACTTCGCATTCAGCGAGGAGCAGGAAGAGCTACGGCGGTCGGTGCGGCGCTTCCTGGAGGACAAGTCGGCCTCCCCGGAGGTTCGCCGGCTCATGGAGACGACCGAGGGCTATGACCCCGCCGTCTGGAACCAGATGGCCCAGCAGCTCGGGCTCCAGGGTCTCGCCATCCCCGAGGAGTACGGCGGGTCGGGCTACACCTACATCGAGCTCGTCGTGATCCTCGAGGAGATGGGCCG
>DATLDH010000003.1:0-22534 GCA_035526015.1 Acidimicrobiales bacterium
GGGCGGGGCGTTGCTGTTCGAGGGGATCGAATATGGGCTGACGGTGAACCACACCGATGGCACCGCCCTGCACGGCGAGGCCTACGACGCGCCATGGGACGTCATCGACGACGGACGGCTGCGCCATGTCGGGCATGGCGCCTTTCCGTGGCGCTACACCGCCGAGCTGGAGCTCGACATCGCATCCAGCGGGTTCAAGGTCACGCTCACTGTCACCAACATCGACCGACGGGCGATGCCGGCCGGAGTGGGGCTGCACCCGTGGTTCGCAGCGCCGCTCTCCCTCGCGCTGCCCGCTGCTCTGGTCTACCCGGCTGCGCGGGGCCATTGGGCCGACGTCCCTACGCCCGTCAGCGGCGCAACCGACTTCCGGTCACTGCGGCCTGTGCGCTGGGGACTCGACGCTCCGTGGGCCGGGCTCACGACTGACACCGCTCGGCTGGTGGTCGCCGGCGTCGACCTCGAGCTGAGGTGGTCGACGACGGTCACGACGGTAATGGTCAACAGCCACGAGCCTTTCGGCGCAGTCGCCATCGAGCCCCAGTCCCACGCCCCGGACGGGTTCGGTCGACTGGCGAACGGCGCGGAGGGTGGCGTCGCCGTCCTGCAGCCCGGCGAACAGCTGTCGCTGTGGATGGCGTTACGGCCGCATCGGCCAGTTGGCGGCTAGTGCCAGTTCCACGTTGCGGGTCGGTCTTTGGATGCTGATCGGCGGTTCGTCAGGCCGTCGCGAAGCGCTCGCAGCGCTTGCAGCAGAGCACGCAGGGCACCCATTACGGAAAGCAAGCGTAGTGACCGACGCTCCCCTCTGCGTCAGCCAGGGGACGATGGCAGAAATGGCGCCCGTGTCGGCAGCTCCGCCCCGAGCCGCGCGTGGCGCTGACGGAGGATCCGCTGTCATTTGCTGTCATGAGGACGCGAAAGAAGAGGCCCCACGCAGCGGAGAACGTTTGTGACCTGCGGTTTTCTTGGTGGCGGGGGCAGGATTTGAACCTGCGACCTTCGGGTTATGAGCCCGACGAGCTACCAGACTGCTCCACCCCGCGGCGAAGAAGGGTCAGGTTACAGGACGCCTGCGAGGGTCCGCCAAGCGGCACCCCAGCGCCTCACGCAGGAACAGTGACCGGAACGGTGGTCAGCAGCCGGTGGACGTCGGCGAACAGTCGGCCGTTCAGCTCGGCGCGCCAGCGGGCGCCCCTGACGATGCGCGGGCCCCACTCGGGATGGGCATCGACGAGCGGGGCGACGGCCCCGTCCAGCCACTCCTTGCCGTGGCGGGGGTCTGTGTCGGCGTGCTCTTCGTAGAAGGGAAACGCGTCGGCCGGCGCCTGCAGGCGGTGCAGCGCCCGCAGCACGGCGCGGCACCGCGGACCCGCCTGGAGCTCGAGCAGGCCGAGGGCGCCGATCATCTCGGGCTGGAGCCAGCGGTTGGTTGCGAGCAGCCCGTTCAGGGCGCTGCGGTCGAGGGCACTGGGCGGCAGGTCGGCGACCGGCACCCGCTCCAGGCCCATGGCCGCGACCAGGCGGTCGTGCAGCACGGTGTGGACCTCGTCGGGATCACCGCCGCCCATCTCGTCCCAGAAGTTGGCCCCGAGGACGACCTTGGCCGGGCCGGTGATGCCGACCTGGCACACGGCCACGAGGTCGTCGAAGCCGCCGTCGGGACCACCCTCGATGGCGAGGAACCGCACCAGCTCCTCCCACGTGGCCGAGGTGGCCAGCCAGTCATAGACGGGCGCGGTGTCCATGCGGGCGATGCGCCGCAAGGCAGCGGCGGCGTCGGTCGAGGCCAGCTGCTCCTCGGGCACCCACTCGGCCAGCCTGGCAAGGAACCGCTGCTCGAGCCGCCACTTGAGCTCGGCGATGACGGGGTGGTTCTGGAACCGCTCCCGGCCGTCGACCGACGGAAGCGGTGAGAGCCACAGGTCGTAGATGGTGAGCAGCGCGCACATCGCGTCGTCCTGGTCACGAGGCTCCTCCCCCGCCAGGCCCTCGAGCGCGCCGGAGCGCAACGCCGCGTCGATGCGGTGGGAGAGGGTCGACGCGTCGGCGACGTCGTCGACAGAGAGAACTACGTGTCCGCCGGGCACTTGCGCTACCTACCTCGCCCTGGGGGTCCGCAAACGGTTGGTGACCGACACCACGGGTAGATGCCAGGCGTGCCCACCTGCGCCTTCGGCTCGCTGGAGATCGCCTACGACGAGCGGGTCCTCGAGCCCCGAGGGTGGACCGAGGCGCAGAGCCGTTGGGTCGCCGAGCTGGCCGCTGACGCCCCGGGTGGGCGAATCCTGGAGCTGTGCGCCGGTGCCGGCCACATCGGGCTGCTGGCCGCGCACCTCACGGGCCGGGAGCTGGTGCAGGTCGAGGCCGACCCGGTGGCGGCGGACTACGCCGCCCGCAATGCCAAGGCCGCCGCCCTCGATGCGCTCGTCGAGGTCCGTTGCCTCCGTCTCGAGGCGGCCATCGGCCCCGACGAGAGGTTCCCCATCGTCATCGCCGACCCGCCCTACCTCCCCACGGCCGACATCGGGCGCTTCCCCGACGACCCCGTCACCGCCATCGACGGCGGGGAGGACGGCCTCGGCGTGCTGCGCGCCTGCCTCGACGTCACCGGCCACGCCCTGGGTCCCGGTGGTGTCGCCGTGTTCCAGGTGCGCGGGCCGGACCAGGCCGATGCCGTCGCCGCCCTGGCCGAGAGCCGCCCCGGTCGCAACCTGCGCGAGGACGGACGGCGGATCGTGGACGACGAGCGCGCTCTACTGCTGCTGCGCCCGGCCTAGAACGCGTCGGCCGTCAGCCGCTGGCGGCGATGGGCCAGGCCGGCCGCGACCCCGACCGCGCCGGCGACGACCACGAAGAAGAACCCCTGCATCCACGGCATCCCCGTCGGACCCGAGGTCGTGCCGACGCGTGCCGGGAGCCCGACGGCAACGGTGTCACTGCCGGCATCGGCTCCGGGCGCGCCGTCCGCCGAGGGTGCAACCGGGGCCGGAGGCGCGTCGACGGGACCGGTCCCGAGACCGTCGGGAAGCCCGGCCCCGCCGTCGAACGGTGAGCTCGTCGACCCGTCGGTGCCGGAGGAGCCGGCCCCGTCGTCGGGCGGCGCGTCGGTCGACGCCCCGCCGCCATCGAAGGCGGGGGCCGCCTCGGCATGCAGCTCGGGCCGCTCGAACCGGACCTCCCAGCCGATGGGCACGGTGCCGGCACCAGCCGGCCGCACCATGAGCGTGGTGGTCGGCTCGCTCGACGCCCGCAGCAACGGGAGGACGTTGGCCGACCACACGGCGGTCGCGTCGTTGCGCTCGAGACGGACGGCGCCGCGCTCGCACTCGGGCTTGGGCGCCTCGGCCATGGGACCGCCGGCCGCGGCCTTCCACGAGCCTGTGGCGCGACACACGTGCAGCACGGCGTTGGTCGCGCCCGCGCCCCCCGCCTCCTTCAGTGCCAGTGATGCCGAGCGGAGGTCTGGCGACGTGAGTGCGACCCGCACCGCCGCCACCGAGATGGCCGACCCGTCGGGCGCCGCCTGCACCGCCACGCCCCCTTCGGGCGCCATCGCCACCGGACTACTCGTCCACCACCCGACCTCGGTGACCGATCCCGCCCCCTCGGCCCACACCGGCGCGGCCAGGGCAACCAGGAGTGCGGTGACGGCCAACGCAAAGCGCCTCACGACGTCCGCCCCGCTCCGAGGTAGCTCTCCACGACGCGGGGGTGGCGCACGACCTCATCCGGCGTGCCCCGGGCGATGACCTCGCCGACCTCCAGCGCCACGAGCTCGTCGGAGATCGACGTGATGAGCGGCATGTCGTGCTCGATGACCACCAGCGCCGCGCCGGTCTTGTCGCGGAGGTCGAGCAGAAGCGGCCCGAGGGCCTCGGTCTCACGCTGGGCGATGCCCGACGACGGCTCGTCCAGCATGAGCACCTTGGGGTCGTGGGCGACCGAGCACGCCAGGTCGACGACGCGGCGGCTCCCGGTGGACAGCTCGCCCACGAACTTGTCGGCGAAGGCCCCGAGGTGCATCAGCTCGATCAGACGGTCCACCTCGGCCGCCACCACCTCCTCGGAACGCTTGGTCGCCGGCGACATCAACGCCGCCGCCAACGGGTCGCGTGTGGGGACGTGCCGCTCGAGGGCGACGCCGATCGTCTCGCGCACCGTCATCGACGGGAACAGCCGTGCGTCCTGGAACGACCGGCCGAGCCCGAGCCTGGCCCGGGCTTCGGGGGTGGCCTCGGTGACGTCCCGACCGCCGAGCACGACATGGCCGTGGTCGGGCACGAGGAACCCCGAGATGAGGTCGAACATCGTCGTCTTTCCTGCCCCGTTGGGACCGATGAGGCCGAGGATCCGTCCGGGCTGGACGGCGAGGTCGACGTCGCGCACGGCCCGTATGCCGCCGAACGACACCGCCAGCGACGACGTCGCCAGCACGGGCTCGCCGTCGTCGGTCGGACGCCGCGACGTCGTGACCTTGGGCTTGGCCTTGGCCTTGGCGGGCACGGCTGCCGCCGCCGCCGAGCCCGCGCCCTGGAGGAACACGGCGCGCAGGATCTCCGGGCGCTCGAGCAGGTCGGCCGTCGGCCCGTCGAAGCGCACCTCGCCCTTCTCCATGAACACCGCCCGCTGCGCCAGGCCCATGGCGACCTGCACCGACTGCTCGACGATGACCACCGTCGTCCCCTCGGCGTGGATGGCACGCACGATGTCGAGCAGCTGCTCGACGATCACCGGCGCCAGGCCGAGCGACAGCTCGTCGATCATCAGCAGGCGGGGCTGGGCGATGAAGGCCTGCCCCAGGGTCAGCATCTGCTGCTCGCCACCAGAGAGGTTGCCCGCCTTCTGCTTCCAGCGCCGTTGCAGCACAGGGAAGCGCTCGAGCACCTCCGCCGTCGCCCGAGCCACGTGGTCGGGATCCTTGCGGAAGAGCCAGCCCGCCAGCTCGAGGTTCTCCTCGACGGTGAGTGTCGGGAACACGCCCTTGCCGCCGGGCACCATCACGATGCCGGCCGCCACCGTGGTGTTGGCGTCGGACATGGTGATGTCGTCGCCGTCGTAGACGATGGCGCCGGCACGCGGCTCGACCAGTCCGGAGATGGCGTTGAGCAGCGTCGACTTGCCGGCGCCGTTGGTTCCGAGGAGGGCGACGATCTCGCCCTCGTCGACGTGCATGTTCACGCCGAACAGCACCTGGGTCTGGCCGTAGGCGACGTCGAGGTCGCGCACGATGAGGATCTTGGGGTCGCCCGCCTCCCGCGCCCGACGAGCCTCGGCCTGGGCCATGCTCGCCGACCGCACCTTGGCGATGTCGCCGTCGATGAACGACGCGCACGAGAACAGGATGGCCGCACCGGTCAGGTACACGGGCAGGAGCATGAGGATGCCGACCCGGATCCCCCACTCGTCTCCGATAGCCCCCACGATCGGGAGCAGCCCGGCGCCCAGCAGGCCGAACACGCCGCCGGCCGCGAACCCGAGGGTGCGGGCCTTGGGCGGGATGACGAGGGACAGCACGGCGTACACGCCTGGGATGAGGATGGCCCCGAATGCGGCCCGCACGTAGCCGAACGGGATCGCCAACCAGAGCACGGGCGACAGCGCCTGGGCGCCGATGAGAACGGCGATGGCGATGGCCGCCGCCGCGATCAGGCGCATCCCGAGCGCGGGGCGCTCGTTCAGGGCCCGTTGCAGCAACGGCGCACCGATCACGAGGCCGAGCAGGCTGAACGGCTCGTCGAAGGCCAGCACCAGCCCCCGGGCATCGGCCTTCAGCCCGAACGCCTCGTCATAGAACAGCGTGAGGAAGGTCTGGAGCCCCAGCAGCGAGGCGAAGAAGAAGGGCAGGGACAGATAGAACCGCCGAAGGCTCCGGACCGCCATCACCGTGCGCCACGCCTCGCTGAAGCTGGGCGGCTTCTCCTCGGTGTTGGCGGTCACCTCGTCCGCGCCCATGGCCCGCCGCTCGTGGGCACCGCGCACGGGCTCGTCGAGGCGCTTGAGGACGAGGGCGACGAGCACGAACGTGGGGACGGCGAACAAGAAGAACGGGACGCGCCACGAGAGGCCGAGGACACCGACGAGCAGGCCCGTCAGCAACGGGCCGCCGAACTGCCCGACGCTGTTGGCGCCGCGGTGGAACGCGAACACCTTGGCCCGGACCTGCAACGGGTAGTAGTCGGGCAGCAGGCTGTTGTAGAGCGGCTCGTTGACGGTCCTGCCGATCCCCGACCCCACCCGCGCCGCCCCGAGCAACAGCAGCACGGGCGCCAGGCCGGTCAGGAACGAGAAGACCCCCCACATGGCCGCCATCACCACGACGAATCGCGTGCGGCGGCCCCGATCGGCGAAGTGGGCGATCGGGACGGCGAGCAGGATCGACGCGGGAACGACGAGCGCGACCAGCGTCGTGATGCCGGTGAGACTGAGCCCGAAGTCGTCCCTGATCTCGGGAAGCACGGTGTTGAAGGCCTGGCGGTCGAGCTCGTCCACCGCGTTCAGCGCGAACAGGAGGAGCAGGGGCAGGGCCGGGAGCCCACCGACGAGACGCGTCGGGTGCCACCAGTCGCTGATGCGCGCCTTCTCGACGTCGGTCATCGCGCCTCCAGCAGCTCGAGGTCGACGCCCGCCTGCATGCCCTCGAGGTTCAGTGCCATGGCCTCGTCGTCGGCCGACGCGCCCTCGTCGACGCGGACGTCGGCCAGCAGGCTCGGGACGACGACGCCCTTGGCCCTGGCGATGCGCCGCAGCAGGTTGTCGCGGGCGTCGTAGAGCAGGCCGCCGAGCCCGCCGGGGAGGAACAACAGGATCACGAGCACGCCGAGGCCGCTGCCGAGGAGCCGGCTGGCCGGCACCTTGGTGAACGGCGAGTAGCGCAGAAAGGTCTCGAAGGCGGCGCCGAGCAACCCACCGGGGATCGATCCGAGCCCCCCGATCACGACCATCTGGAACGCCCGGATGCTCTCCTCCGGCCGCAGGATCGTCGTCGACAGCGCGTGCTGGTGGAACACGTACATCGACCCGGCGATGGCGGCCACGAAACCCGAGTACGCGAAGGCGGTGAGGCGGGCCCGCACCGGGCTGACGCCGTAGGACTGGGCGGCGCGCGGGTTGTCGCGCATGGCCAGCAGCACGCGGCCGGTGCGGCTGCGCCGCAGCGACCGGGCCGAGGCCATGACGACCAGCAGCACGATCACGAGCAGCACGTAGTACGTGTGCTCGCTCTCCAGGTCGAACTTGCCGAACAGCACCGGGCGCAGCACCCGGCCGTCGGGCACGAGCCACGGGAAGAACTCCGGATTCAGGAAGAACGAGCCCGTCGCCAGGGCGAAGGCCAGCGTGGTGACCGCGAGGAACGGCCCGCGGATCCGCACGGCCGGGATCCCGATCACCACGGCGGCCACGGCACCGGCCACACCGGCGGCGATGACACACACGAAGAAGTGCCATCCGTTCTGCGACATGCGACCGGCGACGGCGCCACCGAACGCGACGAAGGCGAGGTGACCGAGGCTGATCTGGCCGGCCCACCCGGTGAGCACGACGAGGGAGATCCCGATCATCCCGAAGATCAGTCCGACCCCGAGCAGGTTCACCCGGCTGCCGTTCTGGGTCATGGGCCACAGGACGACGACGGCGAGCACGACGACCTGGATCGCCCGCGCCCCGTTGCGGACGAGCGGCAGCGCCATCAGCTCGCGCGGGATGGGGCGGATCTCGCGCGTTGCGCTCCAGCTCGACGCCTCGCGATCGTCGGCCCGCGACACCGAGCCGCGCCGCTGCAGGAGGAGGGCGGCGATGATGACGAAGAACAGGCCGGCGTCGGACACCAGCGTCCGGCCCGTGGCCCAGAAGATGGAGTTCTCGAGCACGCCGAGCAGCAGCCCGGCGACGAACGCGATCGGCAGCCGCTCCATGCGCGCCAGCACGGCGGCGGCCAGCGCCTTGAGCAGGATCGACGGGCCCAGCACCGACCCGATGGAGACGCCCACGATGGGCGCCCGCAGCAGCACGGCGACCGCCGACAGGCCGGCGGCCAGTACCCACACGAGGGTGCCGATGCGCTTGACCGGGATCCCGAGCAGGGCGGCCCGGTCGCTCGACTCGGCCGCCGCCCGCACCGCCACACCGGCGCGCGAGTAACGGAAGAACGCCCCGAGGCCCGCCGCCGCCAGGGGGACCGCCACGAGCACCATGAGGTGGCTCGAGGTGTAGACGACCGGGAACCACTCGAAGGAGAACCGGAACGGGATCGGGAAGTTCTGCGGCGCGACGTCGTAACCGAAGAAGCGCGGGATCACGAGCTGCACGCCGGCCAGGACCGCCGACAGGGCGATGGTGGCCACGGACAGGATCAGCCGGGGCGACCGGGCGAACCGGCGGATGATCGTGAACTCGACGAGGGCGCCGAGGGCCAGGGCGGCGACCAGCCCGGTGAGCATGGCGAGGAAGAACGGCCACCGGGGCCCGACGATGAGCGATACGGCCAGCACCGCGGCCACGGCCCCGAGGTCGCCCTGGGCGAAGTTGATGATGCGGTTGGCCCGGTAGATCAGCACCAGGCCCATGGCCATGAGCGCGTTGAGCGACCCCAACACCGCGCCCAGGAACAGGATCGACGGCGGGGCCGGGAAGATGAACCCGACGAAGATCAGGATGGCGAGGGTCCCCGCCGAGGCCCACATGCCGAACTTCACGTCGGGATGCTCGAGCACGGCCAGGACGCGGCGGGCGGCGGACACTGCTGTGGAACAATTGCAGACTTCGGGCGCCGAAAAGTGCTGGGGGTGTGGCGATGCCGCTCAAGGAGTTCGGAGACCGGTACGGCCCGACGATGGCTCTCCTCGTCGTCCTGGCTCTTCTCGTGGTCGTCATGCCGGGCAACGTGAAGCAGGGCCAGGCCGTCGACGACGTGTCCGCCACCGGTGGCGACCTCGCCCCGGCCGAGGTCGCCGACGACACCGGGGTGACCGCCGATACCGGCACCACGGCCGCCACCGACGGCACGGGTGCGGTCACCGGGTCGACGGGGTCGGGACGGATCGGCTCCGACGGCGTCTCGCTGGCCGGTGGCGCCCGCCGCTCGCAGGCCGCGGCGGCCAAGGGCATCTCGTTCGGCGGCAGCGGGCCGCAGTGCCGGCCCGACGGTCGCCAGAAGTCGATCGCCATCACCGCCCCGGCGTGCGCCAACGGCTGGGTGCCGGGCAGCGACAACGGCGGGGCGACGGCGCGCGGCGTCACCAAGGACAAGATCCTCGTGGTCCGCTTCGTGGAGCAGGTCGACCAGGCCCAGCAGGCGGCCCTCGCCGGTGCCGGCGCCAGCGACACCGAGGCGACGACGTCGCGGATGTACCAGGTGCTGGCCAAGTACTACAACCAGCACTACGAGACCTACGGCCGCGAGGTCGTGATCCAGGACTACCAGGCCAGCGGTCCGAGCGACAACGAGGAGGCCATGCGCTCCGATGCGGTGCGCATCGCCAACGAGCTCAAGGCCTTCGCCGTGCTCAACGGCCCCGACGTGCTGGCCGAGGAGCTCTCCCAGCGCGGTGTCGTGCAGGTGGGCTCACCGGCCAGCCCCCTCAGCAAGGACTTCTTCGCCCGCAACACCAACGTCTACGGCGTGTGGCCGACAGCCAACGAGTACTACCAGCACGTGGCCGAGTACTGGGCCAAGAAGCTGGTCGGCAAGAACGCCCAGTGGGCAGGCGACGCTGCGTACCAGAACCAGCCTAGGAAGTTCGGCCTCATCTGGCGGGAGGGCACCAAGAGCCGGGCCATCGCCGACTACCGCAAGAGCAAGGAGTTCTTCGTCCGCGAGCTCAAGGAGCGGTACAACATCACGTTGGCGGCCGAGGCGAGCTACTCCTATGACCTGGCGCGTGCCGGCGAGGTCTCCACCGGCCTGATCACCAAGATGAAGTCGGCCGGCGTCACGACGTTGATGTTCGTGGGCGAGTCGTTGACACCGATTTTCCTCACCAAGGAGGCGACCCGTCAGGCCTACTTCCCGGAGTGGTTCATCTTCGGCGCATCGCTGATGGACACGACCTTCTTCGGACGCACCTATGACCCGGCCCAGTGGAGCCATGCCTTCGGCATCTCCCCCATCCCGGTCCTGTGGGCCAACGTCGAGAACTCGCCGGGGTTCCGCGAGTACCACCACGGCAAGCCGGGCTCACCCAAGGGCGAGGAGGGCGTCGCCATCAACACGGTGGTGACGAGGCCGCGCATCTTCTTCAGCGGCATCCAGCTGGCCGGGCCGAATCTCACGGCCGCCACGTTCCGGCAGGGCCTGCTGTCGACGACGCCGTTCGGCGGGCTGCCGACGGTCCCGAAGATCTATTACACGGCGGCCTCGCCGAACGCGGTGAAGGACTTCACCGAAGTGTGGTGGGACCCCAACGGCGTGGCGCGCGACGAGGTGGGCAAGGACGGGCGGGGCCGGCTCATGCGCAGCGACGGCGGGAAGCGGTACGACCTCGGCCGGTGGCTGACCAGCCCGTCGGCCTTCAACGCCTCCACCGCGGCGTTCACCACCGACCAGGGCGCGACGTCCGGACACGACGACGACGGCCACACCCACCCGGCCAACCAGCGCTGCCTCAGCTGCGGAAGTGCGGGTTGAAGATGAAGCCGACGACGGCGCCCTGCGGATTGCGCACCGAGCCGGTGATGATCCCGCCGCCGACCTCCGATGCCGCCACGTGCTCGGTGGCGCCGAGGCCGATCGCCGTCGCCATGGCGGCAGCGACGTCGTCGACACCCCAGTAGGTCAGGGCCCCGTCGCCGGCATGCTCGGCGTCGGGCAGCAGGCCGAGCTCGTAGCCGGCGACCTCGAAGCCGACGTAGAAGGGCTCGTCGAAGTACGGCTCCGACCCGAGCAGCTCGGTCCACCACGCCTTGGCCGCCGCCAGGTCGGGCGAGGGATAGATGACGGTGCGGAGGCCCTGCAGGGCGACCACGATCAGGCCGCCTGGTCGGTGGTGGTCGTCGTGGACTTCGCGCCGCCGCGCTGCCGGGCCTGACGCACCAGGGCGATGCCCTCCTTCACCTTCTTCTCGTACTCCGAGAGGTTGCCGGCCCGCAGAGCGGCGTCGGCGGCGGCGAAGGCGGCGTCGGCCCGCTCGAGCAGTGTGGCCACCGACTCATCGGCCGTCCGCGGGGTGCTGGGGGTGCCGTCGGGGTTGTCCGGCCCTTCCTCCAGGGTGGCGGGCGCGTCGCCGAAGATCTCGGCCAGCGCCTCCTGCAGCGTCGGCCGCATGACGGCGCGATCGGCGTAGATGACGATCACCCGCTTGAGCTCGGGGAGCTTGTTGCGGTCGGAGGTGACATAGAGAGGCCGCACGTAGAGCAGGCTGTCCTCTATCGGCAGCAGCAGCATGTTGCCGAGCAGCACGCTGGAGCCCTGCTGGTTGAGCTGGGTGATGGCCTGGGAGATGCTCGGCTCCGCCGACGTGCGCGCATCGGCCAACGACGGACCGTCGATCTGGCGGCCACGCGGCATGACGAACACCTGGATCTTGCCGTACTCACCCGGGTCGCTCTTGGCCGTCACGAACGCCGTCAGGTTGCGCTGCTTGTCCGAACCGCCGGGCACCATGGGCTGCAGGATCAGGAAGCTCTCCTTCTCCTCCCCGGGCAGGCGCATGAGCATGTACGTCGGGTCCTGCCGCAGCTCGCGCTCCTGCACCGTGGTGGCATTCACGCGCGTGGTCGTCTTCTGGGTGGCCGCCGCCGGCGAGCCGGAGCCGGGGTCCTGGGCCACGTTCCACGCGTCACCGGCGTTGTAGAACTCCAGCGGATCAGTGATGTGGTAGCGGCCGAGCATGTTGGTCTGCACCCGGAACAGGTCCTCGGGATACCGGAGGTGGGCGCGCAGCTCGTCGTCCATGGCCTTGCCCGGCGTGAAGAGCTTCGGGAACGCCTTGGCATAGGTCTTGGCGATCGGGTCCTTGTCGTCGATGAGGTAGAAGACCATCGACCCGTCGTAGGCGTCGATCACGACCTTCACCGAGTTGCGCACGTAGTTGAACCCGCCGGCCAGGCCACTGCCGTCGGGCACCCGCTCGGTGTTGGCCCGCTGGGCCGACGGATACCGCGACGTGGTCGTGTAGGCGTCCTGCACCCACAGCACGCGGCCCTTGAGGATCACCGGGTACGGATCGGCGTCGTAGCGCAGGAAGGGCGCCGCCGCCCTGACGCGCTCTCCGATGTCGCGCAGGTAGATGGCCCGCGAGTCGCTGCGCAGCAATCCCGAGAGCACGAAGTTGGGGTCACCGAACCGCAGCGCGAGAGCGACGCGGCGGAAGAAGGAGTTCAGCGGCACCCCACCCTTGCCCGAGTAGGTGGTGGTCTGATCGCCGCCCTTGCCGCGCGGGAAGTCGATCTCCGCCTGGTCGGACTTCACGATGGCGTACCCGCCCGTCTTCTCGCCGTAGTAGATCCGGGGCTGGGCGATCTTGGGCTCACCGACCGGCGGCACGTCCTTCACGTAGAAGTCGGGCTTGCCCTCGGTGGTGACGGCGTTGGCCGGCGCCAGGATGACACCGAAGCCGTGGGTGTACTGGAGGTGGCGGTTGACCCAGGAGTTGGCCGGGAGCTCGGGCGGGTTGAGCTCCCGGGCCGACACCAGTGTCTGGGTCATCTTGCCGTTGACCACGTAGCGATCGATGTCGACGTCGTTGAACCGGTAGTAGCTGCGGATCTCCTGCAGCTTCTGGTAGGTGTCCTTGACGAACTTCGGGTCCCAGAGCCGGACGTTCCGCACGGTGGCCGAGTTCTTGGCCAGGTCGTCGGCGTTGAGCTTGTCGTCGTAGGAGAAGTCCTTGGTGACGACGTCGGTGAGGCCCATCCCCTGGCGGGTGGCGGCGATGTTGCGCACGATGTAGGGCCGCTCGCGTCGGTTCTCGGCCGGCTCGACCCGGAACTTCTGGATGAAGGCGGGATAGACGGCGCCGACCAGGACCGAGATCAGGGCCCACAGCCCCACGCCGATCAGCGGCAGCACCCATCCCTGTCGGCGGATGTTCACGACGAACAGCACGAAGGCGGCCAGGCTGATGATGATCAGCAGCTGTATCGCCGGCAGCTGGGCCTTGACGTCGGTGTAGGTCGCGCCGTGCACAGCACCGCGGGTGGAGAACTGCAGCTCGTAGCGCTGGAAGAAGTAGCCGACCGCCTTGATGAGCGCGAGGGCGCCGAGCAGCACCGAGACGTGGGCCTTCACGCGCGGCGTGACGCGCTCCCCCGCCGCCTGGAGCCGGATACCGCCGTTCAGGTAGTGGGCGCCGACCGTGACGGCGGCGATGATCACGACCGAGACGAACGCCCAGTCGACGAGGAAGGAGATGAACGGCAGCTTGAACACGAAGAAGCCGACATCACGACCGAACTGCGAGTCCTCGATGCCGAAGTCGACGCCGTTGCGGAACAGCAGCCAGTTGTGCCACTGGCCCGACACGCCCGTGCCCGACAGCAGGGCGAACAGGAAGGCGACCAAAGCGCGCACCTTGCCGCTGTGGCGTCCGACGGTCTCCTGGTACCGCTGTACGAACTCGTCCTCGGGACCCTGGGCACGAAAGCGCGGCGCCAGGCGGTCGGCGATGAACAGGTTGAGCCACATGGCCGCGAAGAAGATGGCCGTGAACAGCAGTGCCAACAGGACCTTGGCCCCCAGCACCCCGCGCCACACGCTGGTGAGATCGACCTCGTGGAACCACAGGTACTCGGTGTAGAAGACCGACACCCCCCGCAGCGAGGTCAGCACGGTGAACAGGATGCCGACGGCGGCGACCAACCCGATACGACTGCGATTGGTGCGCGAGCGGCCGCGTATGGGCGTCGGAGGGGGCATGCGCATGTCGGGGTGATGCTAGGGGAATAGGGTCGAGTCGATGTATCGACGGCGAGTGGGGGCGGCGTGTCTCGTGCTGTCCCTCGCCATCGGGGGCACGGCCCCAGGCGTGGCCGACGCTGCCACCAAGCGGTCGACCGCCGCCTCGCGACGCGCCGAGGTCCGCCGCCAGAAGGCCCGCAAGGCGGCCGAGATCAACGTGCTCAAGGCCTCCGACCGCCAGATCGAGCGCGCGCTCGACACCCTGACGAAGCACGTGGCCCAGCAGATCGCGGCGGCCGCCACCGCCCAACGCGCCGCCGAGTCGGCGGCGCGGGCCGCCGCCGCGGCGCGGGCCGAGGAGGCCAGGCTCCGCGCCACGCTGGCCCGACAGGAGGCCGCCCTCCGTACCTACGCCGTGCACGCCTACGTGCGAGGCCCGTCAGATGCGCTGCTCACCGCCCTCGACGCGCCGAGCCTCGGTGACGTCGCCACCCGCCGGCACTTCCTCGACGTGGCCCTCGCCGACGCGGTCGACACCATCGACGAGATGCGCGCCACACGCGAGGACCTGGCCGACAAGCGGGCCGCGGCCGAGGCGGCCGACACGCGAGCGGCCCAGCGACGCAGGGACACGGCCGACCGGCTGCGCGACTCCAAGGAGGCCAAGCGGCTGCAGTCGCGCGTGGCCGCCGACGTCGAGGCCCGGCTCGAGAGGGCGCTGGCCGAGGCGGCCGGCCTCGAGACCCTCGACCGCCAGCTGGCCAACGACATCGCCCGCCGCCAGGCCTCGCTCGCCCGTCGCATCCCTGCCGGCTCCACCAAGAGCCGCGCCGGCCGACAGGTCGGCAGCGTCAGCACGACCGTCGTCGGCGGCATCGAGGTGGCGACGTCCATCGCCGGCAACGTCGGACGCCTGCTCGACGCGGCCCGCGCCGCCGGGTTCTCCCTCGGTGGTGGCGGCTACCGCAGCTCCGACGGCCAGGTGGCGGCCCGTCGCGCCCACTGCGGGTCGAGCAACTACGACATCTACGACAAGCCGGCGTCGCAGTGCCGTCCACCCACGGCCCGGCCCGGCCAGTCGATGCACGAGCGGGGCCTGGCCATCGACTTCACCTCCGGCGGCCGGCTGATCAACAGCCACAGCAACCCGGCGTGGAAGTGGCTCAACGCCAACGCCGGCCGCTTCGGGCTCCACAACCTCAAGAGCGAGCCGTGGCACTGGAGCACCAACGGCAACTGACGCCGGTCGTCAGGTGGCAGGAACGAGCAGGCAGCGGCACCCGGGGTGTGCAGGCGGATGGGTCTGGCCGGTGGGGTACTCATCGCCGCGGGCGGTGCCGCCGGCCAGGGCGTTGTCGTCGCAATCGGCGCAGTCGCCGTCGGCATCGTCGACGACCCAGCGCAACACCGTGCCTGCGGCAGTGGCGGTGAAGACCCCGAGGGCGAAGGCGGCGGCGAGGTGGTCGCCGACCACCCGTTCGATCCGGGGCGACCGCCACTCGCGGTAGGCGGCGCTGATGCCGTCACTCACGATCTCCTGATCGGAGCCGCCCGCCTCGCCGAGCGCCTTCTCCAGCCGGCGGCGCAGCGGGCCGGCGACGGCGTCGGCCAGCTCGTCGGCGACGCCCTCGGCGCCTCCCCGGCGGAGACGGCCACCCGCCGTCTCGGCCCCGGCCTGGGCCGCCTGTTCGAGCACGGCGGCGGTGGCCTGGTGGTACCTGGCCCGTTGGGCCGGCTCGTCGCCGAGAAGGTCGGAGACCTCGGGCAGCTTGCGCTTCATGCGCAGGCGGTCGAGCACGTCGTTCTGCTCGTCCTGCAACGCGCGCTTCAGCTTGCGGGCCAAGGTGGCGTGCAGGGGATCGAGGGCGGCGTCGCGCTGTTGCAGCAGCACCTCATCATCGGTCGGTCCCGCCGACGGCGGTGCTTCGGGCGCCTCCAACACCTCGGGGGCGGGTGGTGTGTCGGCGGCGACCGCCGCCTCGGCCCGCTCGGCGCGGATGCGGGCGAAAAGGGCGTCGGACTCGGGCGCTTGCACCGATGAGGGGTTGGCCGGTGTGGGCGCGTCGGCGGGGATGAGGCGCACCGACTCGACCTCCGACGGGGCCTCGACGACGGCCAGCATCGCCTCGGGAGGCTCACCGAGGACGAGGTTGAGATGCGGCGCGGCCGCCGGCTTCGGCGGCTCCCCCACGATGGGCACGACCGGTCCGACACCTTCGTCGTCACCGTCGGGTGGGTCGTAGTGCACGACAGCAGGCGGCGACTGGATGTCGATCGGCTCTGGCGCCAGCTCCTCGGTGGTGGCGATCTCGATCTCCACCTCCGGTGGCGCGGGCGGCGCGGCCGGTGCCGGCGCCGGCGGAGCGGGCGCGGGCGCGGGCGCGGGCGGCGGTACCTGGGCCAGCTCGGGCGGCGGCAACGGTGGGGCCGTCGCCACCCGTCGGGCCGCAGCCTGGGACGCGGCGCGCGCCTCGTCCTCGACGCGATCGAGCTCACCGGTCACGTCGTCGAGCGAACGACGCACGGCGGCGTAGGACTCGAGCAGGCGGTCACGCCCGGCCTGCAGCTGCTCGACCTGCTGGTGGGCGACGCGGCGCTTGCGGGCCAGGTCCTCGAGGATGTCGTCGCGGGTCGCCTCGGCCTCGGCCGCCAGCTGCTGGGCGCGCCACGTGGCGTCGGCCACGATGGCATGGGCCTGGGCCTCGGCCTGCTGGCGGATGGCCGCGGCGGCGGCCTCGGCCTCGGCGGTGCGCCGGCCGAGCACCTCCTCGGCCTCGGTCCGCACTCGGGTCGCCTCCTCGTGGGCGCCGGCGAGGATGCGCGTGACGTTCTCCTCGGCTCGGGCCTTGAGGTCGGCGGCCGCCTCCTGGGCGGTGTGCACGATGCGCGAGGTCTCCTCACCGAGCATCGAGGTCAGGGTGGCCAGGTCGACCGGCGGCGGCGGCTGGCTCTGGAGGGCGACGACCTGGGCGCGCAGCTCGGCCTCGGCCGTGCGGGCCCACGCCAGCTGCTCGGCCACCCGGCTCAGAAAGGCGCGGACCTCGGCCTGATCGAAGCCGCGGAACGACGTGGCGAAGCGCTGCCGCCCGACGTCCTCGGGCGAGAGCGACTCGCCGCCGGTGCCTCCCGTGTCCGCCATCCCGCGCAGCCTAACGACTGACTACTCAGTCGCCGGGATGGCGAAACGCCGCCCACCAGGACCGTCAGTCACGATTCCAGCCCCATCCACCGCCCCTCGCTTCACTTCTCTGGGCACGAAGTGGGTTGTGGGGACACTTCGTGCCCAGAAAACGACCTGAGGGGGGGAGGCCTAGGTTTCGGTGAGGGGGAGGAACATGGTCACCGTGGTGCCGCGGCCGGCGCGGCTGGTGACCTCGACGCTGCCGCCATGGGTCTCGGCCACGCGCTTCACCAGGGGCAGGCCGAGGCCGAGGCCGCCGAAGTGGCGAGTGTCAGAGGTGTCACCCTGGGCGAACTCGCCGAAGGCCTCGGCGACCTCGTCGGCCGACATCCCCTTGCCCTTGTCGGCCACGGAGAGCTCGACGCCGCGTACCCGGTCACGGGTCACCACCGAGACCGACACCACTACCTTCCCGCCGTCGGGTGAGAACTTCACGGCGTTGTCGATGAGCTCGTGCAGCGACTGCTTCACCCAGTGGCGGTCGGCTAGCACGAGCGGGACGGTCCGCGGCAGCTTGCGGTCGATCGACCACGGCGGGTCGAGCCGCTCCTGCCACCACCCGACCTCGTCGTCGACCACGGTGCGGATGTGCAGGCTCTCTCGTCGCAGCATCATGCGGCCTGCCCCTGACGAGGCGAAGAACTCCAGCATCTCGACGATGCGCAGGAGCTTGCGCGAGGAGTCGAGGATGTCGCGGTGCCACTGCTTGGCCGACGCCGCCGGCACGTCGCGGTTGGCGAGGATCTCGGAGAACCCGATGATCCCGGTGAGGGGCGTCCGCAGCTCGTGGCCGACGCGTGACAGGAACTCGGTCTTCATGCGTTCGACCTCGCGCTCGCGGCGCAGGTCGCGCAGCACGAACACGTTGCCGGCCAGCTCGGCGCCGGCGCCGCGCAGTGCACCGGCCGACAACGCCACCGGCACCACCGTGCGGTCGCGTTGCACGACCGAGCCGATGGCGCTCCATCGCGCCGGGCTCGGCTTGCGCAGCCGCTTGCCCAGGTCGGTGCCGTCATCGGCGCGCACGGTGACGACCTCGTCGACGAAACGCCCCCTGGCGCGGGCCGCGGTCGTCCCGACCAGTTCCTCGGCGGCCTGGTTGAAGTCGGTGACGCGACCGCGCGAGTCGACCGCGACCAGCGCCTCGCCCATGCCGGCCACCACCGCCTCCAGCCGGTTGCGCAGACGGGTCTCGTCGTCGGCGGCCTCCTGCAGTGCGACCGTCTGCCCCTCGATGGAGGTGGCCATCGAGTCGAACGCCTGGCCCAGCACACCGAGCTCGTCGTCGGTGTGGAGCCCGGACCGTACCGTCAGGTCGCCGGACTGGATGCCCTCGGCGGCATTGGTCAGGCGGCGCAGGCCGCCCCCGATGCGCTCACCGACGACCGATGCCAGCAGCAGGGCCAGCAACGTGCCGCCCAGGGCGATGAGGAACAGCGTGCGGAACAACGAGTCGCGCGTCTGAGCCACGAGCGTGGTCGGCGTCGACGCCACGAGGGCGACGATGGGGCGACCGTCGGAGGCGGGCACGGCCCGCACCGCGGTGTAGCGGTCGTTGGTCACGAGCGTGGCGGGACGACCGTCGGTGAGGACGAGGTTGACCGCCTCGCCGACGTCGTCGTTGTCGGGCTGGGGCCCGATCAGGGCGAGGGCACCGGTGCGCGCCACCAGGGCCAGGCTCAGCGACTGGTCGTCGGCGGCACGCGCCGACAGGAACGAGTCGTCGAGCGGCGTCGATGCCAGCACGGCACCGAGCAGCGGGCTGCCCTGTGATCCGGGCCCCACCACCGGCGCGGCCGCCAGGATCACCGATTTCTTCCCGACCACGTCGACCGAGCTGCGGCTGCCGCTGTCACTCAACGCCTCGCGCAGCACGCGTGACCCGGAGAGCTCGGCGATGGAACCGGACTCGATGCCGGCCCGCCCGATGAGGAAGCGGCTCGGCGCCAGGTAGGCGAGCGCCACCGGCGCGGTCGGGAACAGGCCGGCCACGTCGCGAAGGCGCTGGTCGATGACCGGGCTCGGGCGCGGCTCCCCGGCCAGGTCGAACAGCAGCTGGCCGTCGAACTGCTCGGACGCCAGGTACCGGGCGGCCAGGTCGGCGCGCCCGAGGACCTCCTCGGTGCGCGAGCGGAGCAACGCCGCCTCGGTGCTCGCCCGGCTGTCGAGACGGCGGATGGCCTCGTCCTCGATGGTGGAGGCCAGCACCGTCGACAGCGCGACCGACAGTACGAGGACGACGAGCAGGAGGGTGCCGGCGGCGCTGGCCGCCACGCGCGCCGCGATCGATCGGCGGCTGGCCGCGAGCACGGCGGCGACGATCCCCGCCGCGCCGAGGCCGAGCAGGCTGTTGAACAGGACCTCGACGCCCGCCGTCGGCGTCGCCGACGCCGCTTGCACGGTGAGCGACGCGGTGATGAGGCCGAGCCCGACCCACAGCAGCCGGCGCGCCGAGCGGCTGCCGGTCCAGGCGACGGTGCCGAGGGCGGTGGTGAGCACGCCCGCGACGCGCATGCCCTGGGAGACGGCGGTGTCCTGGTCGACCAGCAGCGAGCCGCTGAGGAAGGCGCCCGCCCCGAGGGCGGCCAGCCCGAGGCCGAGGGCCGAGCGCGCCCACACCGGCCGAGTCAGCAGCTCGCCCCGCAGCAGGACGAGCGCCACGCCCGCGGTGCCGGCGAGGAACATCACGAACTCGGCCGCGAACTGGAACTGGGCGGTGGAGGACGACACGGCGATCAGCCCAACGCGGCGGCGGGGCCGGGCCCGAGGGCGTTGATGTTGCCGCCGTGCCGACCGAGCGCCTGGATGGCCTCCTCCAGGGTGCCGACCTTCACGACCTCGAGGTGCTTGCCGGCGCGCGCGCTGGCGATCTCGAACTCGCCGGGGGGGACGAGGAAGAGGTCGGCGCCGGCACGCCGCACCGCCGCCGTCTTCTGGGCGACCCCTCCGACATCGCCCACGGTGCCGTCGAGGCTGATGGTGCCGGTGACGGCCACCTTGCGACCACCGGTGAGCTCCCCCGGGCTGAGCGTGTCGAGGGCGGCGAGGCAGAACGCCAGCCCGGCCGACGGGCCGCCGATGCCGAGCGACTCGATCGACACCGGGAACGGCAGGTTGAACTTGCGGTTGCGGGTGCGCAGCGAGACACCGAGGAACGCCCCACCGGTCTCGGGTCTGGCACCGAGGTTCGCCGTGACCGTCCGCTTGGCCGAGTTGTCGGCGGGCACGACCTCGAGGGTGATCAGGTCGCCGGGGCGGTGGGCGGCGATGGCGGCGCGTGCCTGCTGGTTGAGCACGGTCGGCGTGCCGTCGACGGCGACGATGGTGTCGCCGGGGCTCAGTCGGTCCGAGGCCGCGCTGTTGTTCTCCACGCTCTCGACCAGCGCGCCCTCGCCGTGCTCGTCGATGGCATGGCCGAGCCGCCGCAGGGCGAGCACGACGGCCTCCTCCTTGGAGGTGTCGATCTGTTGCAACGCGGCCTGGCGGTACTGCGTGCGGTCGCCGGTGCCGAGGATGCGCTCCTCGGGGACGACGTCGACGTCGGGGTCGAGCCAACCGGCGACGGCCTGGAATGCGGTGACCGGGCCGAGGGACACCGTCGTCAGGAGCACCTCGCCCTTGGGCGGATAGCTCTTGTCCCTGGGCGCCTTGATGAGATCGTTGATCTGACGGGCGGTGCCCGGCTCGATGGCGTAGTACGGCACCGGCAGCTGGGAGCTGAGGAGCGTGGCGAAGATGACGAAGAACGGGAGGCTGAAGAGCAGCCACCGGCGGACCGGCTCGCGGGGCAGGGAGTCCCAGGCGAGGGGACCGGCCGGGGATACCATCGGCTCGAGTGTGCGCACGTCCGTGATCTGCCTTCCCCTCACCTCGCGTCCACGGGTGCGTCGGGTGTACCAGCCTGCCACGGCGGCCGCCCCCGACCCTGGCGCCTCGACCCCATGACCGACATCCCCCCCACCGACGACACCGGCGACGACACCGGCGACGACATCCGCGACGACCACGGCGACGACCGCGCCGCCGCCGACCGCGCCGAGGAGGCCACCTCGGGGCCCTCGCCTGAGCCGTCGCCGCGACCCGCCTTCCTGCCCATCACGCCCGCCGCCGAGCGTCCCGCGTTCAACCCACCGCCGAGGACGGCTCCCGTGCCGCCCCCGCCGGCCGCCAGCACGTTCCCGGCCCCGGCCCCGGTCGTGACCCCGGAACCGGAACCGGAGTCGCAGCCGGCGCGCGAGGAGCCCGACGATGCCGCCTCGGTCTCCGAGCCCGAGCCGCCGCGCCCGTCCACCACCTGGGTGCGCCCGGAGCCGTGGGAACCGCCCAAGCAGCCCGTGGTCGACGATCCGACACCGACACCGACTCCGGCGGCGGCGCCCGCGCCGACGTCGCCGCCGCCGGCTCCGCCCGTGCAGCGGCCGCCGCTGGACTCGATCACCCCGCGCGTCACCGAGCCGGTCACGACCGCCGCGCCGCCCGCACCGGAGGTGGCGGTGCCGCCGGTGGTGTCGACCCCGGTCACCACGCCGCCGACCACCACGCCCCCGGTCACCACACCCAGCCGCCCGCCGGTCGACGTCCCGACCCGGCCGCCGCTCGACGCCCCCCGGCCGGCACCGGTGCCGCCACCTCTCTCGACGATCCTGCCGCCGTCACCATCGACGGCGCCCGGGTCGTCGCCGACCACCTCCGCTCCGCCGACCACCTCCGCTTCTCCGGCCACACCGCCGCCGGCGGCCACGACGGCTCCGACGGTCGTGCCGGGCAGGGCCGCGGTCGACACCCTGCCCGACCGCCGGATCGGGACGACCGCCGACCTCACCCATCGCGGCCGCTCGGCGGTCGCCCTGCTGGCGGTCTCGGTGATCGTCGGGGTGCTGGCGGCGACCGCCGTCATCATGTCGATGGTCGTCATCCGCTTCGCCCTGTCGCGCGCCATCGGCTGACGGGCCCGGGACGCGAAACGCCGGCGGTCGAGGACCGCCGGCGATCGGAGTGTCTGGTGCGGCCTTCGCCGCGACGGTCAGCCCCGGCTGAACAGGCCGAAGCGTCCGCCGTTGTTGCCGCTGTCGTCGGCGCTGAGGCGGCTCGTCGCCGGGCCGGCCTCGGCCCCACCGAGAGAAGCGGTGGGAGCGGTGGCCGCGGTCGCCGGTGCGCTGGTCGGCGTGACGGGGGCGATCACCGGGCCGGTGCCGGTGCCGACGGATGCGGCCGGGCTCGTTCCGCCCGCGCCGCCACCGGTCGCGCCCGGCGGTGACGTCACGGGAGCAGGCGCGGCGCCCGTCCCGCCCGCCGGCTCGGCACTGACCTCGACCTTGTAGAGGACCTTGAACTCGATCGGGACTTCCTGCATGCGGAACACGCGTGCGTCGTTGACCTGCTCGTTGTTCCGCAGGTGCTCGACGAACCGGACCGCGTCCTCGAGCGACTCGGTGGGGTGGTACCCGACCTTGCCCTCACCATTGCGAAACATGACCATGTGCGGCATACGTGCTCCTCTCCACCCGCAGGTATCG
>DATLDH010000005.1:0-2260 GCA_035526015.1 Acidimicrobiales bacterium
GTTCCCGAACGCGGCGCAGGTGGTCATCGCTTCCTCGACCAGCGTGGCCGACGCCATGGCCGCCGGACCCCTGGGGGCGTCGATCAACGGGCCGGTGCTCATCACGCCACCCACCGGGCTCGACCCCCGCGTCGCGGCCGAGATCCGCCGGCTGGGCGCCACGACGGCGACGATCATCGGTGGCACCACCGCCCTCGGGCCCCAGGTCGACACCGACCTGGCCGCCGCCGGCGTCACAACCCTCACCCGCATCGCAGGCGCCGACCGCTACGACACGGCGGTGAAGGCGGCCGAGCGGGTCTGGGGCCAGAAGCCGGCCACCCAACGCAAGGCCGTCATCGCCCTGGGCAACCACACCGACCCGGCCCGGGCCTGGCCCGACGCGCTGACCGCCGGGTACCTCGGGAGCCTCACCAGTGCGCCCGTGCTGCTGGTCGGGCTCACCGGCGTCACCCCGGGAACCCTCGCCGCCCTCGACGGCATCGCCTCGGCCACCATCATCGGCGGCAACGCCGCGGTGCCGGTGCCGATCGCCGACCTGGTCAACGACCATCTGCCGCAGCCGGCCAAGCGCCTCTCGGGCGTCGACCGTTACGCCACCAGCAACACCGTCGCCTCCGCCGCAGTGGCGACCGGCGCCTCGGTGTCGACGGTCTGGGCCATGACCGGCCGCTCCCCCTGGGACGCGCTGGCGGCGGGCGCCGCCGTCGCCCACCTCGACCAGGTCCTGGTGCTCGTCGACGGCCTCAACGGCAGCAGCGACATGTCGATCTCCCGCTGGCTGGTCACCCGTGGCGCCCAGATCACCCGTGGACGCATCATCGGCGGCATCAAGGTCGTCACCGACGCCGCCGGGTCCCGCCTCGCCCGCCGCATCTACTGACCCCCGGCCGTTCTGGGAACGCCGGCAGCATCATGTCGCTGGCTCCGTGCCAAGAACGGCGGGGGCGGGTGAGGCCAGCCGGGGTCAGCGGAGGTGGGCGGACACCTCGTTGGCCAGGAGGCGGCCGCGGGGGCTGAGCACGGCGCGGCCGTCGTGGACCGTGACGAGGCCGGCGATGGCGTCGACGTCGTCGAGCGATGCGACCGGCACACCGTCGCTCGTGCGGAGCGCGAGTTGGCGCGCCTCGAGCACGCGGGTGGCGGCGTCGAGGTGCTCCTCCCCCGCCACCGGTGACGAGCCGGCCGTGACCGCGGCGATGTAGCGCTCGGGCGTCCGCACGTTCCACCACCGGCGTCCGGCCTCGTGCGAATGGGCCGCACACCCGATGCCGCGATAGTCGCCCTGGCGCCAGTACAAGAGGTTGTGGCGGCACTCGCGCCCCGGACGGGCCCAGTTGGAGATCTCATAGGACGCCATCCCCGCCTCGGTGAGCACCTCCTCGGCCACGAGGTACTTGTCGGCCAGTTCGTCGTCGTCGGGATGGCGCGCCGGGTCGAGGGCGAGCGGCGTGCCCGCCTCGACGGTGAGCGCGTAGGCGCTGACGTGCTCGGGCTCGAGCGCCAACACGTCGTCGAGGCTGCGGCGCCAGTCATCGGCCGACTCCCCCGGCCCGCCCATGATGAGGTCGACGTTGACGTTGTCGAACCCGGCGGCGCGCGCCGCCGTCATCGCCGCCTCCAGCGCGCCCCGCCGGTGCGAGCGGCCAAGACCCTCCAGCACGTGGTCGACGGTGGACTGCGCACCGAACGACAGGCGGTTCACACCGCCGTCGCGGTAGGCGGCCATCAGCTCGGGCGTCACGGTGTCGGGGTTGCACTCCACGGTGACCTCGGCCGCTGGCACCCGCGGCACGGCGGCGAGGATCGACAGCAGCAGCTCGGCCGGCAGCAACGACGGCGTGCCACCTCCGAAGAACACGGTGTCGGCCGCCGGCAGCGAGGCGGCGGTCACCTCGGCGACACACGCCTCGACATAGGACGCCATCAGGTGATGGCGGTCGGTCCAGGTGGCGAAGGCGCAGTAGTCACACCGCGCCGCACAGAACGGGATGTGGACATAGACCCCGAACGTGGCTCGTTCCCGTGCATGGCGCGCCGCCTGGAGCGGCTCTGTGTGCACGAGAACGGAGCTGGGTCAGACGGGTTGCTTGTCGCCGAGCTCCTCGAGCCGGTGGCGGGCGCCCTCGGCCGTGGTCTCGAGCAGGCAGGCGATGGCCCGCAGGTCCTCCTGGCGGATGGTGATCATGTAGCCGCTGTCGCCGTGGCGCTGCAGCTGGATCATGCCGAGGTAGCGGCCGAGCAGCTCACGGTCCGACGG
>DATLDH010000028.1:0-5505 GCA_035526015.1 Acidimicrobiales bacterium
CCTGGAGACCATGAAGCAGATCGACAGCCAGCTGACCATGCGTAACTACGAGGGCTTCCTGAAGTAGGTGGTACCCGGCGCACGCCTCGTCATCCTGGGCAAACAGGGTGCAGGGAAGGGAACGCAGTGCGCACGCCTGCACAGGCACTACGTCGTGCCCCACATCTCGACGGGCGACATGTTCCGCGAGGCCCGCAAGGACGGCTCGGAGTTCGGTCGCAAGCTCGAGAAGTACATGAACGCCGGTGAGCTCGTCCCCGACGACGTCACCATCGGCGTGGTGAAGGAGCGCCTCGAGCGCGACGACGCGCTGCACCGGGGGTTCATCCTCGACGGCTTCCCGCGCAACGCCCTCCAGGCCGAGGAGCTGGCCAAGATCATGGCGCCCGAGGACATCGACCTGGCCATCGATCTCGAGGTGCCCACCGACATCGCCCTGAAGAGGCTGGCGTCGCGGCGGGTGTGCCGCGAGTGCGGCACCAACTACAGCGTGGAGCGTCCGCCCGCCATCCGCTGGTCCTGCGACGTGTGCGGGGGCCAGGTCATCCAGCGGGCCGACGACACCGAGGATGCCATCGGCCGCCGGCTGGCTCTCTACGAGCAGGAGACCGAGCCGCTGATCGAGTTCTACCTTTCGCGCGACATGCTGGTCACGGTGGACGCGTTGGGCACCGAGGACGAAGTGACCGAACGGCTGATCCGCGCCATCGACCGCCGGCGCGACCGCCGCCGGGACCGGAGGCACTGATGCGGCGCAGCGTCGAGGAGATCGCCAAGATGCGCAAGGCCGGCCGGGTGGTGGCCGAGATGCATGAGGCGACGCGCGAGTTCATCAAGCCCGGCGTGACCACCCTGGAGATCGACCGAGTGGCGCGCGAGGTGCTCGACAAGCGCGGGGCCCGATCCAACTTCCTCAACTACCACGGGTTCCCGGCCGTGATCTGCACGTCGCCCAACGACATGATCGTGCACGGCATCCCCGGTGACTACACCGTGAAGGAAGGTGACATCCTCTCCATCGACTGTGGCGCCATCATCGAGGGCTACCACGGCGACGCGGCCTACACGGTGGCCGTGGGTGAGGTCAGCGCCGAGGCCCGCAAGCTCATCGAGGTCACCGAGGCCAGCCTCGAGGCCGGCATCGCCGTCATGGAGCCGGGCACCCGCCTGCACGAGATCGGTCGGGCCGTGCAGAAGGTGGCGGAGGCGGCCGGCTTCAGCGTCGTGCGCGAGTACGTCGGTCACGCCATCGGCACCGCCATGCACGAGGAGCCTCAGGTGCCGAACTACTGGCCCGGTACGCCGGGGCCGTTGCTCAAGACCGGCCACGTGTTCGCCATCGAGCCCATGGTCAACGCCGGCTCGCCTGGCACGCGCGTGCTCGCCGACGGGTGGAGCGTGATGACGGCGGACGGCCGGCTGTCGGCCCACTTCGAGCACACCATCGCCATCACCGACGACGGCCACGAAGTCCTGACCCGGGCGTGACCACGGCTCCGGTCACGGTCGCCGACGACGGCGTCGTACGGGTCGTCACCATCGACCGGCCCGACCGTCGCAACGCCGTCGACCGCCAGACGGCGGCGCTCCTGCTGGAGGCGTTCGAGGACTTCGACCGCGACGACACGTTGTCGGTCGCCGTCCTGACCGGCGCCGGCAGCACCTTCTGCGCCGGCGCCGACCTCAAGGCCATCGGCGAGGGCAAGGGCAACCGGGTGACCGAGGACGGGCCTGGCCCCATGGGCCCGACCCGGCTGCTGCTCACCAAGCCGGTGATCGCCGCCGTGGAGGGCTTCGCCGTGGCCGGCGGCCTCGAGCTGGCTCTGTGGTGCGACCTGCGGGTGGCGGCCGACGACGCCGTCTTCGGCGTCTACTGCCGACGGTGGGGGGTGCCGCTGGTGGACGGCGGCACCATCCGCCTACCCCGGCTCATCGGCCAGAGTCACGCCAACGACCTCATCCTCACGGGCAGGGGGGTGTGGGGGGAAGAGGCCCTGGCCATGGGGCTGGCCAACCGGATCGTCAAGCCGGGCGCCGCTCTGGAGGCGGCCGTGGCCCTGGCCCACGAGATCGCCGCCTTCCCCCAGACCTGCCTCCGCAACGACCGGCTCTCGTCCTACGAGCAGTGGCCCCTGGACCTGCCCGCCGCCTTCGTCAACGAGTACCGGAAGGGCGCCGACACCGTCGCCAGCGGCGAGACCCTCGAGGGCGCCAACCGCTTCGCCTCCGGCGAAGGCCGCCACGGCACCTTCTAGGCAGGCGTCAAGGTGACCGGCAGGCTGGGAGCCGCTATCATTGCCGGTCGGCTCGGCGCGCCTCGGCGCGGGTTCTGGCGAGCTGAAATCACACTTTCGTAGTTCTTCAGGAGGATTGCCCTGCCCAAACAGAAGGAAGATGCGTTCGTCATGGAGGGCACCGTCGTGGAGCCCCTCCCGAACGCCATGTTCCGTGTCGAGCTGGACAGCGGGCACAAGGTGCTCGCCCACAGCTCGGGCAAGTTGCGCATGCACCGGATCCGGATCCTCCCCGGTGACCGTGTGCAGGTGGAGATCACGCCCTACGACCTGACCCGCGGTCGCATCGTGTGGCGTCACAAGTGATCGAGAAAGAGCGAGCGTGAAGGTACGACCCAGCGTGAAGACGATCTGCGAGAAGTGCAAGGTGATCCGCCGGCACGGCCGGGTGATGGTCATCTGCACCAATCCCCGCCACAAGCAGCGGCAGGGCTAGATGGCGCGCATCGCCGGCGTCGACATCCCCCGCGAGAAGCGGCTGGAGATCTCCCTGACCTATGTCTTCGGCGTGGGCCGCACCACCGCGCAGCTGGTGTGCGACCAGACCGGGATCGACCGCAACACCCGCGTGCGCGACCTGACCGAGGAGGAGGTCACCCGCCTCCGCACCTGGATCGACGACAACGTCAAGGTCGAGGGTGACCTGCGCCGCGATGTCCAGCAGGACATCAAGCGCAAGATGGAGATCGGCTCCTACCAGGGCATCCGCCACCGCCGCGGCCTGCCCGTGCGTGGGCAGCGCACCCACACCAACGCCCGGACCCGCAAGGGCCCCAAGAAGACCGTCGCCGGAAAGAAGAAGGTCCGCAAGTAATGGCCAAGCCGAAGCCCGGGGGCCGACGCCCCCGTCGTCGCGAGCGCAAGAACGTCGCCTACGGCGTCGCTCACATCAAGAGCTCGTTCAACAACACGATCGTCTCGATCACCGACATGGAGGGCAACGTCCTCGCCTGGGCCTCGGCCGGCAATGTCGGGTTCAAGGGCTCGCGCAAGTCGACACCGTTCGCCGCCCAGCTGGCGGCCGAGCAGTGCGCCCGCCGGGCCATGGAGCACGGCGTCCGCAAGGTCGACGTCCTGGTGAAGGGCCCCGGCTCGGGTCGTGAGACCGCCATCCGGTCGCTGCAGAACACGGGTATCGAGGTGTCCGGCATCAAGGACGTGACGCCCATCCCGCACAACGGCTGCCGTCCCAAGAAGCGGAGGCGCGTGTAATGGCCCGGTACACCGGCCCCGTCTGCCGTCTCTGCCGGCGGGAGAAGATGAAGCTGTTCCTCAAGGGCGCCAAGTGCGACACCATGAAGTGCCCGATCGAGCGCCGCCCCTACCCGCCGGGTGAGCACGGCCGCGACCGCATGCGTCCGGGCAGTGAGTACCTCGGCCAGCTGCGCGAGAAGCAGAAGGCCCGCCGCATCTACGGCGTGCTCGAGAAGCAGTTCGCCAACCTCTACGACGAGGCCACGCGCCAGGCCGGCATCACCGGCGAGAACCTGCTGCGCATGCTCGAGCTGCGGCTCGACAACGTGGCCTTCCGCGCTGGGTGGGCCTCGAGCCGCAATCAGGCCCGCCAGTTCGTCCGCCACGGCCACGTCCTGGTCGACGGCAAGCGCGTCGACATCCCGAGCTACCGGCTGAAGAAGGGCCAGGTCGTCTCGCTCAAGGGCAAGTCGCGCGAGCTCATCGTCATCCGTCACAACATGGACACCCTCGACCGTCAGGTGCCGCCGTGGCTCGAGGCCACCGGCGACAAGACCGAGGTCACCGTCCGCGACCTTCCGCTCCGGGAGCACATCGACGTCCCGGTCCGCGAGCAGCTCATCGTCGAGCTCTACTCCAAGTAAAGGAAGTACCAGTGCTCATCATCCAGCGTCCCAGCGTCGAGGCCATCGGCGAGGAGAGCGAGAACCGTCAGCAGTTCGCCGTCGGCCCGCTCGAGCCCGGCTTCGGCGCCACGCTCGGCAACACGCTCCGGCGCACGCTGCTGTCGTCGATCCCCGGCGCCGCCGTCACCCAGGTCCGCTTCGACGACTCACTGCACGAGTTCACGACGCTGCCGGGCGTGAAGCAGGACGTCACCGACATCATCCTGAACCTCAAGGACCTGGTGCTGCGCGTCGAGAGCGACGAGACCGTCAACCTCCGCCTCGACGTCAAGGGCCCGGCCGAGGTCACCGCCCGCGACCTGCAGCTGCCGGCCGAGGTCGAGATCCTCAACCCCGACATGCCCATCGCCAGCCTCAACGGCAAGGGCCGCCTGGCCGTCGATGTCAGCGTCGAGCGCGGCCGCGGCTACGTCTCGGCCGACAAGAACAAGAAGTCGGCGACCATCGGTGTCATCCCGGTGGACTCGATCTTCTCGCCGGTGCGCCGCGTGACGTTCACCATCGAGCCGACCCGCGTCGAGCAGTCGACCAACTTCGACCGCCTCGTGCTCGACATCGAGACCGACGGCTCCATCTCGCCCCGTGAGGCACTGGCCTCGGCCGCTGACACGCTGCGTTCGCTCGTCAGCCTCGTCGCCGACATGAGCGACGACCCCCAGGGCCTCGAGCTCGGCGACCTGGCCGGCGCCACCGGTGGCTCGCCCGACCTCGACCTCCCCATCGAGGACCTCGACCTGTCCGAGCGTCCCCGGAACTGCCTCAAGCGCGCCCAGGTCAACACCGTCGGCGAACTCGTGCTGAAGACGGTCGACGACCTCCTCGCCATCACCAACTTCGGGCAGAAGTCGCTCGACGAGGTGCTGGTCAAGCTCGACGAGCGCGGCCTCAGCCTGCGCAACAAGGGCGAGTAATGCCGGCGACCCCGAAGAAGGGCCCCCGCTGCGGCGGTACGGCCTCCCACCAGAAGGCGATGCTCGGCAACCTCGTCGCCTCGCTCATCGCCGCCGAGGCGCTGACCACCACCGAGGCCAAGGCCAAGGCCCTCCGCCCCGTCGTGGAGAAGGTCATCACCAAGGCGCGCAAGGGCGGCGTCTACCGCCAGCGCCAGGTCATCTCGTTCCTCCGGGACAAGGAGATGGCCCACAAGCTGTTCGCCGAGATCGGCCCGCGCTACGTCGACCGCCCGGGGGGCTACACGCGGATCCTGAAGCTCGGCCCGCGTCATGGCGACAACGCGCCCATGGCCCGCATCGAACTCGTGTGAGCTCGAGCTGACGCTCTTCGAGGAGTCGGTCGAAGCACCTCCAGCGGCTCCTTCGGGGCCGCTGGTT
>DATLDH010000035.1:0-23021 GCA_035526015.1 Acidimicrobiales bacterium
GTCGCGCGCCGAGAGCACCCGCTGCCAGTCCTCGGCATCGGCTTCGTACCAGGACGGCATCAGCGCCTGGCTCAGCAGGTCATCCATCTCCCGCGACACCCAGGTGTGGGCGTGCACGCCGTTGGTGACGTGGCCGATCGGCACCTCCTCGGCCGGCACCTGGGGCCAGAGGGGCTGGAACATCTTGCGGCTCACCACGCCGTGCAGCGCCGACACGCCGTTCGACATCCCGGCCAGCCGCAGGCCCATCACCGCCATGTTGAACGGCTGGTCGGGCGCCTCGCCCGGGAAGTGGCCGAGCGCCATGAGCTGGTCGAAGGCCACGCCGCAGTCGGCCGCCCAGTGCTTGAAGTACCGCTCCATCAGCTCGCGGGGAAAGCGGTCGATGCCGGCCGGCACCGGCGTATGGGTGGTGAATACCGTCGCCGACCGGACCGCCTCGACCGCCTCGTCGAAGCTGAGCGCGTCGCCCGTCATGGCCTGACGGATGCGCTCGAGCCCGAGGAACCCGGCATGGCCCTCGTTGGTGTGGAAGACCTGCGTCGTCTCGCCCAGCGCGTCCAGCGCCCGCACGCCACCGATACCGAGCAGGATCTCCTGGCGCAGCCGGTGCTCGGTACCGCCGCCGTACAGACGGTCGGTGACGAGGCGGCCGTCGGCGTCGTTCTCGTCGACGTCGCTGTCGAGCAGGTACAGCCGGATGCGGCCGACCTGGGCCTGCCACACCTGGGCCGCCAGCTCGGCGCCCTCCAGCTCGACGTGCACGCGCACGCCCTCGACCAGGCTCACGGCCATGGCGTGCGGGTCGAGGCGCGGATAGGTCTCCTCCTGCCAGCCGTCGGCGTTGAGGGCCTGGCGGAAGTAGCCCTGCCGGTAGAAGAGCCCGACGCCCGTCAGCGGGACGCCGAGCCCGCTGGCCGCCTTGAGGTGGTCGCCGGCCAGCACGCCGAGACCGCCGGAGTACTGCGGCAGCGCCTCGGCGATCCCGAACTCGGGCGAGAAGTAGCCGACGGCGCGCAGCGCCGAGTTCTTGGCCTGCTCGCGCTGCTGGAACCACAGCTGGGCCGACAGGTGCCGTTGCAGATCGCCGTGCACCTCGGCCAGGAAGGCGAGGAACGCGGGGTCCTCGGCCAGCGCCTCCAGCCGGGCGGCGCCCACGAGCCCGAGCAGCCGCACGGGGTCGTGGCCCGTGACGTCCCACGTGTCGGGGTCGACCCAGCGGAACACGTCGCGCGTGCGCTCGTCCCACGACCACCGCAGGTTCATGGCCAGCTCACGGAGCGGTGCCAACGCCTCCGGTAGGGAGGCCTGGACGGTGAAGCTGCGCAACGCCCTCATCACCACGACGCTATCGGGGTAGGAACAGAGGTCATGCGAGGAGGTCAGACTGACGCCGTGCTCGGACGCATCGTCATCGACGAGGTCCGGCCCCGGACGCTCACGGGGGCCTTCCCCGCCAAGGCCGTGGTCGGTGAGCACGTGCGCGTCTCGGCCGACATCTTCCGTGACGGCCACGACCTGCTCGCCGCCCGCGTCTGCTGGCGCCCGGCCGGCACCAAGCCGTGGTCGGAGGAGCCGCTCGCCACGACCGGAGAGGACCGCTGGGAGGGCACCTTCGAGCCGTCCACTCTCGGGCACCACGAGTTCGTGGTCGAGGCCTGGACCGACACCTACGCCACCTGGCACCACAAGATCGCCACCAAGGTGGGCGCCGGCCAGTCGGTGGAGCTCGAGCGCGAGGAGGGGGCCCGCCTCCTGGAGTCGCGCGCCCGCAAGGTGGCCAAGGAGGACCGGGGCATCCTCACCGCCGCCGCCAAGTCGCTACGGGCCGATACCGGCACCGACTGGGACCGCATGCGGCCCGCTCTGGAGGCCGAGGTCGCCGCCCTGATGGCGGGCCCGGCCAAGCCGGCCGCCGTCACCCGGTCGAAGCCGCAAAAGCTCTGGGTCGACCGCGAGCGCGCCCTGGTCGGGGCCTGGTACGAGCTGTTCCCGCGTTCGGAGGGCGGCCTGGCCGGCACCCGCACCCGGCTGACGGCCATCGCCGGCATGGGCTTCGACGTGCTGTACCTCCCGCCCGTCCACCCGATCGGCCGCACGTACCGCAAGGGCCGCAACAACACCCTCGACCCCGCGCCGGACGATCCCGGCAGCCCGTGGGCCATCGGCAGCGCCGACGGGGGCCACACCGCCATCGAGCCGAGCCTCGGCACCCTCACCGACTTCGAGGCCCTCGTGCAGCGGGCCCACGAGCTCGGCATGGAGATCGCCCTGGACTACGCGCTGCAGTGCTCGCCCGACCACCCGTGGGTCACCGAGCACCCCGAGTGGTTCCACCATCGGCCCGACGGCTCCATCGCGTACGCCGAGAACCCGCCGAAGAAGTACCAGGACATCTACCCGATCGACTTCTGGCCGGCGGCCGAGGCCGACCGTGTCGCACTGTGGGACGCGTGCCGCGACATCCTCGAGTTCTGGATCGCGCGCGGCATCCGCATCTTCCGCGTCGACAACCCCCACACCAAGCCCATGGCGTTCTGGGCCTGGCTCATCGCCGACACCCAGGAGGTGCACCCCGACGTCCTCTTCCTGGCCGAGGCCTTCACCCGCCCCAAGGTGATGGCCAAGCTGGCCGAGGTCGGGTTCAGCCAGAGCTACACGTACTTCACCTGGCGCAACGAGCGGTGGGAGCTGGAGGAGTACCTCACCGAGCTGTCCGTCGGCCCGACGGCGGACTACATGCGCCCCAACTTCTGGCCCAACACGCCCGACATCCTGAGTGGGCCGCTGCGGGGCGGGGGACCGGCCGCGTTCCGGCTCCGTCTCCTGCTGGCCGCCACCCTGGTGCCGAGCTACGGCATCTACAGCGGCTACGAGCTGGGCGAGAACGAGCCGGCGTCGGAGTCCAACGAGGAGTACCTGTATTCGGAGAAATACGAGGTGAAGAAGCGCGAGTGGGACGACCCCCGATCGCTGGCGCCGTTCATCACCACCGTCAACGACATCCGCCGCCGCCACCCCGCCCTGCACCGGCTCCGCAACATCTCGTTCCACCGGTCCGAGAACGACAACATCATGGCGTTCTCCAAGCGCAGCGACGACGGGAGCGACGTCGTGCTGTGCGTCGTCAATCTCGACCCCGGCTCGACGCAGGAGTCGACCCTGCACCTCGACCTCGAGGTCCTCGGAGTGGCCGCCGGCGAGCCGTTCGAGGTCCACGACGAGCTGACCGGCGACGCCTTCACCTGGCAGGGCGCTCACCCCTATGTCCGGCTCGACCCGTGGGTGGCGCCTGCGCACGTCCTCGGTGTGCGCGGCAGAGTGACGGCGTGACGCTGTTCGGCGCCGACGACCCGCGCTGGTACGAGCGGGCGGTCTTCTACGAGGTCCTGACGCGGGGATTCTTCGACTCCAACGACGACGGCACCGGCGACCTCCGGGGGCTCACCGCCAGGCTCGACTACCTGCAGTGGCTGGGCATCGACTGCATCTGGCTGTTGCCGTTCTACTCCTCACCCCTGAGGGACGGCGGCTACGACATCGCCGACTTCTTCACCGTGCTGCCCGAGTACGGCGACCTGGCCGACGCCGTCGAGCTGGTGGAGGAGGCCCACCGCCGCGGCCTGCGCATCATCGCCGACCTGGTGATGAACCACACCAGCGACGCCCACCCCTGGTTCCAGTCGTCGCGCGACGACCCGACCGGGCCCCACGGCGACTGGTACGTGTGGAGCGACGACGATCAGCGCTATCCCGAGGCCCGCGTCATCTTCGTCGACACCGAGAAGTCGAACTGGACATGGGACCCCACCCGCCAGCAGTACTACTGGCACCGCTTCTTCTCCCATCAGCCCGACCTCAACTTCGACAACCCGGCCGTGCAGGATGCCATGGTCGACGTCGTGCGCTTCTGGCTCGACATCGGTCTCGACGGCTTCCGCCTCGACGCCGTGCCATATCTGTTCGAGCGCGACGGCACCAACGGCGAGAACCTCCCGGAGACCCACGACTACCTGCGCCGCGTGCGCAAGGAGGTCGACGCCAACTACCCCGGGCGCGTGCTGTTGGCCGAGGCCAACCAGTGGCCGGCCGACGTCGTCGACTATTTCGGGCCCTCGGGCGACGAGTGCCACATGTGCTTCCACTTTCCGCTCATGCCCCGGATGTTCATGGCCGTGCGGCGCGAGCAGCGCTACCCGATCACCGAGATCCTGGCCCAGACGCCGGAGATCCCGGACGGCTGCCAGTGGGGCATCTTCCTGCGCAACCACGACGAGCTCACCCTCGAGATGGTCACCGACGAAGAACGCGACTACATGTACGCCGAGTACGCCAAGGACCCGAAGATGCGGCGCAACGTCGGCATCGGTCGCCGGCTCGCCCCGTTGGTCGACAACGACCGCCGCGTGGCCGAGCTGCTCCACGCCATGCTCTTCTCCATGCCGGGCAGCCCGGTGCTCTATTACGGCGACGAGATCGGCATGGGCGACAACATCTACCTCGGCGATCGCGACGGCGTCCGCACACCCATGCAGTGGACCCCCGACCGCAACGGCGGCTTCAGCAAGGCCGACTTCGCCCGCCTCTACCTCCCGCCGCTGATGGACCCGGTGTACGGCTTCCAGGCCGTCAACGTCGAGGGTGAGCAGCGCGACCCGAGCTCGATGCTGCACTGGATGCGCCGCCTGCTCGAGGTCCGCCGCCAGCACCCGCTGTTCGGCACGGGGTCGTTCGAGGTGCTCGACGCCGAGAACCCGTCGGTGCTCGCCTATGCGCGCCAGCAGGGCGACGACCTGGTGCTCTGTGTGAACAACCTGAGCCGGTTCGCCCAGCCCGTCGAGCTGTCGCTGCAGCGCTGGGCCGGCAAGACGCCCATCGAGCTGCTCGGTCGCGTCCCGTTCCCCAAGGTCGGCGAGCTGCCGTACTTCGTGACCCTGGGCCCGTACGCGTTCTACTGGTTCCAGCTGGTCGACCCGTGATCGAGCCCTCGGCGCTGGCCGCCGCGCTGACCGAGTACCTCCCGAAGCAGCGGTGGTACGCGGGGTCCGACGCGCCGGCGCGCGTCGTCGTCGAGCGCCTCGAGGTCCTCCACGACGAGTGGCCGGCCCTCGTGTGGGCTGTTGTGGCTGCCGACGGCGTGCCGTATCAACTGCTGCTCGGTGTTCGGGTCGGCGACGACGATCCGCCCGATTTCCTGCACGGCCACGACGACGCCGTCCTCGGCACCGTGCCCACCCACGCCGGCCCCGGTCTCACCTACGACGGCACGCTCGACCCCGGTCTGGCCCTCGTGCTCCTCGATTGCGTCACCAAGGGTGGAGAGCAGGCGACCCTGGTGCGGCCCATCGGCGCCGAGCAGTCGAACACCTCGCTGGTGTTCGACGACCGCCTCGTGCTCAAGGTGTTCCGGCGGCTCCACGACGGCCCCAACCCCGACGTCGAGGTCACGACCGCGCTGGCGACCGGTGGGTTCCCCCACGTGGCCGAGCCGGCCGCGGCGTGGGAGCGTGACGGGCGCGATTTGGCCATCGTCCAGCGCTACCTCACCGGCTCGACCGACGGCTGGTCGCTGGCCCTGGCGTCGCTCCGCGACCTCTTCGCCACCGGCCTCAGCCCGTCGGAGTCGGGCGGTGACTTCGGCGGCGAGGCGTGGCGGCTGGGGGAGGTCACGGCCCGGCTCCACCTGGCGCTGGCCAACGCCTTCGGCCAGGAGCACCCCACCCCGCCTGGCTGGGTGAAGGGGATCGCCGACGCGGTCCGCGCCTTCGGCGCCGGCGGCGGCACTGGCACCAGGCAGGGCGATGAGCGCATCGAGCGGTTCGTCGACCGGATGGAGGCGCTGCAGGACTGGGGCGCAGCCATCCGCGTCCACGGCGACTTCCACCTGGGCCAGGCCCTGCGCACCGACACGGGTTGGTACATCGTCGACTTCGAGGGCGAGCCGAGCCGTCCCCTCGGCGAACGGCGGCGCCTGTCGTCGCCCCTGAAGGACGTCGCCGGGATGCTCCGGTCGTTCCACTACGCCGCCGAGGTCGGGAGATCCGAGCGGGACGCCCCGGGCGACGACGCCCTGGTGCGCCTCGGCGAGGCGTGGGAGCAGCGCAACCGGCGCGCCTTCCTCGACGGCTACCTGGCCACGTCCGGCATCGACGAGCTGCTCCCCACCGACGTGGGCGGTCTGGCCACGGTGCTGCGGTCCTTCGAGCTCGAGAAGGCGGTGTACGAGGTGGCCTACGAGACCGACCACCGCCCCGACTGGGTCGCCATCCCCCGGGGAGCCATCGACCGGCTCCTGTCGGGGTAGGGAAGACGGATGGCCCGCGTCGCCGCTCCCGCCCCGACCCACGGTGATCCCCACGCGGTCCTCGGCGTGCACCCCAGAGGCAAGCGCCGGGTCGTGCGCGCCTGCCGCCCCGATGCCACGGCGATGTGGGTGGTGACCGAGGCCGGCGAGACCGCCATGGCGGCCGTCGCCGACGGCACCGTGTTCGAGGCGCCGTTCGAGGGTGGGGCCGACGACACCGCGTACCGCCTGCGCGCCGAGTTCCCCGACGGCACGACCATCACCTACGACGACCCGTACCGGTTCTGGCCGACCGTGGGCGAGCTCGACCTCCACCTGTTCGGGGAGGGCCGCCACCACGACCTCTGGCGCGTGCTCGGCTGCCGGCTCATCGAGCACCAGGGCGTGGCCGGCGCCGCCTTCTCGGTGTGGGCGCCCAACGCCGTGTCGGTGCGTGTGGTCGGCGACTTCAACCTGTGGGACGGCCGGGTCCATCCCATGCGCTCGCTCGGGTCCTCAGGGGTGTGGGAGATCTTCCTGCCCGGTGTCGAACAGGGGGCGCGCTACAAGTTCGAGCTGCTGTGCCGCGACGGGAGCCTGCGCCTCAAGGCCGACCCCATGGCCGGCGCTGCCGAGCCGGCGCCGGGTACGGCGAGCATCGCCACCCGAGCCACCCACGAGTGGCAGGACGCGGCGTGGATGGAGCGCCGCGCCTCCGTAGACCATCACCACTCGCCCATGTCGGTGTACGAGCTGCACCTCGGGTCGTGGCGACGGTGCCCGGAGGAGGGCGACCGCTCGCTCACCTACCGCGAGCTGGCCGAGCAGCTTCCCGATTACGTCGCCGACCTCGGCTTCACCCACGTCGAGCTCATGCCAGTGGCCGAGCACCCCTTCGGCGGTTCGTGGGGCTACCAGGTCACGTCGTACTACGCGCCCACGTCGCGCTTCGGCTCGCCCGACGACTTCCGGTACCTCGTCGATGCGCTCCACCAACGCGGCATCGGTGTCATCGTCGACTGGGTGCCGGCCCACTTCCCGCGCGACGAGTGGGCCCTGGCCGACTTCGACGGCACCGCGCTGTACGAGCACGCCGACCCCCGCAAGGGCGCCCACCCCGACTGGGGGACACTCGTCTTCAACTTCGGCCGCAACGAGGTGCGCAACTTCCTCGTCGCCAACGCCGTGTTCTGGCTGGAGGAGTTCCACGTCGACGGCCTGCGGGTCGACGCCGTGGCCTCGATGCTCTACCTCGACTACTCCCGCAAGGCGGGGGAGTGGGTGCCCAACGAATTCGGCGGTCGCGAGAACCTCGAAGCGGTCGCCTTCGTGAAGGAGTTCAACGAGGTCGTCTACGGCCGCGTGCCCGGTGTCATGACCATCGCCGAGGAGTCCACGGCGTGGCCGGCGGTGTCGCGTCCCACCTACCTCGGCGGCCTCGGCTTCGGCTTCAAGTGGAACATGGGCTGGATGCACGACACGCTCGACTACTTCTCGCGCGCGCCCGTCCACCGCAAGTTCCACCACGACCATCTCACCTTCGGTCTCGTCTACGCGTGGCACGAGAACTTCACCCTGCCGCTCAGCCACGACGAGGTCGTGCACGGCAAGGGGTCGCTCCTGGGCAAGATGCCGGGCGACCGGTGGCAGCAGCTGGCCAACCTGCGCTCGCTCTACGGCTGGATGTGGGCCCACCCGGGCAAGCAGCTGCTGTTCATGGGCGGTGAGCTGGCCCAGGAGCAGGAGTGGTCGCACGACCGCAGCATCGACTGGCACCTGCTCGACCTCCCCGGCCACGCCGGCGTGCAGGCCCTCATTCGCGAGCTGAACCTCGCGTACGCGGCCGAGCCGGCGTTGTGGGAGCGCGACTTCACCTCCGACGGATTCCGTTGGATCGACGCCAGCGACACCGACAACAACGTGCTGTCGTTCATGCGGCTGACCGCCGATGCGAGCCGGTCGCTGGTGTGCGTGGCCAATCTGTCGCCCGTGCCGCGCCACGCGTACCGCATCGGGTTGCCGTGCGGCGGTCACTGGCGCGAGGTCATCAACACCGACGCGGCCGGGTTCGGCGGCGCCGGGGTGGGCAACGGTGGTGGCTTCGACGCCGGCGGCGAGAGCTGGCACGGCCAGCCTCATTCCGCCGATCTCGACCTGCCGCCCCTCGGCGTCCTCTGGCTGGCACCGGGCTGATCCCGCCCGCAGGTACCGTGCACGCGTGACGCCCGTCGTCGTGGTGCACGGCCACTTCTACCAACCACCACGCGAGAACCCCTGGACGGGCGAGGTGCCGCGCCAGCCCGGTGCGGCGCCGTTCCACGACTGGAACGAGCGGGTGGCGGCCGAGAGCTACCGCCCCAACGGTGAGGCCGAGATCCTCGACGACGACGCACGGGTCGTCGAGGTCGTCAACAACTACGAGTCGTTGTCGTTCGACGTCGGGCCCACACTGCTGGCCTGGCTGGAGCGCCACGATCCCGTGACCTACCGCCGCATCCTGGCCGGCGACCGCGTCGGCGGCGGCGGGATGGCCCAGGCCTTCGGCCACCTCATCCTCCCCTTGGCCCACGAACGCGACGTGCGCACCCAGGTGCGGTGGGGCCTGGCCGACTTCGCCCACCGATTCGGCCGCCCCGCCACGGGCATGTGGCTTCCCGAGGCGGCGGTGAACGACGCCGTGCTGGGCGTGCTGGCCGAGGAGGGGGTGGCCTTCACCGTGCTCGCGCCCGGCCAGGCGCGGCGCATCCGCCCGCTGGACGGTGGTGACTGGGTCGGGGTGGATGCCGAGTCGCTGCCACGGCACCGGCCGTACCGCTGGCGCCACCCGGCCCGTGACGACCTCGGCGTCGACATCGTCTTCTACGACGGGCCGCTCTCCCACGCCGTGGCCTTCGAGCTGTCGGGTCTGTCGAGCAGCCAGCTGCTCGACCGCATCGTCGAACGGACGCCCGACGACGGGGCCGTCGTGCTGGCCGCCGACGGCGAGAGCTTCGGCCACCATCACGTGTGGACGGAGCGACTGCTGGCCCACGCCCTCCGCGTGGAGGCTCCAGGTCGCGGCATCCACGTGGCGACGGCGGGAGCCGTCGTGGCCGAGCTGCGACCGACGCACGAGGTCGAGGTGGGCGAGACGTCATGGTCGTGCGCGCATGGCATCGAGCGGTGGCGCTCGGACTGCGGGTGCTCGACCGGCGGGGGCGAAGGGTGGCGCCAGGAGTGGCGGGCGCCGTTGCGCGACGCCCTCGACCTCCTGCGGTCGCATCTCGACGACGTGTTCGACCGGCGCGGGGGCGCCGTGTTGCACGACCCGTGGGCGGCGCGCGACGACTACGTCGGGGTCGATCTCGGCACGTCGTCGGTCGAGGACTTCCTGACCCGGCACGCAACCGGTGATCCCGTCGAGGCCCTGACCCTGCTGGAGGCCCAGCGCGACGGCATGTCGATGTACACCTCCTGCGGCTGGTTCTTCAACGACCTGGCCGGCATCGAGACGGTGCAGGTGCTGCGGTACGCAGCTCGCGTCGTCGACCTGCTCGGCGAGCTGGGGGAGCCGGCGCCGGTGGAGGAGTTCCTCGCCCGCCTGGGCCGGGCCACCAGCAACGACCCGGCCGAGGGCGACGGCCGCGCCATCTGGGACCGCCACGTCGTGCCCGCGCGCGTCGATGCCCGGCGGGTGGCCGGCCATTTGGCCGTGGTCCAGATGCTGGGCGGGCCGGCGCCGGCCGCGGGCGGGAGCCTGGCCGGGTTCGACATCGAGTCGCACGACGGCGGTGTTGCCGCCGGCGAGGTGTGGGGTCAGGTCGTCCTGCGGAACCACCGCACGGGCCGGCGCACCGCCCTCGACTACCGGGCGCGCCATCGCGGCGGGCTCGTCGTCGACGGCAAGGTGGGAGCCGACGATTTCGACATCACCACACTGCTCCCCGACACCATCGACGACGTGGTGGCCGGGCTCACGGCGTGAGCGACGGCGCCGTGGTGCTCGTGACCGGCTACCCGGCGACCGGCAAGAGCCACCTGGCCCGGGGACTGGCCGAACGCCTCGCCCTCCCGCTGGTGACCAAGGACGACATCAAGGAGCGGCTCGCCGACGAGCTCGGCACCGGCGACGGGCTGTGGTCCCACCGCCTCGGCCAGGCCGCCTTCGGGGTGCTGTTCGACCACGTGGGCGTCATCCTGCGGGCCGGAGGCTCGGTCGTCGCCGAGGGGAACTTCGATCCCGACATCGCCGGCACCATCCTGCGGACGATGGTGACGGCCCACGACGCCCGGGTTGTCCGAGTCGTGCTCCACCTCGACCCCGACGAGATCGTCCGGCGGTACGAGCAGCGCACGGCCTCGGGCCGCCGCCACCCCGTGCACCTCGACGCCGAGGCGCTCCCGCGACTGCGCCGCACGGTCGCCACCCCGTACGTCCCACCCGACGTCGACGGGCCACTCATCGAGCTCGACGCCGCCGATCCCTCGGCGTGCGACCCGGAGGTCGTGACGAGGTTGGTGCGCGAGAGGCTCTAGAAGAGCGCCCGGAGGCGGCGGAGGTTGCGCCGCCAGACCCACGCCAGCACCCGTCGGGCCACGGGGGCGGCGGGGCGCATCCACCGGGGGAACGCGAGCTCCTCGTCCCAGGTGAACGTCGTGTGGCGTGCCCCGAAGGGCTCGAGCAGGAAGCGACCGCGGCCGGCGACGACGCCGGTGTGGCGGATCGCCATCTCCCGATCGGGTACCCACGCGGTGACCTGCATCTTGTCGGTCATGCGTAGCGGACCGACCTTGGTGTCGCACTCGAACGCCGTCCCCACACCTTCGCGGCGCTCGGTGGTGAACCGGATGGCGTCGGCGTCGGCCATCCAGTCGACGTGGCTGGCTATGTCGCGCAGCCGCTCCCACACCTCGTGCGGAGGCGCAGGGAGGACGGTCGCCACCCGGATGTGCCGCACGGGCACGACGCTAGAGGCCGGTTAGGGTCCCCGGTCGTGTTCGGGGAACGGCAACGGCCGGAGCGCATCCGCGCCGAGCAGTCACGCGCGCTGCGGCGTTCGCTGCGTCGCGAGGTGCTGCCGTTCTCGGAGTTCTACCGACGCCGGGCCGAGAGCTCCGACCACGGCCGGCGGGTCGACGGCATCGACGACCTGCCGCGCCTGGCGCTCACCGACCTCGAGGAGATCGCCGATCCGGCGCAGCTCGTGCTGCGCCCCGACCCGGTGACGATCGCCCGCTACGGGCCGCGCCTCATGGCGGTGCGCGCCATGTGGGCCCGCCTGTGGGGCCGGCAGGACACGTTCGGCCACAGCCACATCGATCCCGTCTACAAGCCCGTGCACTGGGTCATGGCGGGCAGCGTGCCGATCGGCTGCACCGCCGCCGACCTCGACCGCCTCGCCGAGCTCGGCCGCCGCGCCCTGGAGGGCGCCGGCCTGCGTCCTTCGGACGTGCTCGTCACGGTCACGCCGCCGCGCCCCACCATCGGCTTCACCCAGCTGTCGTCGGGCGCGCGCCGCGCCGGCATCTCGGCGCTGCACCTCGGCGCGCTGCCGTCCACCGGGGAGCTCCGGCACCTCCGGCCCACCGTCCTGGCCGGCCGGCCGTCGGACCTGCTGAGCGTGGCGCGCGCCGCGTCCGACGCCGGGCTCCCGCTCGAGGGCGTCCACACGCTCCTCGCCATCGAGGACCGCCTCGACCATGTGACACGCGCCGACCTCGAGCGCTACGTGCCCGGCGCCGTCGTCGTGGCCATGTGGGCCCCGCCCGGTGTGCGCGCCCACTGGGTCGAGTGCCGCGGCGGCGACGGCCTCCACACGTGGCCGGCGGCCGAGGTCGTCGAGGTGGTCGACGCCACCACCCGACGGCCCGTGACGCCGGGCGACACCGGCGAGATCGTGTGGACGGCCGTGGGCTGGCGCGGCACCTGCCTCATCCGCCTGCGCACGCACGTGTCGGGCCGCATGGAGGAGGCGGCGTGCCCGACGTGCGGCCGTACCAGTGCCCGCCTGCAGCTGCTTCCGCCACCCCCACCCCTGCACCAGCTGCTCGACGAGCGGACCGAGGTCCGTGCCTGGCAGGCCGAGCTGCGCACCGTCGACGGCCTCGACGAGCTCCTCGTCTACCTCAGCCTCCGCGACGACAAGGCGCTCTCCGCCGTCGTCGACGCCGTGGACCGACGCGTCAACGCCACCCAGTACGTCCTCCTCTCTCCTGACGCCATGGCCGACCGCCTCGCGTCCGCCTCCGGCAACCAACTGATCGACCTGAGGGTGTGAGCGCCCCGTAGCCTGGTGGGATGGTCGCCTACCTGGACCACGCGGCCACGAGCCCGTTGCGCCCCAAGGCGCTGGCGGCCATGGAGCCGTATCTCACCGAGCAGTACGGGAACCCCTCCAGTGGTCACTCGCTGGGCCGGCGCGCCCGCCAGGCCGTCGACGAGGCGCGTGAGACGGTGGCCGCGTGCCTCGGCGCGCAGCCCGGTGAGGTGGTGTTCACCGGTAGCGGCACCGAGGCGGACAACCTGGCCGTTTCCGGGGCGCGGGGTGACGGCGTCGTCGTGTGCACCGCCGTCGAGCACCACGCCGTGCTGCACCCCGTTGAGTCGGTGGGCGGTCGTGTCGTCGGTGTGGACGGCAACGGCGTAATCGATCTCGACGCGCTGGCCGCCGCCCTCGACCCGTCGGTGACGGTGGTGTCGGTGATGCTCGTGAACAACGAGGTCGGCACCATCCAGCCCCTGGAGCAGGTGGTCGAGGTCGTCCTCGCCCACGCGCCCAACGCCGTGCTGCACACCGACGCCGTCCAGGCCTTCCCGTGGGTCGACGTCTCCCACGCGGCACGCGATGCATCGCTGATCTCGGTCAGCGCCCACAAGTTCGGCGGTCCCAAGGGCGTCGGCGCCCTGGTGGTGCGCGACGGCACGCCGGTGCGCGCCCAGATCCTCGGCGGTGGTCAGGAGCGCGACCGTCGCAGCGGCACCACCGACGTGGCCGGCGTCGTGGGGATGGCGGCGGCCATGGCGCTCACCCACACCACGCGCGCGGCGACGGTGGGCCGCGTCGCCCGGTTGCGCGACCGGCTGGCCAACGAGCTGCTGAAGCGTGTCCCCGGCACCGCGGAGACCGGCGACCGCGGGGGCAAGGTCGCCGGGAACTGCCACCTCCGCTTCGAGGGCGTGGAGAGCGAGGCGCTTCTCGTCCTGCTCGACGACGCCGGGGTGTGCGGGTCGGCGGGATCGGCGTGTGCCAGCGGCGCCATCGAGCCGTCCCACGTCCTCCTCGCCATGGGCCTCACCGCCGCCGAGGCGGCGACGAGCATCCGCCTCAGCCTCGGGGCCACCACGACCGCCGAGGACATCGACCTCGCCCTCAAGGCCGTGCCCGACGCCGTGGCTCAGTTGAGAAACGGGTGAGGGACTGATGCGCGTCCTGGTGGCCATGTCGGGCGGGGTCGACTCCTCGGTCGCCGCCGCCCTCCTGGTCGACGCCGGCCACGACGTGGTGGGGGCGACCATGAAGCTGTGGGGCGGGCCCAGCGACACCGGCTGCTGCTCGGTCGCCGACGTCGAGGACGCGCGGCGAGTCGCCCAGCAGCTCGGCATCGACCATCACGTCTTCAACTTCACCGATTCCTTCGACGCCGACGTGGTGGTGCCGTACGTGGCCGACCACGCCGCCGGGCGGACGCCCAACCCGTGCGTCGAGTGCAACCGGTCACTCAAGTTCGACCGCTTCCTCCGGCGGGCCGACGCGCTGGGATTCGACGCCATCGCCACCGGCCACCACGCCCGTATCGACGGCGACCCCGCGTGCGGCTGGTCGCTGGGCCGGGGCCGCGACCGGGACAAGGACCAGTCCTATGTGCTGCACATGCTCGGCCAAGACCAACTGGGCCGGACGCTGCTGCCCGTCGGCGCGATGACCAAGGACGAGGTGCGCGCCGTCGCCGCGGCCGCCGGGCTGCGCACCGCCGCCAAGCCCGACAGCCAGGATGTGTGCTTCATCGCGTCCGGCGCCGGTCGGTCGGCGTTCCTCGGCGAGCGCATCGCCCTGCATCCCGGCCGCGTCGTCGACACCGACGGGCGCCACGTCGGCGATGTCGAGGCGGTCGAGCTGGTGACGGTGGGCCAGCGCAAGGGCCTCGGCCCGGTCGGGGCGGGCGTGCCCCGGTACGCGCTGGCGGTCGACGTCGCGTCGGCGACGGTGACGGTCGGATCGCCCGACGAGCTGTTGGTGACGGCCACCGCCGTCACGGCGTGGACCTGGACGGCCGACGCGGCGGCGATCGGCACGGTCGTCGAGGCCCAGACCAGCGCCCACGGCGAGCCGCGGCCGGCCGTGTTCACCGGCGGCGGCGTCGAGTGGTCCAGGCCGGCCAAGCGCGTCGCCCCGGGCCAGAGCGTCGTGCTCTACGACGGCGATCGGGTCCTCGGTGGAGGGAGGGCGGCGTGACCATGCCCGAGCCAAGGGGCCCGGTCAGCGTGGGTCAGGCGCTCGTCGCCGTCGGTCTGCTGTTCTTCCTCGGCATCCTCATCGGCTTCGTCCTGGGCCGGACGATCTAGGCCGTCGGCAGTCGGCGGGCGGCCGCCTCCCGCAGCACGGCGCCGGGGCGCGTCGGGGTGAACAGCACGGCATCGGCGGACAGCGCGTCGCCCACGGCCCGTCCCGCCACCCGCCTGCCGAGCTCGGTCGTCTCCCGCAGACGCAGCTCGAGGGCGAGCCCGGGGGAGGCCAGCGTCAGGTCCAGGGCGTCGGTGCCCTCCTCCGCGGCGGCCACGTGGGCGACGGTCTGGCGGACGAACAGCACGGGGTCGGCCAGGGCCAGATGATCGTGCAGGACGACCCCGGCCGGCACGAACACCAACCACCGTCGCGACAGCCGGTGCAACGCGCGGGCCAGCACGACGCCGAGCCCCACTGCGGCGAGGCCGAGGACGCCGGAGATGGCGATGGCGTCGCGTTCGGCGGCCACCAGTGCAGCGGCGGGGACACCGACCAACAGGAGCCACGCCAGCGGCGCGGCGAACAGCAGCTGGCCGGGAAGGCGCAACGGGAAGCGGCGCTCGTTCGGGTACGCCGAGCCGTTCACGTGGGCCAACCCGAGGGCGGGCGAGTACACGACGGCGGCGGTTCCCACTGCCCACCCGACCGCCACCGGCGAAGCCGCCGCCAACGCGGCGAGCACCGACGCGGGTGCCGCGACCCGCAGTGCGGTGAGGCTCACCGGGTGGGTCACGAGCGTGGCCACGACCACGACGGCCCACGCCGTCCAGAGCACGACGGCGACGGGCCGGCTGACGTCGAGCGCGACGGTGAACGCCAACCCGATCCACAGCGCGCGTGTCACCCATGTGACGAGCTGCTCGGTGGAGAGGGCGCGGCGCACGGTCAGGGACTCTCGCAGCTTGCGCGGGCACCGTCGACCTCGGTAGGCATGATGGGAGCCGAAGTGACTGGGGGAGGCACTGTGGCGGACGTGCGGTTGGTGGACCTGGCGGTGATCAAGCGGTACAGCCTCGCCGTGCGCGGTGAGTTCGCGGAGGCCGCCGACCTCGTCACCGTCCTCGAGGACGACCTCGCCCTTGCCCGCTCCCTGTTGTCCGATGTTCCGAAGAAGGCGGCGCCGGCCAAGAAGACGGCGAAGAAGAAAGCGGCGCCGGCCAAGAAGACGGCCAAGAAGACGGCGAAGAAGACGGGCCGATGATCTCCACGGCGGTGCCGGCCACCTCGGTGGGGAGCCTGCCCCACGACGATCCGGCCGCCGCCGTCGACCTCGTGCTCGCCACCCATCCCGGCCTGCCCGCCGCTCCCCAGCTGTCGGCGCGCACCCCGGCCGAGGGGATGCTGGCCCAGTGCGCTGCCGGGCTGGAGGGCGTCACCGTCGACCCCCGGGACGGGTCTCTCACCGTCGACGTCCGCCGCCTCGATCCCGGCGCCGCCGTCGACGCCACGTTCCGTCCTGACGCGTGGTCGGGCCTGCTCGCTTTCGTCGACCGCCTCGCCGGCGAGACGCGCCCGGTGAAGCTGCAGCTGGCCGGACCCGTCACCCTCGGCCTCGCCCTCATGGCCGCCGGTGCGCCGCCCGACCGCGCCTTCGGCGTCGCCCTCGCCGCCATCCGCGCCCGCGGCCGCGCCATCGTCGATCTGCTGGCCCACCGCGCCCCCGGCCTGGCGCCGCTCGTGGTCCTCGACGAGCCGGGCCTGGTCGGCGTCGGCCGCCCGGGCTTCCCCCTCGAGCCCACCGCTCTCGTCGACCTCATGTCGACGGCCATGGCGTCGCTCGGGGTCCGCAGCGGCCTGCACTGCTGCGGCGAGACCGATTGGTCGCTGGCCCTCGGCGCCGGGCCCGACGTCGCCTTCATTCCCGTCGACCGCGGCGTCATCAACCACCCCGCCGCGGTGGCGTCGTTCCTCGAGGGCGGCGGCTGGGTGGCATGGGGCGCGGTGCCCACCGATGGTCCCGTCAGCGATGATCCCAACCGCCTGTGGCGACAGCTCACGACACTCTGGTGCGAGCTCGTGGCCGGCGGATGTGATCCCGAGCGCCTGCGCACGCAGGCCATGGTGAGCCCGGCGTGCGGCCTGGCCGGTCACGGCGAGAGCCAGGCCGCCCTCGTGCTCCGGCTGTCGGCGGCGCTGGCCGAGCGGGTGCAGGAGCAGGCCGCGGGGGTGCGCCTGGCCGTCGGCGCCTGAGCCATGGCCGACGACCTCGATCCTGCGGGTCGAGCCGACGAGCTGCGGGAGCTGATCGCCCACCACAACCGGCAGTACCACGAGCTCGACACACCTGAGATCGCCGACGCCAACTACGACGCGCTGGTCCGCGAGCTGGCTGCCATCGAGGAGGCCCACCCCGAGCTGCGCACGCCCGACTCGCCGACCCAGACCGTCGGTGGCGCGCCATCGTCGCTGTTCGCTCCGGTGCGCCACGTCGTGCCCATGATGTCGCTCGACAACGCGTTCTCCTTCTCCGAGCTGTTGGCGTGGGGCAAGCGCATGGAGCGCTACGTCGACGGTGACGTGGCGTTCAGCTGCGAGCTCAAGATCGACGGCGTCGCCATGTCGCTCCTCTACGAGGACGGCAACTACGTGCGCGCCGCCACCCGCGGCGACGGCTCGGTGGGGGAGGACGTCACCACCAACGTGGCCACCGTCGCGGCCGTGCCCGACCGCCTCACCGGCACCGACGTGCCCCATCTGCTCGAGGTGCGGGGTGAGGTGTACATGCCGACCGCCGCCTTCGTGGAGCTCAACCGTCGTCAGGAGGAGGCCGGCGGACGTCTCTTCGCCAACCCCCGCAACTCGGCGGCCGGCTCGCTGCGGCAGAAGGACGCGGCGATCACCGCCGGCCGCGAGCTGTCGATGTTCTGCTACCAGCTGGGCGCCGTAGAAGGCGGCCCGTCGTTTCGCAGCCACGCCGAGACGATCTCGTATGTCGCCTCGCTCGGGCTGCCGACCAACCCCGAGGCCAAGGTGCTGTCGGGGCTGGAGGCCGTGCACGAGTACTGCCGCCATTGGCTCGAGCACCGCCACGACCTCGACTACGAGATCGACGGCGTGGTCGTCAAGGTCGACGACCTGGCGCAACGCGGCGAGATGGGCTCGACGTCGAAGGCGCCGCGGTGGGCCATCGCGTACAAGTTCCCGCCCGAGGAACGCCAGACCCTGCTGCGCGACATCATGGTGTCGATCGGCCGCACCGGGAAGGCGACGCCGTTCGCCCAGCTCGAGCCGGTGTTCGTCGGCGGCTCCACCGTCGGGCTCTCCACCCTCCACAACCAGGACCAGGTCGCCAAGAAGGACGTGCGCCCCGGCGACACCGTCATCGTGCGCAAGGCGGGCGACGTCATCCCCGAGGTCGTCGGACCGGTGCTGGCCCTGCGACCCGCGAAGTCCGAGCCGTGGGTGTTCCCGACCGTGTGCCCGGTGTGCGCCGCGCCGCTCGTGCGCCACGAGGGTGAGTCGGACACCTACTGCACGAACGAGCTCGGGTGCCCGGCCCAACGGGTGGCCCGCATCGCCCATTTCTCGTCGCGCGGCGCCATGGACATCGAGGGCCTGGGCGAGCGCACCGTCATGCTGTTCTGCAGCCTCGACCCGCCGCTGCTCGACGACGTGGCCGACATCTACTCCCTCGACCTCGACCGCATCCGCGCCCTCGAGGGCTTCGGAGAGATCTCGGTGCGGAACCTGGCCGACGCCGTCGAGGCGTCCAAGCAGCGACCGCTGGCCAACCTCCTCGTCGGCCTCGGCATCCGCCATGTGGGCGGCACGGGATCGCGCGTCCTGGCGCGCGAGCTGGGCGACCTCGACCGCATCATCGCCGCGCCCGAGGAGGAGCTGGCCGCCGTCGAGGGCGTGGGCCCCGTCATCGCCGCCAGCGTGCGCGAGTTCTTCGACCGGCCGGCCGTGCGCGACATCGTCGATCGCTTCCGAGCCGCCGGGCTGAACTTCACCGGCCCCGAGGCGCCCGACGCCCCGCAGACCCTCACCGGCAAGGCGGTCGTGGTCACCGGCACGCTGGAGTCACTGGGCCGCGAGGCGGCCGAGGAGGCCATCAAGTCCCGCGGCGGCAAGGCCCCCAGCAGCGTGTCCAAGCGCACCACCGCCGTCGTCGTCGGCGAGTCACCCGGTGCCTCCAAGCTCAACAAGGCCACCGAGCTCAACGTCCCCATCCTCGACGAGAAAGGCTTCCTCCACCTGTTGGAGACCGGCGAGCTACCGCCTGCCTAGTGGGCGTTGAAGCACCATGAGTACTTCCGGCCCGTCTCGGGGCCGCCCTGGGTGGGGTCCCAGAAGGTGGCCGTGGCGCAGTGGCGGCCGGGGGTGATGGCGCCCGTCGCCTTGTCCGGCCCCGGTGTGTAGAAGGTCTGGCCCAGCTCGGGGATGCGCTCGAGCTGGTCCTCGGGGATCTCCACGGAGTCGAGGGTGAGAACGGCCTCGTACCCGGGCTCGAGGTCGATGCCGATGCGGGCCTGGCGCAGGTCGAGCTGGCCCTCGCCGGGGTGCACGGCCTCCACGGCCTGGTCGGTGAACACCGGGGCGGTGTCGGAGTCGGTCAGCGCGAACGACCACACGAAGCCCACCGCCGCCCCGGCCAGCAGCACCGAGAGCAGCACGCGTCGAGGGGTGATCAGTCGGCGGGGCTCCATGGGCCCAATCCTGTAGTCCCCGGACCCCGCGAGGCCAGCCGCTACCCTCGACCCGTGGCTCGCGCGCGTGTTGTCGACGCCGTGGGGCGGGTCCTCGGCGACCGCTACCGCCTGCTCGCACCCATCGGTACCGGTGCCTCCGCGCACGTCCTGGAGGCCGAGGACGTCACGCTGCGCCGCCGCGTCGCCGTCAAGCTCCTGCACTCCGCGCTGGCCGAGGACGAGGGTTTCCTGCGCCGGTTCCGGGCCGAGGCCAGAGCCGCGGCCGCCCTCACCCACCCCAACATCATGCGGGTCTACGACTGGGGCGAGGACTCCGACGGCCCGTTCCTCGTGCTCGAGCTGCTGGGCGGCGGGAGCCTGCGCGACCTGCTCGACAAGGGTCACCGGCTTTCGCCCTCCCAGGCCCTGCTCGTCGGGCTGGAGGCGGCGCGTGGCCTGGACCATGCGCATCGCCGCGGCCTCGTGCACCGCGACATCAAGCCCGCCAACCTGCTGTTCGACGACGAGGGCCGCCTCGCCATCGCCGACTTCGGGCTGGCCCGGGCCCTGGCCGAGGCGGCGTGGACCGAGCCGGGTGGCGCCGTCCTCGGCACCGCGCGCTACGCCTCGCCCGAGCAGGTGCAGGGCGGCAGCCTCGACGGCCGGGCCGACGTGTACTCCCTCGCCCTGGTGCTGGTGGAGTCGGTCACCGGCCAGGTGCCGTTCGCGGCCGACACCACCATCGCCACCCTCATGGCTCGGGTGGGCAAGGACCTGGTCGTTCCCGATGCCCTCGGCCCGCTGGTGCCGATCCTCACCGCCGCCGGCGCGTCCGATCCCGAGGAGCGCCCCGACTCCGCCGGCCTCGTCCGCCGTCTCGACGCGCTGGCCCGCACCCTTCCCGAGCCGGCGGCGCTGCCCCTCGCCGGCCGACCGGGCGCCGCTCCCAGGACCGTCGCCGCCGCACCGATCGCCGACCCCACCGAGCTCGGCATCAAGGCCGGGGCCGCCACCTCGGCCACCGTCGCCGCGTCGTCGGTGTTCGACGGCGACGCCGTCGTCCCGCTCGACGACGGCGCGCCCCGCTCCCGCTGGCGCCGGCCGTGGGTCGTCGCCGTGCTCGGCCTCCTCATCGCCGCCCTCGTCGCCGGCGGCGCGTACGCCGCCACGCAGGTGCTGGTGCCGTCCAGTGTCGTCCCGCAGCTGGCCGGCAAGGACTTCATCGAGGCCCGCAAGGCGGCCGACGCCGTCGACCTCGGCGTCGCCGTCACCCGCGTGTACCGGGAGGGCACCGAACCCGGCCTGGTCCTCGGTCAGAAGCCGGCCGCCGGCGCCAGCCTCAAGCGCAACCGCGACATCCGCCTCGTGGTGTCACGGGGCCCGCCGCCGGTCGCACTTCCCGCCATCGAGGGCCTCACCGAGGAGGCCGCCACCGCCAGGCTCGCCGAGGTGGGCCTGAAGGTCGGTACCGTGCTGCGTCCGTACGACGCCGAGGTGGCCAAGGGCACGGTCATCGACGCGCCCACAGGGTCGCGCCCCAAGGGCAGCACGGTCGACCTCACCATCTCCAACGGCCCCGAGCCGGTGACGATGCCCGATCTCGTCGGCCAGGCCGCCGACGACGCCATGGGCCGACTGCGCGGTCTCGGCCTCAGCCCGGTGCGGGAGGACGCCTTCAGCGAGGACGTCCCCGTGGGCCAGGTCATCGCCACCACGCCGGGGCCGGGCAAGCAGGCCGAGGCCAGGTCGCAGGTGACGGTCACGGTGTCCAAGGGCCCCGAGCGCATCGCCGTGCCCGAGGTCGAGGGCCGCTCGGTCCGGGAGGCCACCGCCATCATCGAGCGGGCCGGCCTGAAGGTGGGCGACATCCAGGGCAACAACAAGGGCGACACCGTCGTGTTCACCGATCCGCCCGCCGGCACCAAGGTGAAGCGGGCCACGCCGGTGACCCTCTACGTCCGCAGGGGCGACGGCTGAGCGATTAGAGCGGCGGGGGCCTCTCCCATTAGGTTGCGAACCGTCCAAGGTCTACGGAGGAGTCGTCACCCATGGGTTCACTCGACGGGCGGGTCGTCATCATCACCGGCGCAGGGCGCGGCATCGGCCGTGAGCATGCGCTGCTGTTCGCCAGCGAGGGCGCCCACGTGGTCGTCAACGACCTGGGCGGCAACATCGACGGCACGGGCGACGACCGGGCACCGGCCCAGCTCGTCGTCGACGAGATCGAGGCCATGGGCGGCAAGGCCGTCGCCAACGTCGACAACATCGCCGACTGGGAGGGTGGCCAGCGGCTGATCAACACCGCCGTCGAGGCCTTCGGCGACCTGCACGCGCTGGTCAACAACGCCGGGATCCTGCGTGACCGCGTGCTGGTGAACATGACCGAGGAGGAGTGGGACGCCGTCATCCACGTCCACCTCAAGGGCCACTTCGTGCCGACCCGCTGGGCCGCCGCCTACTGGCGCGAGCAGTCCAAGGCGGGCAAGGAGGTCAAGGCGGCGGTGGTCAACACCTCCTCGACCTCGGGCCTGCTCGGCAACCCGGGCCAGACCAACTACGGCGCGGCCAAGGCCGGCATCGCCTCGTTCACCCAGATCTGCGCCCAGGAGCTGACGCGCTACGGCGTGCGCTCCAACTGCATCGCCCCGGCCGCCCGCACCCGCCTCACCGAGGCCACGCCCGGGCTCGGCAACATCGTCCAGGCGCCGGACGACCCGGGCAAGTTCGACGTGTGGGACCCCGCCAACATCTCGCCGCTCGTCGCATATCTCGCCACCGAGAACTGCCCGGCCAACGGCAAGGTCTTCTTCGTCCAGGGCGGCACCATCCGCCTGTTCCAGCCGTGGACGATGACCGAGACCATCGAGAAGCAGGACCGCTGGACCGTCGCCGAGCTCGAAGCGGAGATGAAGAAGTTGGTCTCCTGACTAGTTAGGAAAGCGACCTACAAGATGGTCATCCCCGCGTACTGGGGGGCTTGACCGGGGGTCTAATGTGATTCGTGCAGGGACGGGGGCGGCGTCGAGCGGGGTGACGTTCCCCAGCCGTCACCGGTTCCGCCGCTCCCGACCCTGCGTTCTTTCCCAACTTCTCCGGTTCTGGGTGCGCGCAGCCCCGAATGTCGGGCTGGACGCACCCGAAACGGGAACGGACCCCGAGACGCGACAAGGGCGCCCTTTCGGGGCGCCCTTGGCAGTTGCTGCGGAGTGACCGAGTTACTCGGTGATGTCCTTGATCTCGGACTGGATGGCGGCCGCGGTGGGATCGGCGGCGCCGGCGCCCTGGCCCATGGCCATGAGCTTGGTCATGTCGCCCTGGACCTTGATCTTGCCGGCCATGAAGGCCTGCATGCCGGCCTGCGGGTTGCCCTCGACGAAGATGGCCTTGGCCGTGTCGTAGTCGATGGTGATGGTGACCTCGGCGTCGTCGATGTGGCCGGTGTCCATCTCGGTGCCGTTCATGTGGGCGTTGATGGTGCCGTCGCCGAACGGGACGTCGGTGATGATCTGGTTCATCTTGATGGCCATGCCGCCGGCCGCACCGCCACCCTCGCCGGAGTGCTTGTCGCGGATCTTCTTGGCCTCGTCCATCCACTCCGGGCTGAGGAAGGGATACTTCGCCACG
>DATLDH010000063.1:0-8082 GCA_035526015.1 Acidimicrobiales bacterium
TCCCCCGCTCTGACCATTGAGCTACGGGCCCGTGTGGCAGGCGCTCCGGGGCTGGGACTCGAACCCAGAACCTATTGATTAACAGTCAACCGCTCTGCCAATTGAGCTACCCCGGAATGGCCGACGACGATAGCAGCGGCCGTCGCGCCCCCAATCTGCGCATTCTTGAGGCAATAGCCCGGCCGCAAACCGGGGCACTGCCTCGAGAATGACGGAAAATCGCGATTGGGGTATGAAGGCTGCATGAGATTCCGACTTGGAGCAGCCATTGGATTCGGCGCCGGGTACTACCTGGGCGCCATGGCCGGGCGTGAGCGCTACGAGCAGCTGAACAAGCTGATCGGGAAGGTCAAGCGGTCGGAGGCCTACGACGTGGCGACCGACAAGGCGAAGGCGGCAGTCGATCTCGGCATGGAGCGGGCCAAGGACATGGTCGACGGGGCGTTCGGCAGCGATCCGGGGAGCAGCAACCCGGTCAGCCCGGCCGAGGCCGGGCCGTTGGCCAAGAGCGACTACTCCTCGTCGAGGTAGTCCCGCAGCCGCTGGCTGCGGATGGGGTGACGCAACTTGGCGAGTGTCTTGGCCTCGATCTGGCGGATGCGCTCGCGGGTGACGCCGAACTCCTTGCCGACCTCCTCCAACGTGCGGATCTGACCGTCGTCGAGGCCGAAGCGCAGGCGCACGATCGTCTGCTCGCGCTCGGTCAGCTCTGACAGCGCCTCCTTCACCGCCTCGTTGAGCAGGGCCCTGGCCGCCGCGTCGGCGGGCATCACCGCGCCCTGGTCTTCGATCACGTCGGACAACGAGAAGTTCTCCTCCTCGCCGATGGGCTGCTCGAGGGAGATCGTGTCCTGGTTGAGGCGCAGGATCTCGCGGACGCGTGCCGGCGTCATCTCGACCCGCAACGCCAGCTCGTCGACGGTCGGTTCGCGGCCGAGCTCCTGGAGCAGCTGGCGCTGGAACCGCGCCACCTTGTTGATGCTCTCCACCATGTGCACCGGGATGCGGATGGTGCGGGCCTGATCGGCAATGGCGCGGGTGATGGCCTGGCGGATCCACCACGTGGCGTAGGTCGAGAATTTGAAGCCCTTGGTGTAGTCGAACTTGTCGACGGCCCGCATGAGCCCGACGTTGCCCTCCTGGATGAGGTCGAGGAACGCCATGCCCCGCTTCCGGTAGCGCTTGGCGATCGACACCACGAGGCGGACGTTGGCCTCGATCAGCTGGTGCTTGGCCTGGAGGCCGTCAGCCACGATCGCCGACTCCCTGGCGAGCTGCTCCTCGGTCAGACGTGGGCCGCCGCTGTCGGTGTCCTCCGACGCAGTGATGCACTGCGTGGCCAGGACGCCGGCCTCGATGCGGCGGGCGAGGGCGACCTCCTCGGGCCCGGTCAGCAGGGGGACGCGGCCGATCTCCTTGAGGTACATCCGCACCGGGTCGGCCGAGCCGCTGCTCGGGCGCCCGTCGTCATAGGCCGGGACGGCGGGACGCTTCGGCCGCAGCGGCCGGCGCCCGGTCTTCGTCGGTGCCTCGGCGACGACGACGGGCTCGTCGTGGTCGATCTCGGTGACGGCCTCGGCGTCGGCGATGGTCTCGTCGGTGTAGGCGATGCCCTCCGACCTCACCACGTCGATGACGGCGTCGATGACCTCAGGCGACAGCTCGACCGCCTCGAGCACCGGCATGAGGTCCTCTGCCGTCAGCCCACCGCGCTCGCGGCCGGCGGCGAGGACCTTCTCCAGCTCCTCGGCGGGGACGCCATCGGGAAGGGACGGCGTCGGCACGCTCTCGCTCATGGTTGCGGCCCTCCCCTCTCCGCCAGCCACGCTACCAACCGGGTGACCGCGTCCTTTCTCGTTCCGGGGTCGATGTCGGAATCGAGCGCGAGCTGCTCGATGGTGAGCTTGGCCCACGCCATGGTGCCGTCGACGTGCCCGGTGCGGGCCGCCTCGGCGACGAGTTCGGGCAGCGTCTGGTCGGTGGCGCGGATCACGAGGATCGAGATGACGTCGAGGGGCTCGGCCTCGGCGTCCTCGACGGCGAGCCGTTGCAGCAGGGCGGCGGCGCCCGGGTCGGCCGATGCCACGGCGTCGTGCAGTGTCGCGGCCGAAGCGAGTGCGCGGTAGGCGGCGACGTGCAGCTCGTCGCTGAACAGCACCTCGTCCAGCAGCGGCGCCATCTCCTCGGGCTGGTGGATGGCGAGTCGCAGCGCCATGGTCTCGGCCGGCGACTGGGTGACGAAGCCGGCCGGGCGTTCGACCTTCACCTCGGGACGGGCCCCGCGCCGGCCGATGCCCTCGCGCAGCCGGTCGACGTCGATGCGCGTCCGATCGGCGATCTCCATCAGGTACTGGTCGCGGACGAGCGGGTTGGGGTGCTCCCCCACCACGTTGAGCGCGGCCTCGGCCGCCCGGGCCCGGCCTTCGGCCGTGCGCAGGTCGCCGGCGGACAGGGCACGATGCAGCCGGAACGACAGGAACGGCGTCGCCTCCGCCACCGCGGTGCGGAGATCCTCGGGCGCCTTGCGGGCCACGTCGCCGGGGTCCGACCCCTCCGGCAGGGCGGCCACGGCCAGGTCGACCTCGTAGCGCTGCTCCCATTCGTAGAACCGCTCGGCCGCCGTCTGACCCGCGCTGTCGGCGTCGTAGGCGAGCACTACACGCCGGGCGAAGTTCTTGAGCGTGCGGAAGTGCTCGTCGGCCAGCGCCGTCCCGCATGTCGCCACGGCGCGGGGCATACCGGCGGTGAAGAAGGCGATCACGTCGGTGTAGCCCTCGCACACGATGACCTCGCCGGCCTCCACGATCGAGGGCTTCGACCAGTTGAGCCCGTAGAGCGTGCGGCTCTTGGAGTACAGCGGCGTCTCCGGCGAGTTCTTGTACTTGGGCCCGTCGCCCTCCAGCTTGCGGCCGCCGAAGGCCACGGGCTTGCTGTTCACGTCGAAGATCGGGAACATGATCCGCGCCCGGAACGCGTCCTGCTGACGGTCGGCCTTGTTGACGAAGCCCAGGCCCGTGTCCTTGAGCACGTCGACCGGTAGCTTCAGCGCCTTCACCAGCGCGTCCCAGTCGTCGGGCGCCCACCCCAGCCGGAAGGCGCGCACGACCTCACCGTCGTAGCCCCGTGACCGTAGATAGCCACGCGCGCCGGCCGCGTCCGGCGAGGTGAGCAGGCGCTGGTGGTACCACTCCACCGCCTTCTCCATGGCCTCGGTGAGCACCGAGCGGCGCTGGCGGTCCTTGCCCTCCTTGGCGTCGTCGCGGCGCAGCTCGATCCCGGCCGCGGTGGCGAGCCGCTCGACCGCCTCGACGAAGTCGAGGTGCTCCACCTCGCGGACGAAGGTGATGACGTCACCCTTGGCCTGACACCCGAAGCAGTAGTACAGCCCTTCCTCGGCGTTGACCGAGAACGACGGCGTCTTCTCGGCGTGGAAGGGGCACAGCCCGGTCCAGCGCCGGCCGACCTTTTTCAGCGCGATGTGCTGACTGGCGACCTGGACGAAGTCGGTGGCGGCCCTGACCCGGGCGACATCCTCGTCGACGATCCCCATGCGCCGCGGAGGTTACGCGGTGCTGGAGGTGTCGCCCCGGCCGAGTACGGCCTGGGCCGCCGCCAGTCGGGCGATGGGCACCCGGAACGGCGAGCAACTGACGTAGTCGAGGCCGGCGGCGGCGAAGAATGCGATCGACTCCGGATCCCCGCCGTGCTCGCCGCAGACACCGAGCTTGAGCTTCGGCTTGGCCTCGCGACCCTGGCGCACCGACTCCAGCACGAGCTCGCCGACGCCCTTGACGTCGATGGTCTCGAACGGGTTGCGGCTCAGCAGGCCCTGCTCCAGGTACAGCGGCATCATCCGGCTCTCGACGTCGTCGCGGCTGAAGCCGAACGTCATCTGGGTGAGGTCGTTGGTGCCGTAACTGAAGAAGTCGGCGAACTCGGCCAGCTCGTCGCTGCGCAGCGCCGCCCGCGGCGTCTCCACCATGGTGCCGATGGTGACGTCGATCGGCTTCTTCACGCCCGTGGTCGCGGCCGCCACCGCTTCCTCGACCCAACCCCGGGCGAGTGCCAGCTCCTCGCGGGTGACCGTGAGCGGGATCATGATCTCCACGACCGGCTTGCCCCCGGCCTTCACCCGGTCGGCGGCCGCCTCCATGAGGGCGCGCACCTGCATGGCGTAGAGACCGGGCTTCACGACGCCCAGGCGCACGCCGCGTGTGCCGAGCATGGGGTTGACCTCCTCCCACTGCTTGGCGGCCGCGAACAGGCGCTGCTCCTCGGCGGTGAGGCCCGTCGTCGCCTCCTTCACCATGAGCTCGTCGGTGCGGGGCAGGAACTCGTGGAGCGGTGGGTCGAGCAGTCGCACGGTGACGGGGAGGCCGTCCATGGCCTCGAGGATCTCGACGAAGTCGGCCTTCTGGGCGGCCCGGAGCTCCTCCAGGGCGGCGGTCTCCTCGGCGTCGGTGTCGGCCAGGATCATCCGCCGGACGATCGGCAGCCGGTCCTCGCCCAGGAACATGTGCTCGGTGCGGCACAGCCCGATGCCCTCGGCCCCGAACTGGCGGGCGTTGGCCGCGTCCGGCCCGGTGTCGGCGTTGGCCCGCACGGCGAGCTTGCCCTTACGGATGTCGTCCGCCCACTTGAGGATGGTGCGGAACTCCTCGGGTGGCTCGGCCTCCGACAGCGCCAGGGCGCCGAGCACGACCTCGCCCGTCGTGCCGTTGATGGAGATGAGGTCGCCTTCGGCCACGGTCACGTCGCCGACCGAGAACGACTTGGGCCCGATCCGCAGGGCGTCGGCACCGACGACGGCCGGCTTGCCCCAGCCCCGGGCCACGACGGCGGCGTGGCTGACGAGGCCCCCGCGCGACGTGAGGATGCCCTCGGCCACGATCATGCCGTGCACGTCCTCGGGCGATGTCTCGGTGCGCACCAGCACGACCTGCTCGCCGCGGTCGGCGGCATCGGCCGCCTCATCGGCGGTGAAGTACGCCCGGCCCACCGCTGCGCCCGGCGACGCGCCGAGGCCCTTGGCCAGGACCTTGGCGTCGCTCTTGGCGAACTGCGGGTGCAGCACCTGGTCGAGGTGCTCGGCGTTGACCCGCATGAGCGCCTCGGACCGGCTGAGCTTGATGCGGCGGTCCTTGGTCATCTCCACGGCCATGCGCAGGGCGGCGGCGCCGGTGCGCTTGCCGACGCGGGTCTGCAGCATCCAGAGCGTCCCCTGGTCGATGGTGAACTCGGTGTCACACATGTCGCGGTAGTGGCGCTCGAGGCGGTCGAAGATGGCGAGCAGCTCGGCGTGGATCTTGGGCCACCGCTCCTTCATGTCGTCGAGGGTCTCGGTGTTGCGGATGCCGGCAACCACGTCCTCGCCCTGGGCGTTGACGAGGAAGTCCCCGTAGGGCGTGGACTCGCCGGTCGCCGGGTCACGGGTGAAGCCGACGCCGGTGCCGCTGTCGTCGTCGCGGTTGCCGAACACCATGGTCTGGACGTTCACGGCGGTGCCGAGGTCGTGGGCGATGCGCTCGCGCACGCGGTAGGCGATGGCGCGGGGACCGTTCCACGAGCGGAAGACAGCCTCGATGGCACCCCGGAGCTGGTCGGTCGGATCATGGGGGAAGGGCTTGCCGGTGTTGCGCCGCACCACGTCCTGGAAGCGGAGCACGAGGCGGCGCAACGTGTCGGCGCCGATGTCGGAGTCGGTGGTGACGCCGTCCCATTCCTTGGCCGTCTCCAGCAGGTGCTCGAAGGCGGCGCCGTCGATGTCGAGCACGATGCGCCCGTACATCTGGATGAACCGGCGGTAGGAGTCGAGGGCGAAGCGCTCGTCGGTCTGCTTGGCCAGGCCCTCGACCGACTCGTCGTTGAGGCCGAGGTTGAGGACGGTGTCCATCATCCCCGGCATGGAGAACTTGGCGCCGGAGCGCACGCTGACCAGCAACGGGTCGGTGGGGTCCCCGAGGCGCTTGCCCATGGCCTTCTCGAGCTTCCTCACGTGGCGCTCGATCTCGGCGTCGAGACCGGCCGGCCAGCCCGCGTCCATGTAGTCGCGGCAGGCGTCGGTGGAGATGGTGAAGCCCGGCGGCACCGGCAGCTCCAGCACCGACGTCATCTCGGCCAGGTTGGCTCCCTTGCCGCCGAGCAGGTCCTTCAGGCTCATGGGCGGCTTCCGGTGCTTGTGGTCGAACGCGTACACGTAACTCACGACAGACGCTCCCTGAGATAGGCGACGAGATCGTCGATGGCGATGCGCTCCTGGTTGGTGGTGTCGCGCTCGCGAACGGTGACGGCCCGGTCGTCGATGGTCTCGAAGTCGACGGTGACGCAATAGGGGGTGCCCACCTCGTCCTGACGGCGGTACCGCTTGCCGATGGACTGCGTCTCGTCGTAGTCGGTCATCCAGTTGGCCTGCACCAGCTGCAGCACCTCGCGGGCCGTCGGCGTCAGCGTCTCCTTCTTGGAGAGCGGCAGGACGGCCACCTGGTACGGCGCCAGCCGGTGATGGAGTCGCAGCACGGTGCGCGCCTCGCCGCCGACCTCGTCGGTGTCGTAGGCGGCACAGAGGAACGCCATCATCGACCGGGTGGAACCGACCGCGGGCTCGACGACGTGGGGCACGTAGCGCTCGTTGGCGGCCTGGTCGTAGTACTCGAGCTTCTCCCCCGACGCCTCGGCGTGGCGGGTCAGGTCGTAATCGGTGCGCTGGGCGATGCCCTCGAGCTCGCCCCAGCCGAAGGGGAACAGGAACTCGAGGTCGGCCGTGCCGGTGGAGTAGTGGCTGAGCTCCTCCTGCTCGTGCTGGCGCACCCGGATCATCTCGGCCGGGATGCCGAGGTCGAGGAACCACTGCTTGCGCTCGTCGACCCAGTACTCGAACCACTTGGGGCCGTCGCCCGGCGGCACGAAGAACTCCATCTCCATCTGCTCGAACTCACGGGTGCGGAACACGAAGTTCCCGGGCGTGATCTCGTTACGGAAGGACTTGCCGATCTGGGCGATGCCGAACGGCGGCTTCTTGCGCGTCGTCTGCAGCACGTTCATGAAGTTGAGGAACATGCCCTGTGCCGTCTCGGGCCGCAGATAGGCGACGCTGGAGGAGTCCTCCACCGGGCCGACGTGGGTCTTCATCATCATGTTGAAGTCCCGCGCCTCGGTCATGTCCTTGGAGCCACAGTTCGGGCAGGTGTCGCCCTCGAGGTGGTCGGCCCGGAAGCGCTCCTTGCAGTTGCGGCAATCCACCATCGGGTCGTTGAACGTCTCCAGGTGCCGCGTGGCGCGCCACACCCGTTCGGTGGAGATGACCGCCGCCTCGATGCCCACCACGTCGTCGCGCTCCTGCACCATCCGCCGCCACCAGGCGTTGCGGATGTTGCGCAGCATGAGCACACCGAGGGGCCCGTAGTCGTAGGCGGAGCGGAACCCGCCGTAGATCTCCTCGGACTGGTAGACGAAGCCCCTGCGCTTGCAGAGGCTCACGACCTCCTCGACATCGGCGGCGGGCATCCCCCGAGGCTAATTCACGCCCCGTCCATCACCCGAAGAGACCGCAGGCGTCGTTCGAGGTGGTGCTCGAGAGCCGCCGACGCCAGGTGCTCGACCTCGCGAGTGGCGGCCGACGCGGGCTCGTCGAGAGCGCCGACGAGGCCACCGCCGAGGATCCGTCGCATGAGCACGAGGGCGTCGGCGCCCATGGGCGCACCCTGGCGGCACGTACGGCACAGGGCCCCCCCGCTGCCAGGGTCGAACGCGACCAGATCGTCGACCGCCCCGCACGAGACGCAGCGGTCGAGCACCGGATGCACGCCTTCCAGCGACAGCAGCTTCAGGAAGAAGGCGGGCACGATCAGTGGCGCGTCAGCAGCCGCCAGGGCGCGCAGCGCGCCGACGAGCATCTGGTAGAGGCGGGCGTTCGGCTCACCCTCCTGGGCCACCTGGTCGACGGCCTCCAGCAGCGTCTGGGCCCGCCCCACCCGGTCGAGGTCGTCACGAATCGTGCGGAAGTGGTCGAGGCCCTCGGCCTGGGTGACGGTGTGCAGTTGCCGGCCCTCGTAGAGCTGGAGGGCGACGTGGCTCATGGGCTCG
>DATLDH010000078.1:0-25970 GCA_035526015.1 Acidimicrobiales bacterium
ACCAGCAGGGTCGTGGCGTCCGCCTCGGGGTCGGTCAGGTTCTCGACCCATCGCGCGGCGCGGGCGTCGACACTGAGCCCGTCGAGCACGTCGTCGTCGATGATCCCCCGGTAGGCGGCCAACCACGACGCCACGTGCACCTCGGCGATGGCGCGGGCGTCCTCCACACCGGCCACCCGGACGTGTCGCGATGTCACCGTCATGCCCGGCATTGTCGCCGCCCGCCCCGCCTGGGGGAGACTCATTTCGTGCGCGTCCTTGTCACCAACGACGACGGTGTCCACGCACCCGGCCTGCATCTGCTGACCCGGGCGCTGGTGGACGCCGGCTTCGACGTGGTGGTGGCGGCGCCGCTCGACGACCGCAGCGGATCCGGCGCCGCCATCGGCACCGTCTACTCGGGCACCGGCATCGTGGTCGAGGAGTTCGCGCTCGAGGTCCTCGAGGGCGTGCCCGTGTTCGGCGTCGACGGGCCCCCTGCACTGGCGGTGATGGCGGCCCGGCTCGGCGCGTTCGGTGAGGCGCCCTCGCTCGTCGCATCCGGCATCAATCCCGGCTGCAACACCGGCCGGGCCGTGCTGCACTCCGGGACCGTGGGCGCGGCGCTGACGGCGGCCAACTTCGGCATCTCCGGGCTGGCCGTCAGCCAGGACAGCGGCGATCCGTGGCTGGCCGGGACGGCGGCGGCCATCGCCGCCCGGGCCCTGACGTGGGTGGCCGGGCAGCCGCCCCGCACCGTCCTCAACGTGAACGTTCCGAACCTGCCCCTCGACCAGCTCCGCGGCGCCCGCACGGCGCGGCTGGCGCCGTTCGGCACCGTCCGCGCCGTTCTGACCGAGCGCAGCGAGGGCCGGATGCAGATCGAGCTGAAGGCCAACGAGGAGCCCCTCGCGGAGGACACCGACACCATGATCGTGGGTGCCGGGTACGTCGCCGTCACCGCGCTGGTGGGCCCACGCGCCGTCGACGACACCGGTGCCACCGAGGCCGTCGCCGCCGCCGTCGTGACTGCCTGACGCTCAGTCGGTGAGCGAGGTGCGCCACGCCACCCGTTCGACGCCCGGGCCCCAGTGGTCGGGGCTGACGAGGAACGGCTCGCCGTAGCGACGGCGCCAGAACGGATAGCCCGTCTCCCGGTGGATCGAGCCGCTCTCGATGACCAGCCGGGTGAAGCCCATCTCCCTCGCCACGCCTTCGAGGTGGTCGGCCAGCGCCGTGCCCACCCCGGTGCCACGGGTCGGGTCGGCCACATAGGCGCGGACGAGCTCGGCCGTCGCCTCGGTGCCGTCGAGCAGCTCGGGATCGATGTCGCCCCACATCAGGCCCATGACGCCGACGACGGCGCCGTCGGGCACCGACTCGGCGACCACGAAGCGCTGGTCGGTCACGGCCTCTGCGCTGGCCCGCAACGCCGGGAACGCCTCCTCCATCCACGGTGCCTGCACCCACGACCGGAGGATGGCGACGACGGCGTCGACGTCGTCGGACCGCATGTCCCGGACCACCAGCCGGGGCTGCGTTCTCACGCCGCCCAGCCCTCCGGGAGCATGACGTCGCCCGAGGCGAGTCGGTAGAACACCTGCCAGTGCCAGTAGGCCCGGTAGGCGCCGGGGTCGGCGGCCATGCGCGCCGCGTACCGCATCACGCCCTCCACGTAGGCGTCGCTGTGGTTGTACGCGTACACGGCCTCGCGGATGCGTGACGGGGCGCCGTTGCGCTTCAGGTAGCGGGCGGCGGCGCGGATGGCGTCACGGTTGTCGTTGATGTCGCCGCCCTCGCCGTACTGCTTCCACGTGCTCGGGAGGAACTGCATGGGCCCCTGCGCGCCGGCCGTGCTCGTGCCGCGGATCCGCCCCATGCGCGTCTCCACCAGGTGGACGGCGGCCAGGACGTTCCACGGCACGCCGTAGGTGTACTCGGCGTTGCGGTAGAGCTTCTCGAGCTCGGTTGCGGGGGCGGGCGTGACGATCCGCCAACTCGGCAGCGACGGACGGGGCTTGGTCAGCGACCGGAGCGAGGATCCCGCCACCCCGTTGTCGCGCACGACGTCGCGGAGCCTCGGCTCCACCAGCGCCGCCGTCGGCTCGATCCAGTCCGGATGGATGGCGAGGCTGCGGAACGCGGCCTGCTGATGTCGCGCCGCGGTGGCCACGGCCTCGTCGTCGGAGCCCGGCGCGTGCAGCACGGCATCGGCGGCGGTGATGCGATCAGCCACCTCACGGGGCCCGGAGGAATCGGACAGAAGCACCGGCTCGTTCCGGGTCACGGTCGTTGTGGTGGCGACCGTCGACGTCGTGGTCGGCGCCAGCGTTGTCGACGATGTCGCGCCGGTGGTCCCCGTCGACGAGTCGTCGTCGCGCCCACCGCCGCACGCGCCGAGCAGGACGACCGCGGTGGCGAGGGTCGCCGCGAGCTGCCGTCGCCTCATCGCTTCGTGTTCACCATCCGGAACAGTCCCTCCTGCATCACCGACACCACCAGCGTGCCGTCCTGGGTGAAGAGGCGGCCCTGGGCCAGACCCCGCGCGCCGGCCGCCGCCGGGCTCTCCTGGTCGTACAGCAGCCACTCGTCGGCGCGGAACGGGCGGTGGAACCACATGCAGTGATCGAGGCTGGCCATCATCAGCCCGTCCTCCCAGCTGATGTCGTGCGGGAGCGTGATGGAGTCGAGGAGGCTCATGTCCGATGCGTAGGCCAGCACGCACGAGTGCAGCAGCTGGTCGTCATCGGGGAGCGTGCCGTTGGCCCGCATCCACACGTACTTCACGGCGTCCGGTCGCGGATCGCGGAACCCACGAGGGCCGGGATCGTCGACGTAGCGCATGTCGATGGGCCGGGGCCGCTTGAACCATTCCGGGATCTGGCCGCTCGTCTTCTCCATCTGCGCCGCGATGCGCGTCGCCCAGTCGGGGAGGCCCTCCGGGCCCGGGACCTCCGGCATGGTCCGCCCGTGCTCGAGACCAGGCTCGGTGAGGTGGAACTGGGCCGAGAGGTTGAAGATGGCCTCGCCGTGCTGGATGGCGACGACGCGCCGCGTGGTGAACGACTTGCCGTCGCGGATGCGGTCGACCTGGTACAGGATGGGGATGGCAGGATCGCCGGGCCGCAAGAAGTAGGCGTGCAGCGAATGGACGTTGCGCGAGGGGTCGACGGTGCGACCGGCGGCCATGAGGGCCTGGGCCGCGACCTGCCCGCCGAACACCCGGCCCCTGCCCTCCTCCGGGCTGTGCCCGCGGAACATGTTCACCTCGATCGATTCGAGGTCGAGCAGGTCGAGCAGGCTGTCCAGGATCTCGCTCACGGGTTCATACTGGCAGGCATGGCCAGACGCGCCGCACTCGTCGTCCTCCTCATGACGGTCCTGATGACGCCCGCACCGGCATCGGCCGGAGGCGGATGCCACCACGGGAACCAGGCCGGCCAGACCGAGGGCAACGATCCCGTCGTCGAGCTGTCCATGAACTGCTTCAACCCGACGGTCGTGCACTCGCCGCGGGGTGCGACGGTCTTCTTCGCCAACCGGGACCGGATCCCCCATCTCATCGAGGGCGTGACCTGGGGCCACGGCGAACTGGCCGCGGGCGAGCGGTGGTCACACGAGTTCGACGCCGCAGGCACCTATCCGTACTCGTGCCGGCTGCACCCGGGGATGAACGGAGTGGTCGTCGTCGGCGACGCGCTGCCCATCGCCGCCGTGGCACCGGTCGATGACGACGATGACGACGATGAGGGCTGGCCGCCCGGGCCGGTCGTCGGGGCCGGTTGCATCCTGGTGTTCTTCGCCTTCGCCGCCGGCCGCGTCTCGATGCGCGACCGTCACGCCGCCTAACCTGCGCCTCGCCATGCCGAGCTTCCCCGAAGGGTTCCTGTGGGGGACCGCCACGGCCGCCCACCAGGTCGAGGGCGGCAACTGGAACAACGACTGGTGGATGTGGGAGCACAACCCGCAGTCACCGTGTGTGGAGCCCAGCGGCGACGCCTGCGACCACTTCTGGCGGTACCCGCAGGACATCGCCACGCTGGCCGAGCTGGGCTTCGGCACCTACCGCTTCTCCCTGGAGTGGAGCCGCATCGAGCCCGAGGACGGGGAGTTCTCGCGCAACGCCCTCGACCACTACCGGCGCATGTGCGCCGCGTGCCATGAGCACGGCATCACGCCCATCGTGACCTTCCATCACTTCACCACGCCCCGCTGGGTCTGCCACCTCGGCGGGTGGGAGGAGCCCGACACCGCCGACCGCTTCGCCCGCTACTGCGAGCGGACGACCGCCGCCCTCGGCGACCTGATGGGCATGGCGTGCACGATCAACGAGCCGAACATCGTGGCGACGATGGGGTACCTCGCCGGTGTGTTCCCTCCCGGCCTGCGCAGCTCCGGTCTCCGCCGATCGGCCAACGACATCTTCATCGATGCCCACCGCAAGGGGGTCCAGGCCATCCGTTCGGCGCGTCCCGACATGCCGGTCGGCCTGACGCTGTCGATGACCGACTACCAGGCCGTCGACGGCGGCGAGGCCAAGCGCGACCAGATCCGCTACCGCATGGAGGACGTGTTCCTCGAGGCCACGGCGGGCGACGACTTCATCGGCGTGCAGACCTATTCGCGCGCCCGCATCGGTCCCGACGGCGCCCTCGGTCCCGAGGAGGGCATCGAGACGCTGCAGATGGGTTATGAGTTCTGGCCCGACTCGCTGGAGGCGACGATCCGGCGCGCGTGGGATGTCACCGACGGCCTGCCCGTCCTGGTGACCGAGAACGGCATCGGCACCGGCGACGACACGCGGCGCACGGCGTATGTCGAGGCCGCCCTGCAGGGCGTCCTGCGGTGCCTGGCCGACGGCATCGACGTCCGCGGCTACACGTACTGGAGCCTGATGGACAACTTCGAGTGGGCCCTCGGCTACGGCCCCACGTTCGGGCTCATCGCCGTCGACCGGGACAGCCAGGAGCGCACACTCAAGCCCAGCGCGTCGTGGCTCGGCGCCATCGCCCGCGCCAACGCACTGCCCGGCTGATGGCCGGCCTCATGACCAGGGCCCGCGGGCCCAAGGCGCGCCGGCTCTACAAGTACAGCCTTGTGTCGGTCGTCGCCGTCGCCGTCGGCCAGGCGGTGCTCGCGCTCTGCTTCGGTGTCCTCCACTGGTCGGCGGCCGAGGCCAACGTGGCCGCGTGCGCCGCGGGCACGGTGCCGTCCTACATACTCAACCGGCGGTGGGTGTGGGGGAAGGGTGGCCGGTCGCACCTGGTGAAGGAGGTCCTGCCGTTCTGGTTCCTCGCCTTCCTCGGGCTCGTGCTCTCGACCTTGAGCGCCAGCGTGGCCGAGGGTCGGGCCGCCGACATCACCTCGCACCGGTTCGGCCAGACCCTCATCGTCATGGCTGCGAACCTGGGGGCGTTCGGGGTGCTGTGGCTGGGGAAGTTCTTCTTCTTCGAAAAGGTCCTGTTCGCCCACGACCGCTGAGGGCGGCGGCGGCGAGGCCGATCGCGGTCATCGCCACCATGGGGCTGTCGCCCCACCGCGCGTACGGCGTGGCGCCGGTCCGGCGCATCACGGTGGCCTGCAGCACGGCGCGCCGGCTCAACCCGGTGCGCGACCGCACCCGCCCGTCGGGGCCGACGACCGCGGTGTAGCCCGTCGGGGCCGCCTGCACGACCCAGCGCCCGGTCGCCAGCGCGACGAGACGAGCTGCCGCGACCTCCTGCGCCGGCACCTGGCCGCTGCGGAACGACGCCGCATTGGTCGGCACGAGCACGAGCTCGCCACCGGCGCCCACCGCCGACCGCGCCCGTCCCGAGAAGAAGACCTCATAGGAGATGACGACCCCGAGCGGCCCCGCCGGCGTGCGGAGCAGCCCGGGCTCGCGGCCGACGATGGCGTCCCGGGGGATCACCGACACGTCGGCGACGCGCTCGACGAGGGAGCGGAACGGGACCCACTCGCCGAACGGCACCCGGTGGTTCTTCTCGTAGCGGTCGACGGGTCGTCCGTCGGGGCCCCATGCCACGGCCACGTTGTGGAACCGGTCGTCCTCACCCATGACGACGCCGGCCACGAGGGTGGCGCCGGTGCGGCGGGCCAGCGCCGCCAGCTGCTCGCCCTCGGGCGTGCCGACCACGTCGCCCTCGACGTCGACCACGTCCTCGGGCCACACGACCAGGTCGACGTCGCGACCGACGTGGGTGGCGGCCAGGTGGGCGTCGAAAACCCGCGCCGGGTCGCCGTCCACGGCCTGCATGCCGCGGACACCGCCCCCCTGCACCGCCGCCACCCGCAACGGGTCGGTGTCATGACCGTGCGGACTGACGACCCCGGCGACCACGAGGCCCGCCCCCATCGCGAGGTGGGCGAGAAATCTCGGGCTACGCCCTCGATTTCTCGCCCACTCAGAGGCAGAGACGGCGACGAAGGCGACGAGGGCCACGAGGACGAGGGGGCCGAGGAGGCGTGTGGCGGGGGCGAGGGGGCCGGCCGCCTGGCCGAGGGTGAGGCCCCCCATCGGGAGGCCCCCGAAGGGCCAGTGCGAACGGAGCAGCTCGGCCAGGACCAGCGCGGGCGCGAGGGCGAGGCCGGAGCGCCGCGTGGCGGCCAGACCGGCGAGGGCCAGGAACCCGGCCTCGAGCACGACGACCAGTGCCCAGCCGACGACGTGCAGATCGGCCATCCACCACAGCGTCGGGCCGAACTGGCCGATGCCGAAGACGAGCCCGAGGGTGGCGCGGCGTCGGGGCGACTGGTCACGCAGCACGACGGCGAAGAGCGCCACACCGACGAAGGCCAGGGGCCACCATCCCCAGGGCGGCACCGAGGCCGCGGCCAGCAGGCCGCCGAGCAACGCGCCGGGCGCGCGCCGTCTGGTCACTGTTACAGCTTGGGCAGCTCTTGCACGAGGGTGTGCATCGGCGCGAAGAGGTCGCCGATCTCCTCCACCCGCGCCACGGCGTCGTCGGCCTCGAACACGAGCCGCGTCGCATCGCCCGCCGCCGTCATGTCCTCGACCTCGTCCCACGTCACCGGCATCGACACTGTCGGCCGCGGCCGGGCCCGCAGTGAGTACACGCACACCGTCGTCTTGTGCTGGTCGTTCTGGCTCCAGTCGATGAACACCTTGTCCTTGCGCAGCTCCTTCTTCATGGCCGAGACAACGAGGTCGGGGAGCTGGCGCTCGCCGAGGCGCGCCATGGCGAGCGCGAAATCCTTGGTGCCGCCCTCGTAGGTGACCGGCGTGTTCAGCGGCGCGTAGATCTGCATGCCCTTGGAGCCCGACGTCTTGGCGAAGCACGTGAGGCCGAGGTGGTCCTCGAGCACGCCCCGCAGCCAGAGCGCGACCTGCCCGCACTGCACCAGGTCGGTGCCCGGCCCGGGGTCGAGGTCGAACACGACCATGGTGGGACGCTCGATGGGGTCGGCCAACGACAGTGACGTGTGCAGCTCGAGCGAGGCGAGGTTGGCGACCCACACCAGCGTGGGCAGGCTGTCGACGACGCAGAACGGGACCTCGCCCTTCGACCCCACGAGGATCGGTGCCGTCGTGACCCAGTCGGGACGGTGCGACGGGCAGCGCTTCTCGTAGAAGAACTTGTCGTCGACGCCGTTCGGATACCGCTTCAGGGTGAGAGGGCGGCCGTCGAGGTGGGGGAGCAGGGCCGACGCGATGCGCTGGTAGTAGGAGATGACCTGGCCCTTGGTGAACCCGACGTCCGGATACAGGACCTTGTCCAGATTGGAGAGCGACAGCTCGCGACCGTCGACCGCGACGCGGGTGTCGGTCACGAAGCCTTCTTGCGGCGCGCCGGCGCCTTCTTCTCCTTCGTCTCCTTCGTCTCCTTGGCCGCCGGCTTCGTGGCCTTGGCTGCGGCCAGGCTCGCCTCCAGCGCGGCCATGAGGTCGACCACAGGCGTCGGCTTCTCCGCGGCCGGTTGCGACACGATCTCCTGGCCGTCGGCCTTGCGCTCGATGAGGTCGAGCACCTGCTCGCGGTAGGAGTCCTTGTACTTGGTCGGGTCGAACTCCGCCGCCAGTGACTCGATGAGCTGGTTGGCCATGCGCAGCTCGCGCTCACCCACCTCGACATGGGAGTCGGGCACGTCGCCCAGCTCGGAGACCGGCGCGATCTCGTCCGGGTAGTTCATGGTCGACAGCACCAGCACGTCGCCCATCGGCCGCACCGCCGCGAGGTACTGCTTGGTGCGCATCACCACGCGCGCGATGCCGACCTTCTTGGACTCGGCCATGGCCTTGACCAGCAGACGGTAGGCCTTGACGCCGCGGTCGTCGGGCATCACGTAATAACTGCTCTCGTAGTAGAGCGGGTCGATCTCGGCCAGGTCGACGAAGTCCTCGATCTCGATCGTGTGGGTCGCGCTCGGGTCGAGCGCCTCCAGCTCCTCGGGCTCGATGATCACGTACTGGCCCGACGCGATCTCGTAGCCCTTCACGATGTCCTCGTAGGGCACTTCCTCGTTGTCGTTCGGGCACACCCGCTTCTGCTTGATGCGGACGCCGTCGGCCTTGTGCAGCTGATGGAACCTGACGTCCTTGGTCCGCACCGCCGTGAACAGCTTCACCGGCACGTTCACCAGCCCGAAGCTGATGGCACCACTCCACAGGGACCTGGGCACGGTGGCCCTCCTAACGCTGTCGCTCTTGACCTCTCTTTTCTACCCGAGCGGCTCGCGGATGACCTCACCGGGCGATTTGTCGGATCGCAGGCCCTTGTACGAGGGGTGGCGCAGCGTGCCGTTGTGGGTCCACTCGGTGAACTCGACGTCGCAGACGAGCTCGGGCTCCACCCAGCGGGCCTGGCGGTTGCGGGGCGGGTCGGCGAACGGCGGATCGTCGCGGCCGATGGCGGCCAGCCGCCGGCCCAGATCGGCGAGCACGACGTCGGTGAAGCCCGTACCGACCCGCCCGGAGTAGCGCAGGACGCCGGTGTCGTCGTGCACGCCGACCAGGAGCGCGCCCAGCCGTCCGCTGCGGTTGCCCGCGCCGGGCAGCCAACCACCGATGACGACCTCCTGGCGCCGCTGGTTCTTCACCTTCACCCACTGGCGCGAGCGCTTGCCCGGCTCATAGGTGCTCGACACCGCCTTGGCCACGATCCCCTCGAGCCCTTGTGACCTGCTGGCGGCGAGGAGGTCGGCACCGTCGCCGATGTGGCTGCTGGGGGTGCGCCAGTTGTCGCCCGCCAGCTCGAGATCCTCGAGGACGCTGCGACGTTCGGTCCACGGGAGTCCGAGCAGGGAGCGCCCGTCGAGCCAGAGAAGGTCGAACACCATGTACGCCACCGGGGTGTCGTTCATGCGCCGGTTGACGTCGGCCCGTCCCTGCAGGTGCATGCGACCCTGCAGCCGGCCGAAGCTCGGCCGCCCCTGCTCGTCGAAAGCCACGACCTCGCCATCGAGCAGCGCGGCGCGGCCGCGGAGAGCGGCGGCGAGGGGTGCGATCTCGGGGTAGCGCGGTGTGATGTCGAGCAGGTTTCGGCTCTCCATGTGCAGCGCACCGTCCTCGACATAGGTGAGGGCGCGCACGCCGTCCCACTTGATCTCGAACGCCCACCCGTCGTCACCGGGCAGCGCGGCGGTGGTCGCCAGCATGGGCACCACGCGGCGTGGCATCGGGCTCGTCGTCACCATCGTCGGTGTTTCCCTCCGCAGGGGCTGGGGAAAAGCCGAGGCATGCTGCTCATCCTGCTCATCGTCCTGATCGTGCTCGCCTTCGGTGGGGGCCTGGGGTACGGCGGCGGGGCGTATCGGGGCCCGGGCATCAGTCTGGGCGCGATCCTGCTGATCGTCCTGCTCTTCCTGCTCCTCACCGGCAACCTGAACCTCTAGTCACGCGAGGAGTCGACCCATGGCCCGTACCGTTCGTCGCCGTTCCATCCCCGCCCGCGGGCGAGTCGCCGACCGAGGCATGGTCGTCGAGGAGGAGATCGTCGAGCCCGAGGTGTTCGTCGATGATGCCGTCGTCGACCGCACCGTCCGGCGCGCCCCGTGGAGCCCGGCCCAGATCGTCGCGTTGGTCATCGGCACCATCTTCCTGCTGCTCGGTGCCGTGGCCCTGGCCCGCACCGGTATCGACTTCGAGAACGTCACCGCCCAGCACGTCGACGTGGCCGGCTTCCACCACACCGCGCTGCTCGGGCTCGTCGAGCTCGTCGTCGGCCTGTTCCTGATCGGCGCCGGCGCCATGCCGGGCGCCGGCCGCGCCTCGATGACGTTCTTCGGCGTGCTGCTGCTCGGCTTCGGTGTCGTGGTGCTGGCCCAGCCGTCGAACTTCCACCGCACCCTCGGCACCCACGGCGGCCATGGCGCCCTGTACGTGCTCACCGGCGTCATCCTCATGGCGGCGGCCATGGTCTCCCCGGTGTTCTTCGACGCCGATCGCCGCCGCTCGCGCCGCTCCGGCATGGTCGAGCGCGAGACCTACATCCGCTGACGATCAGGTGGTGGAACGGCCGGTGACGAAGCCGGCCGCCGCCGCCAACAGGCCGAGCACCACCGACAGCCCGACGTAGAGCGCAGCCGCGCCGACCCGCTCGTCGCGCACGAGGGCGGTGCCCTCGAAGGCGAACGTGGAGAACGTCGTGAAAGCGCCGAGGAATCCCACGGCGACCGCCGTCGTGGCGTGGGACGACCAGCGCGCCGCGCCGGGCCCGCCCAGCACGAACCCCAGGGCGAACGAGCCAGCCATATTGATTACGAGAGTCGCCCACGGGAACGACCGCACGCCGACGGCAGTGCCGATTCCGTAGCGGGCCAGTGCGCCGAGAGCGCCGGCCACGGCCACGAGCACGGCGCGCGTCACGGCATGCCCAGCAGCTTGGCCGCCGCTTTGGCGGCGGATCCGATGCAGGCGGGGATGCCCACGCCATGCAGCGCGGCACCGGCCACGGCGACGTGCGGCGGGAGGGCCGCCTCGATGGCGGCGACGCGGTCGAGGTGCCCGACGTCGTACTGCGGGAACGAGTCCGGCCAGTGGGTGACGCGGACCTCGCTCGGCTGGGCGCGCACACCCGTGGCGTCGCCCAGGTCGTCGAGCAGCCGGGCCACCAGGTCGTCGGGGCGGAGGGCGGCGTGGCGAGCGTCACCGATCTTGCCCGCCGACAGGCGGATCACGAGCTGATCGGGCCTGGCCAGGTGTGGCCACTTGGCCGTGAACCAGGTGCACGCCGTGAGCAGCTTGCCGTCCACGCGCGGCACGAGAAATCCGCTGCCCTCTGGGAACCGCGCCTCGTCGGCCGCGAATGCCGCCGTCACCAGCGCGACCGACGCGTACTCGACGGCACGCAGTGCGGTGGCCGCCTCAGGCGCCATGGCGGCGAGGAGGCCGGCCGCCACCGGCGCCGGCGTCGTGACGACGGCGGTGTCGGCGCCCCACTCGTCCAGGTCGAGCGCGCTCACCGGCGTCCCCAGACGCAGCTCGGCACCGTCGGCCTCGAGCCGCGCCACGAGGCTGTCGACGAGCGCCTGCATCCCTGCGCGGGGGGCGAGGAACACGGGACCGTCGGCCGCCGCCGTCGAGCGCTGACCGCGCAGCGCACGCGCCATCCCCCGCGCCGAGCGGGCCGACGCCAGCTGCGGCGCCGAAGCCAGGAGACTGAGGCGGTCGGTGCGCCCGGCGTTGATGCCGCCCAGCAGAGGGTCGACCAGCCGGTCGGTCACCTCGGGCCCGAAGCGCCGCGTCACCGCCGCAGCGATGGACTCGTCGCCGACCGTGTTGCTGGCGGGGAGGACGACGTCGCCCAGCACGCGCAGGCGGCCGCGCAGCGAAAGCGCCCGCGACCGCAGCACCGGCCCGATGTCGGCGGGCACGCCGATGACGGTGCCGTCGGGGATGGCACGCAGCGCCCCGCGGGTCCACAGCCACGCCTTGCCCGTCGCCGGCGCCACCAGCTCCCCGTCGATGCCGAGCTCGGCGCACAGCGCAATGGCCTCCGGGCGACGGGCGAGGAACGCGTCGGCCCCCTCGTCCACCGGTCCGCCGGCGAAGTCCGTCGTGCGGATCTTGCCGCCCCACCGGTCGGAGGCCTCGACGAGCACGACGTCGACACCGGCGGCGCGCAGGCGGTACGCGCTGGTGAGACCGGCGATTCCCCCGCCGACGACGAGGGCCCTACGCGGCGGCACGGCGCACGACGTCGGCCAGCAACGCGCACAGGCGCGGGTCGTCGTTCAGCGACGCCGTGCGCACGAGGGTGACGCCCGCCTCCTCGGCCACCCGCCTGGCCTCGATGTCGATGTCGTAGAGCACCTCGAGGTGGTCGGAGGTGAACCCGGCCGGGCACACGACCATGGCCCCGAGCTCGCGCGCCGGCGCCACGCGCACGACGTCGAGGATGTCGGGACCGAGCCACGGCTCCGGCGTGCGGCCCGCGCTCTGGTACGCCGTCGACCACGAGGACAGGTCGGCCCGCTCGGCCACGGCCGCGGCGGTGGCCCTGAGCTGCTCCGGGTACGGGTCGGCGACGGTGAGGATGCGCTCGGGAAGGCTGTGAGCGGTGAAGACCGTGGTCGATGCGACGGACTCCTCGAGCGAGTCATGGGCGGCCGTCACGCGCTCGGCAAGGAGCGCGATCAGCTCCGGCTCGAGGTGCCAGCTGCGCACCATGCGCAGCTCGGTGGTCTCGCCGGCCGCCTTCGCGGCGCGCGCCTGGTACTCCCCGATGCTCATCGACGAGTCATGGGGCGCGAGCACGAGGCCCACCACGCGCTCCACACCCCGTGCCACCAACCCAGCCATGGCGTCCTCGATGAACGGAGCGGCGTGCTTGGCCCCCACCTCGACCACGAAGTCCTCACCGAGGGCGGTGGCAATCCCATCGGCCTGCGCGCGCGTGCGCGCCGCCAACGGGGAGAGCCCGCCGATGGCGTCATAGCGGCGCCGCAGGTCGGCGACCTGCTCCTCCGTCGGCGGCCGGCCCCGCCTGATATGGGTGTAGTACGCCTCGATGCCGTCGACGCTGGTCGGCGAGCCGTACGACATCACCAGCACGCCCCAGCGGCCCGAGCGGCCCTCTGAGCGGGGGTAGGTCATCGGCCGCCGTGCACCCGCTCCACCACGCGCCGCAGGATGGCTGGGTCGGTCTCGGGTAGCACGCCGTGGCCCAGGTTGAACACGTGCCCCGGGCGCCCACCGGCTCGTGCGAGCACGTCATCCACCCGCCCGGCGACGACGTCCCACGGGGCCAGGCACACCGACGGGTCGAGGTTGCCCTGCACAGCCAGGCCGCCGACCACATCGCGCGCCTCGTCGAGATGCACGTGGAAATCGAGACCGACGACATCGGCGCCACTCGCCGCGATGTCGCCCAGCAGCAACCCGGTGCCGAGGCCGTAGTGGATCCGCGGCACATCGAGGTCGGCCAGTCCCTCGAACACCCGACGCGTAGCGGGCAAGACGTGGGTGCGGTAGTCGTCCGGAGCCAGAGCGCCGGCCCAGCTGTCGAACAGCTGCACCGCCGCCGCACCGGCGCCGATCTGGCCTCGGAGGCTGGAGACGGCGAGGTCGGCCAGCGCGAACAGCAGGCGCCGGAACAGGTCAGGCTCGCCGTACATGAGGGCCTTCGTGCGCGTGTAGGTCCGCGACGGCCCGCCTTCCACGAGGTAGCTGGCGACGGTGAACGGCGCGCCGGCGAAGCCGATGAGCGGCACGTCGAGCTCGGCCACCAGCACCTTCACGGCATCGGTGACGTATGGCGCGTCGAGGGGCTCGAGCGGGCGCAGCCGGGCCAGGTCGGCCTCGGTGCGGAACGGCTCGGGGAACACCGGGCCCACCCCGGGCCGCATCTCCACCTCGACGCCGATGGCCATGAGTGGCACGACGATGTCGGAGAAGAGGATGGCGGCGTCGACCCCGAGGCGGCGCACAGGCTGCATGGTCACCTCGGCCGTCAGCTCGGCCGACCGCACCACGTCGAAGAACGCCCACTTGTCCCGCAGGGCCCGGAACTCCGGTAGCGACCGCCCGGCCTGGCGCATGAACCACACCGGCGTCGCGTCGACGTCCAGCCCCCGACAGGCGCGCAGGAACCGGGAAGTGGGCTCGGACACGAACGAAGACGGTAGTTCCCGTAGACTCTCTGGCTGCCCTACGGCGGGGCAGTGGCGTGCCAAGGCAAGGAGCGTGCGGGGAGGCGAGTGGCTCCACACCCTGATCTGGAGGCCGAACAGGCCCACATCGCCCGCGCCTACCAGGAGCTGGCCGACATGCGCGCCCGCTCCCAGGAGCTGCTGCGGGAGGCGCTGGCCCAGGGCGGGAAGGGGACGCCCCAAGCGGTCGAGGAGCGCGAGGTCATGGTGCGCGTCAGCCTGCAGCGGCTCGAGCAGCTCGACCTCGGCCGCGAGTCACTGTGCTTCGGCCGCATCGACCGCACCGAGGGCGACACCTTCCACATCGGGCGTCTGGCCGTGGCCTCCGACGGTGACTCGCCGCTGGTCGTCGACTGGCGGGCGCCGGTCGCCGAGCCGTTCTACCGGGCCACCGGCCGCCATCCGCTCGGGCTGACCCTGCGCCGCCACTTCCTCACCGAGGGCGAGCGACTCATCGACATCGAGGACGAGCGGTTCTCGGCCGGCGACAGCGGGGACGAGCTCGGCCTGGCCGGCAGTGGCGCCCTGGTGGCCGCCCTCGAGCGTTCGCGGTCGGGCCGCATGCGCGACATCGTGGCCACCGTCCAGCGCGAGCAGGACGAGGTCATCCGCGCCCCGCTGACCGGTCTGCTGATCGTCCAGGGCGCGCCCGGCACCGGCAAGACCGCGGTGGCTCTGCACCGTGCCGCCTACCTCCTCTACACCCACCGCTTCCCGCTCGAGCGACAGGGCGTCCTCGTGGTCGGCCCCAACCCGCTCTTCCTGCGCTACATCGAGCACGTCCTGCCGTCGCTGGGCGAGAGCGGGGTGGCGCTCACCACGCCCGAGGGCATGTCGACGACACGCGTCCGCGGTGTCGACCTTCCGGCGGTGGCCGCGGTCAAGGCCAAGGCGGAGATGGCGACGGTGCTCAGGCGGGCGGTGCGCGATCGCCAGCGCGGGCTGCGCCAGACCGTCGAGGTGCCGTTCGGCGCCATCACCCTGCGCATCACGCCGGAGATGTCGGGCGAGATCGTGCAGGTCGTGAAGCGCCGCCCGGGCACGCACAACAGCCGCCGCCGCCAGGTCGAGACCCAGCTGTGGCGTCGACTCCACACCCAGTACGCGGCGGCGATGGAGCGCGCCGTGCGCACCGGAATGCGCGGCGAGGGCGAGGACATCGGGGTGGAGGAGGTCGGCCGGCGCGCCCGTCGCCAGATCGAGGTCGCCACCGCCCTGGACCGCATGTGGCCGGTGCTGACGCCCCACGAACTGCTGCACGACCTGTTCGGCGCGCCCGCCCTCGTGCATCTGGCGGGGCGCGAGCAGCTGACCCTCGAGGAGCAGGATCTGCTGTTGCGGCCGCGCTCGGAGTCGGCCGAGGCCGTGCCATGGACGGCCGCCGACATCCCGCTGCTCGACGAGGCCGCCGTCCTCCTCGGCCCGGTGAAGCACCAGCCCGGCACCGACGAGGGCCCTCGCACCTACGGTCACATCGTCGTGGACGAGGCCCAGGACCTCACACCCATGCAGCTGCGGATGTTGGCGCGCCGCTCCATCTCGGGATCGCTCACCATCGTCGGCGACCTGGCCCAGGCCACCGGGCACTGGTCGCCCGAGGGGTGGGAGGAGGTGGCACGCCACCTCGGCACCGGCCCCGGCACCGTCGTGGAGCTGACCGTCAACTACCGCACACCTCGGGAGATCATGGACCTGGCCGGGCGCGTCCTGGCCGTGACGACGCCCCACCTCCGCCAGCCCGAGTCGGTGCGCGCCTCGGGCGAGCAACCGGACGTCGTCGCCGCCCCCGAGGGAGGCGTGGCGGCCGCCGCCGCCGCCGCCGTGGCCCGCCTGGCAACCGGCGGCTCCGACAACGTCGGGCTCATCTGCCCGTCGTCGCTGGCCGCGTCACTGGGTGTCGCCCTGGCCGACGCTGGCGTGGCCCACGGCGAGCCCGACCGTCACGGTCTCGACGAGCAGGTGACGCTCGTGCCCATCGAGGTGGCCAAGGGGTTGGAGTTCGACTCCGTCGTCGTCGTCGAGCCCGCCCGCCTGGTGCGGGAGGCACCGCAGGGGCTGCGGGCGCTCTATGTGGCGCTCACCCGGGCGACCAAGCGGCTGACGATCGTGCACGCCGAGCCCCTGCCCGGCGTCCTGCGCGCCGCTCCCGAACCGGCCGCCTGAACCCACGCCCCCGTAGACTGATCCCGTGAGCGAGCAGCGCGAGCGGGGCCCGAGCGGCCCGGCCTACGGCCGAGAGCGGACGACTTGAGCGAGCCGTTGCGACTGGCACTGATCGGCGCCGGTCCGGCGGCCGTGAACTACGTGCGCGTGGTCAACGGCTCGCGGCGGGCCGTCCTCGACGTGATCGTCGACGACGACCTCGAGCGGGCCGAGATCCTGGCCGAGAAGGCCGGCTGTGTGATGGCGACCGACATCGGTGCCGCCGAGGGGTGCCAGGGCGCCATCATCACCACCCCGCCCGACACCCACGCCGCCGCCGCCCTGCAGCTCATCGGGGCCGGCATCCCGGTGATGGTGGAGGCGCCGCTGGCGACCGACCTGGAAGACGCCAGGTCGGTCGTGGACGCGGCCGCCGCCCAGAGTGTCCCGCTCACCTGCGGGTTCATCGAGCGCTTCAACCCGGTGGTGCGCACCGCCCACCTCCTCCTCGACGAGCAGCCGCTGCACGTCCTCGCCGTGCGTCATACGCCCGTCAACCTGCGGCAGCGGTCGAGCGTCATCCACGACCTGCTGATCCACGACATCGACCTGGCCATGCAGTTCGGCGGTGGGCCGCTCGTCGACCTCGTCAACGGCTGCACCATGACGCCGATCGAGAGCCCGTACCCCGAGATCGCCGATGCCACCATCAAGTTCCCCAACGGCATGATCGCCACGTTGTCGGCCAGCCGAGTGAGCCACCGCGAGGTGCGCTCGTTCTCGATCGCCACCACCAACAAGCTGATCGAGCTCGACCTGCTGCGTCACCACATCAGCGTCACGCGTCATGTGCGCCACGAGCACCTGCTCGAGGGGACGCCGACCTACCGCGCCGAGACGATCGTCGACAGCCCGTTCGTGCGTCCCACCGGCGAGCCCCTCGCCATGCAGCTCGACCAGTTCCTCGACCTGGTCGAGGGCAAGGTCGACATGAACGCCATTCGCAACGGCCTGCTCCCGCCTCACACCATCGCCTACCGGGTCGAGCAGAGCTCGCCGGCGTAGCAACAAGCAGAGCCCCGGCCTAGGCCGGGTAGACGGCGATGTCGGTCGCCTTCACCGACACCCACACCCGGCCACCGTCGGCCAGGCGGAGCTCGTCGGCTGCGCCCGAGGTCACCTCGGCGACCATGGGCAGGTCGCCGGAGACCCGCACCCGCACGCGGGATCCGGCGTGCTCCACGCTGTCGACGGTGCCGGACCACGCGTTGCGCGGGCTGCCACCCGGCACCTCACGGTGCAGTGCGACCGAGTGCGGATGCACGACGGCGAACACGTCGCCGGACGTCGCGTCGGGAACGTGCAGGGCGACGCCCCCCACGTCGACGACGCCGCCGTCGCCGCGGCCGCGGTAGAGGTTCACGCCGACGAAGGCGGCCACGTAACCCGATCGGGGACGCTCGGCCAGCTCGGTCGACGTGCCCGTCTGCACGACGGCGCCGTCCTCCACGACGATGATGTGGGAAGCCAGGGCGAAGGCATCGACGGGGTCGTGGGTGACGACCAGGCGGGGCGCGTCGAGGCCGTCGAGGTGACGGCCCAGGTGCCGCCTCGTCTCGCCGCGGGTCGCGGCATCGAGGGCGGCGAGGGGCTCGTCCAGGAGCAGCAGCCGCGGCTCCACGGCCAGCGCACGCGCCAGCGCGACGCGCTGAGCCTGCCCGCCCGAGAGTGCTCCGGGCCGCAGGTCGGCGACGTCGGCCAGTCCCACCCGCTCCAGCCATGCCGTCGCCGTGGCGGCCGCCTCGGTGGCGCCGACCCTGCGGGCCCGCAGGCCGAAGGCGACGTTGTCCCGCACGCTCATCGACGGGAACAGGGAGTAGTCCTGGAACACGACCGAGATGTTGCGGTGCTCGGGGGCGACGCGCGGCCCGTCCGGCGCCACCTCCAGCACGTCGTCCCCGATGGCGACGCGCCCCCGGTCGAGCGGCACCAGCCCGGCCAGGGCGCGCAGCAGGGTCGTCTTGCCCGCGCCGTTGGGGCCGACCACGGCGACCGTCTCGCCCGCATCCACCGTCAGGGCGACGTCGAGGGCGAGCGTGCCACGGCGCAGCGCCACTTCCGCCGACAGCGCGCCGCTCACCACGCCCGCGTCCACCGGTCACGGAGCACGAACAGCACCGCCACGCTGATGACCAGCAACACCAGGCTGAGGACCACGGCGGCGTCGAGGCGGCCGGACTCGAGGAGCACGTAGACCTCGAGCGGGATGGTCGTGGTGCGTCCGGGGGAGCGACCGGCGAAGGTGACGGTGGCGCCGAACTCGCCGATGGCCCGCGCCCACGCCAGCACCACCCCGGCCACCAGAGCCGGGGCGACCGCGGGGAGCGTCACGCGGCGGAACACCATCAACCGACCGGCGCCGAGGGTCCGCGCCGCGTCCTCCGGGCCGCGGTCGACGTCGCGGAACGCCGCCTCCGCCGTCAGCACCAGGAACGGCAGGGCCACGAACGTCTCGGCCAGCACGGCGCCGGCGGTGGTGAACGGCAGTCGGACGCCGAGCCACCGCTCGAGCGGGCCGCCCAGGATGCCGTGGCGTCCGAACGCCAGGAGCAGCGCCACACCGCCGACGACCGGTGGCAGGACGAGCGGGACGAGGGCGACGGCCCGGAGCAGCCGCCGGCCGGGGAACTCGGTCCTCGCCAGCACCCACGCCAACGGGCCGCCGAGCACGACGACGACCGCCGTGGCGCCGAGTGAGCACACCAGCGACAGGCGCAACGCCGTCCGGGCGGCGGGGTCGCCGAGGATGCCACCCACCTCCGACCACGGGACCCGCCACGCCAACGCCAGGAGGGGCACCACCAGGAACAGCGCGGCCAGAGCAGCCAGGACCGTCACCAGGGCTCCCGGCCGTCGCCCCCTCACGGTGCCAGGAACCCGAAGCGGGCCAGTTCGCGCCGTCCGGCCGCCGAGCCCACGAAGGCGACGAACGCCCGACCCGCGTCCCGGTCGCGTGCCTGGCGGGTCACCACCATGGAGTACACCGCCTCGAGCGAGGCGTCCTCCGGGATGCCGAGCGCCACGCCCTCGACCTTGTCCTCGGCGCGGACGTCGGTCACGTAGGCGACCCCTGCGTCGGCCTGACCCAACGCGATCCGGGCGACCACGGCCTTGACGTTGTCCTCCGTCGAGGTCGGGACGACCTCGGTGCCGGCCCGCCGGAGCGCCTCGGTGGCCAGGCGCCCGCACGGGACCTCCGGTGCGCAGAGGGCCACCAGCAGGCCGGCCCGGCCCAGGTCGGCCAGGCCGCCGATCTGCTTCGGGTTCCCTCTCGGCACGACGACGGTCAGGCGGTTCCTGGCCACGACGACGGGGCCGGTGGCGGTGTCCCCGCCCTCGACCAGGCGGGTCAGGGTCGCGTGATCGGCCACGGCCACGACGTCGATCGGAGCCCCCTGGTGGACCTGCTCCACCAGGCTCGACGAGGCGCCGAAGGTGAGGCTGACGTCCCCACCGGTGTAGTCGGCGGCCATGGCGGTGAGCGCCTCGGTCAGCGAGGACGCCGCCCCCACCCGGATGGCGCCCGGTTCGGGGGCCGCGCCGCACCCGGCCAGGAGGAGGGCGACCGCCGACGCGGCCAGGACGATGATGCGCGGCCTGGCCATGGGCCCGCACCGTATCCGCCGGTAGGCTGACTGCTCCGGGAGGGGGGACTAGGTGCAAATAGCCCGAACGAGGCATTCATCTCGGCTGCGTACGTGCCGATAGTCATAGCAATGCCCCGTTTGTCCGTTCCTTTCGTTCGCGCTGCCGCCACCGCCACCGTCGGCGCAGTCCTCGGTCTCACCGCCGGCGTGGCCCCGGCCGCCGCCGAGGCCGCTCCCGTCACCCCTGTCCTCGCCCCTGTCCTCGCCCCTGTCGTCGCCCCTGCGGCCGCCGCCGGCGAGGTCCTCGTCGCCGTACGGCCCGGCACGGACGCCGCCGCCGTCGCCTCCAGGCTCGGTGTCGAGCGCGTCCGGTCGGTGCCCGGGCGCAGCGACGTGCTGGTGGTCGAGGCCCCGGTCGGCGACGAGGCCGACGTCGCCGCCCGGCTCGATGCCGACCCCGCCGTGACGTGGGCGTCGCCGAACGCCGTGGCCCACGTGGCCGCCGTCCCCAACGACCCGCTCTACCGCTACCAGTGGCACCTGGGCAACCGCGCCACCGCGGCAGGGTCGGCCAACCTCGTTGCGGCCGCCGGCAACCGCACGGGCCTCGGGGTCAAGGTCGCCGTCATCGACACCGGTGTGACCGCCCATGCCGACCTCGACGGCGTGCTGCCCGGCTTCGACTACGTCGACAACGACAGCGATCCCAGCGACCTCCACGGCCACGGCACCCACGTGGCCGGCACCGTGGCCGAGAGCACCGACAACGGCATCGGTGCCGCCGGCGTCGCCCCCGGCGCGTCGATCCTGCCGGTGCGCGTGCTCGACGCCAAGGGCGACGGCACCTACGACAAGATCATCGCCGGCATCAACTACGCCGTGAGCAACGGCGCCAAGATCCTGAACCTGTCCTTTGCCGGCTCGGTCGACGGGGGGCTCTGCGACGCCGTGGCCCGCGCCACCGCGGCCGGCACCCTGGTCGTGGCTGCGGCCGGGAACGACGCCGGAGCTGTGGCCTACCCCGCGGCGTGCGCCCAGGCCGTCTCGGTGTCGGCGGTGACCATGGACGGCCGGCTGGCGTCGTACTCCAACCGCGGCAGCCAGGTCACCATCGCCGCTCCCGGCGGCGACGGCGTCAACGACACCAACGGCGACGGCTACCCCGACGGCGTCCTCCAGTACTCGACCCTCGGCGGAGCGCCCGGCTACTACTTCTCCTCCGGCACCTCGATGGCGTCGCCGCACGTCGCCGGCGCCGCCGCCCTCGCCCTCGAGGTCACGCCGAGCCTCACGCCCGCCCAGCTCCGCTCCGTCCTCACCACCTCGGCCACCGAAGCCGGTGCCACCGGCGTCGACTCGCTCTACGGCGCCGGCCTCCTCGACATCGCCAAGGTTGTCACCGCCGCCGCCTCGCCCCCCCAGGCGACGCCGGCCCAGCCGACCCCCGCACCTGCGCCGCAGCCCGCTCCTTCCGAGCCCGCCCCGTCGCAGCCCGCGCCCTCCCAGCCGCCGCCGTCGCAGCCCGCCCCGTCGCAGCCCGCCCCGTCCGAGCCGGCGCCGTCGCAGCCTGCGCCCGCTCCTGCGCCCACACCCGCCCCGGCCACCGCCACGGCCCGTCGGGTCAGTGGCGAGTCGCGCTTCGCCACGGCCTCGGCCGTGAGCGCGGCGGCCTGGCCCGAAGGCGCGGAGCACGCCTACCTGGCCAGCGGCCGCACGTTCGCCGACGCCCTCGCGTCCGGCGGCCTCGCCGGCCACCACGTCGGCCCCGTGCTGCTGACCGATCCCTGCAACCTGCCGGCCACCACCCTCGAGGAGCTGCGCCGGCTGCGCGTCGCCCGCGTGACGATCGTCGGCGGCGGAGTGGCGGTCTGCGACGCCGTCGCCTCCCAGATGCGAGCCTCGCTCGGTGTCGTGGTGGACCGTATCGCCGGTGCCGACCGTTACGACACGGCCGCCGCCCTCAGCCGGATCGGGTGGGAACCCGCAACCGCGCCCACCGTGTACCTCGCCAGCGGTGAGGGCTTCGCCGACGGTCTCTCGGGTGGCGCCCTGGCCGCCCACGGCGGTGGCCCGCTCCTCCTCACCTCCCGCTGCACCCTGCCGGAGCCGACCCGCGCCGAGCTGGTGCGCCTCGCACCTGGCCGGATCCTCGTGCTCGGCGGCGCCGGCGCCATCTGTGATGGCGTTCTCGACCAGATCCGTCAGAGCACACCCGGCACCGTCCTGCGGGTCGCCGGCGAGGACCGCTACGCCACGGCGACCGCCGGTGCTGCCGATGGCTGGCAGGCCACCACGGCCGCAGTGTTCATCGTCAGCGGCTCCGGCTTCGCCGATGGTCTCGCCGCCGCACCCGCGGCCGCCCGCGTGAACGCCCCCCTGCTGCTCGTGCCCGCTTGCGACCTGCCGGTGACGGTGGCCGCCACCCTTCGGCGTCTGCAGCCGTCGACGATCACCGTCGTCGGTGGCCCCGCCGCCGTGTGCGACGGCCTCTTGCCCCAGCTCGAGGCCGCAGTCCGCGGCTGACAGCTGTCAGCCACGACCCAACGTGAGCTAACGGCACCACGTCTTTCGAGGAGCTCCTCCGCGTCGTGGTTTAGGCGAACAACCCCGGCAAGGGACCAAGGCCCTTGCCGTACAGGGGGTCGGGGTCGCCGAGCCACTGCTGGAGCACCGACTGGTAGAGACGCCGCACGTCGGTGGTCATGGCCAGGTTGTCGGCGGGGAGGGCGACGGTGCCCATCTTCGGGTGATCGCCGTGGATGCCGCCGACGAGGTGCACCGCGCCCCTCGGCGCCGTCGCGGGCCCGATCAGCAAGACCGGAGCAGCGGCGCCGTGGTCGGTGCCGGCGTCGGCCTGCCCCGCCCCGTTCTGGCCGATGCGGCGCCCGAACTCGCTGATCGTCATCACCAGCGTGCGCGCCGCCAGCGACGGCGACATGGGCTCGGCCTTGCGCACGCCGCGGTAGGTGCCGTCGAAGAGCACCTCGATGGCGGCGTCGAGGTCGTCGAGGAGCTTCTCGTGCCTGGCGATCTGCCCGGTGTGGGTGTCGTAGCCGCCGGTCTGCACGAACACGACCTCCACCCCGAGGTCGAGCTGCAGCATGGTGCGGGCGAGCAGCAGCTGGTTGGCCAGCGGTGAGCCGGCGTTGGCGGGCTGCTTCACCCCGTGGAGGGTGCCGACCAGACTCGTCGTGGAGCGGGCCAGTCGGCCGAAGGCCTGGCGCACGGGCTCGTTGCCCGGGTGGTCGCCGTACCGGGCGAAGGCCAGATGGCGGGCCCTGGCCGCCGCGCCGTCGCCGTCGACGAAGGCCGTGCTGGCGATGCTGGTGATGGCGGATCCCTGGCGCGACCGGCCCCGCATGATGAGCGGGATACCACTGCCGATGGCGACGGCGCGCAGCTCGGCCTCGCTGATGCCGGCCCGGTCGAGGTGGCGGCCGATCCAGCCGGAGTCGGGCGCCTGGCCCGGCTCGCCGGACTGCCAGACGTCGCCGGAGGTGAAGTGCGAGTACGAGTGCTTCGGGTAGTCGACGCCCTGAACGACGGCGACGCGGCCCTCGCGGTACATCCGGTGCATCGTCGTCAGCTTGGGGTTCAGGCCGAGGGCGTGGCCGGCGTCGGCGGGCCGGTCGAGCGGCAGCGTGGCGGTCGGGGCATAGCCGAGACCGGGCCTCACCTTGCGGTACACCGAGTAGCGGGGCGCACCGGCGACGTCGCCGCGCGGCACGACGGTGTTGAGGCCGTCGTTGCCACCGGACTGGAAGATCACGATCAGCCGGCGACGGTCGGCGAGGCGCGGGTCGGCGCCGAACGCGGCCCCGGCCTGGCCGAGTAGGGGCCGTGCCAGCTGCAGGCCGGCCAGGCCTCCGGAGCCGGCGAGGAACTGGCGGCGCGACAGGGGCATCTAGACCACCATCCAGTCGGGGCTGGTCAGGAGGAGGACGAGCATCGACGCCTGCTTCTCCGCCTCGGGCGCCTTGGCCTGACTGTCGAGGTACGACCGCAACGCGGCCCGGGTGTTGGCCGACACGCCGGCGAGGCCGACGAGGCGGCCCAGCCCGTCGATGTCCGCCGACGCCGGCAGGGTGACCCCGGTCGCCTTCTGGCTGAACAGCTGGAACACGAGGACGGACAGGTGATACCGGGCGAGCATGGTGGCGGGCGACAGCCACGCCGTGCCGTTCGACCAACCGCTGACATCGGGAGGCTCGAAGAGGCGCTGACCCATGGCGTCGAGCACGTTCGTCACCGCCACCTGGTCGGCCGGCACGTTCAGCGCCTTGCACGCCGCCACCGCCAGCTCCGCCGGCTCGCGCACGATCTGCCGGCCGCGCGCCGCGTCGGCGTAGCGGAACTCGTCGGAGTTCAGCAGCACGCGCACGGCGGCGCCGAGGTCCCAGTCGCTGCGGCGCAACGTGTCACCGACACGGGCCACGAGGGGATCGGGACGGGCGAGCAGATCGCCGGCGCCCGGGTCGTAGCCCAGCCCGAGCACGAGCTTGTAGGCGATGAACCGCGGCGCGACGGGCTGGGCCAGGGCCAGGGCCACGACCGTCTCGTACTCGGTGTTGCCCTGGTCACCGAAGGTCGAGCCGAGCACGGTCTTGGTGCCGGCGTCGTGGCGGGCCGCCTGGAAGCTGACGGTGTGGAGGGCGTTGTTCACCGTCCAGCCGGTGAGGGCACGCGCCGCTTCGCGGATGTCGCGCTCGGTGTAGGTCTGCGGGTACTTGCCGAGGGTGAACAGCTCGAAGAGCTCCCTGGCGTAGTTCTCGTTGGCCAGAGGGCGAGCGCTGGAGACGCCGTCGAGCCAGTGCAGCATGGCCGGGTCGATGGTGATGGCGGTGACCATGTCGGCGAAGCTGCCCAGCGCGTGGCTCCGCAGCAGCTCGTTCTGGGCGATGAGCATCCCCGTGTCCGGGAACGGGTCCTGGCGGCCCGTGGCGAAGTGGTCGTGCCACAGCAGGGTCATCCGCTCGAGGAGGGGGTGGGCCGTCGTGCGCATGCGCTCCAGCCACCAGCCCTGGGCCTTCTGCAGGCGGCCGTCGCCCCGTTTCTCGCCGCCGACCAGTGACTGGCGCTCGAACACGATCCGCTGCGCCTCGTCGGCGATGGGCTGGCCGGCGCCGGCCAGCAACGACTCGACCATGTCGGCGTACGGCTTGCCGGTCCAGGCGTCGAGGTCGGCGGGCGTGGCGCCGAAGGCGACCCGTGCGAACAGGCGGGCCACGTCGACCGCGGTCGCGGTGGTCGCGCCCATCAACCGACCGCCCGGATCAGGCTGATCTGTTGCGAGGCGTAGTCCGCCACGTAGAGGCCCGTGCCTGCTGGGCCGAACGTGACGTCGAGGGGCCCGGCCCCACGGGCCACGTCGACCGGCGGGCTCGACCGGCCGCCGGTCATGGGCACCCGGACGATCTTGTGGCCGGTGACCTCGGTGCCGAACAGGTTGCCGAACTCGGCGATGTAGAGGTCGCCGCCCCACGACGCGTCGTCCGGACCGAAGGCGAGGCCGTCGGCCGACACATGCAGCCCGAGGAGCTGCTCGGGTCGCCGGTGGCGGGGGTTGCACGGTGTGGTCTTCGCCACGGCCGGGTTCTGGGCGAACTTGGGCCCTTCGGCCGACGCCGTGTAGACACACCCGGGGAAGCCCATGTCGGCCGTCGGGCCGCGCACGTCGACCATGTGCAAAAGGTCCTCACCGAAGGGCTCCAGCGCATCCGGACCGTTGGTCGGCATCCATGCCTCGTCGCTGCCGGGGCGGAAGGCGACGTCGTAGACGTTGCGCATGCCACGTGCCTCGACCTGCAGTTGCGGAGGGTTCCTGGCCGCGTCGAGCCCGCGCGCGCCGACTGGTATCGAAAGCAGCGTCCCGTTCAGAGGCAGCTCGGGGAACCCCCCGGTCGCGCCGTCGTCGGTGGCGTTGCCGTTGGCGATGTAGAGGCGGCCGCGGTGGATGGCCATGCCGTTGGTGTTGTGCCGACCGTTGGGCAGGTTGTCGATGACAACCCGCCCCACGGTGGCCGCCGCGCCCCCCGTGGGCGGCAGGGCCCACACCCTCCCGACGGGCCGGTCGGAGCCCGCGGGGGTGTGGGAG
>DATLDH010000081.1:0-2059 GCA_035526015.1 Acidimicrobiales bacterium
TTGATGACGACGTTCAGGTGCGGCCGGTTGCGCCGGGTCGTCGGCACGTTGTGATGGGCCAGGTAGTGCTCACAGATCTCGGCCAGGGCATCAGCCCGCCGCTCGGCCGGGGTGCGGCTCTCGCCATCGGCATCGCCGGTCGTGGCCAGGCGCAGCGCGGTGGCGACGACCGAGCCGGTGCCCGGGTCGAAGCTTCCCTTGGTCTCGAACCGCCCGCCCAGGGTCTGGCTGTGGTGCAGCGACCGCTCGGGCTCATGGGGCTCAGGTCCAGGATCGAGGGCATCGGCGCGTGCCTTCCAGTCCCGCATGACCGCCGCGGTCTCGGTCACGCCCAGCTTCGCCAGCAGCGGCACCAGCTCGGTCTCGTGCTCGGCGAACAGCGGACGGTGCCGGGCCGGCACGTTGGCCAGGATGGCCTGCACCTGGCCTTCCGACAGCACGCCGGCCCGCCAGGCCGTGGCCGTCACCGGAAGGTCGCGCAGGGTGGCGGCGGTGCGGGCCAGGTCGGTCGCGGCCCGCACCGTCATCCGCGCCTCTTCCTGGAGCCAACCCGACATCGAGGTGGCGGCGTCGAGCTCCCACAGCTCGGCGGCGTCGAACTCGCCGATCACTTCCGAGACCCGCGCCCGCCACTCATCCGCCAGTGCCAGCGCCTCCACGATGGCGGCCCGATCCACCGGGATCCGAGCCGCTCTCACTGCGTCTTTCAGGACCTCGAACACGCGTTCGATTATAGGAGGAGGGGTGTGACAGGAACGACGGCAGGCAGACGCGCGTGCAGTCAGACTGAGTTCGATGGATCGCTGCGGACTCGTGGTGAGGGGCCTAGGTATGGCGTTCCTCGTCGCATGCCTGGCGTTGGGCAGCGCCTGTTCCGACAGCTTCGATCTCTGGGTTGCGAGTGCATGCACAGTGCCGCTGCAGGTCACGACCTTCGACTTCCCGCCGACGCAGATCGACGGCGTCAGGCCGACGGCATCCGCCGTGATTGCGGCAAGGACCCTCACAAAGATCGACAATGCCTTTGCCGACGTCGGCGCCCCGGCGATGGACCGTAAAGGTCGGGGCCGAGGTGATGGAAGTCCGGAAGTCAGCACTCGTGAACGCGACGTTCGTCCTTCCCCTGACCGTGTGCCCGGCAAAGTCCGCCGAGACCTAGCGGAACAGGTCCTCGCCGGGTGGGCGGACGATCTCTTTGGCGACCGACGCCTCGCGCAACCAGGACGGGTCGACGCCGCGGATGACGGCGGCCGGTATCCCGGAGGCCTTGCCCATCACCAGCTCGGCGGCCGAGGCCAGCTCATCGGCGACGCACACCTCGGTCACCTGGAGGATGTTGCCGCCGGCGTCGGTCGTGCCGCGCAGGTCGACGACCGCCGCCACCCCGGCGCACCCGATGGCGACGTCGGTGAGGCCCATCCGCCACGGGCGGCCGAACGTGTCCGAGACGATGATGCCGAGCGACAACCCGGTGCGCGCCCGGAGCCCGTCGCGGATCCGCCGGGCCGAGCGGTCGGGGTCGGTGGGGAGGAGAGCGGCTCGCCCGCGCGCCACGTTCGACAGGTCGACACCGGCGTTGGCGCAGATGAAGCCGTGGGTGGTCTCACTGATGACGAGGTCGCCCCGTCGCCGCACGATGCGCACCGACTCCTGCTCGACCAGCCGGCGGCGCGCCTCGAGGTCGTCAGGGTCGAGGTCGACCATGCGGCCCTCGGCCTTGGACACGATCTTCTGGGTGACGACGACGACATCGCCGGCCGCGAACGCGAACGCGTCGGCCAGCAGGTCGGCGATGCGATCGCCGTCGGCCACCTCGCCGATGCCCTCCACCGGCAAAATGCTGAGCGGGCCCATCAGACGGTGAGCACGAGGTGGGCCAGGGCCTTGGCGTCCACGGCTGTCCGCATGACGGTCGGCGCCACGACGCAGCGCATGCCCTCCCGCTCGACGTCGGCGGCCAGAGCCTCGTCGACAGTGTCGACCAGGAGCGTCGCCGCATACGGCGACCACATCCGGGCCACACCGACGACGGAGGACTCGTGGCCGAGCTCGGTGAGCA
>DATLDH010000113.1:0-2995 GCA_035526015.1 Acidimicrobiales bacterium
TCCGGCTCGTCGTCCCAGTCGTCGTCATCGATGGCAAAGGCGTCGTCAGTGTCGTCGTCGAAGGCGTCGGCGGCGCCGACCTCGATGACGGTCGTGTCGGCGGCGGCAGACTGGACGTCGACTTCCTCGTCGTCCTCCCACCCGTCGTCGTCGGCATCCCACGCCGGCTCGGTCATGCCGGCGAGAAGCACATCGATCCGGCTCATGATCGTGAACCGGTTCTTGCCGGCCGACTCGCGTTCGCGCACCGCCTCAAGCTGGTTGCGGTCGAGGCCCCCCAGTTGGCGGAGGAGATCGGTGGCCCGCAAGCGGTCGTAGTCGGCGATCGGGAAACCGTCGTCAGCCTCGACCGGCACGGCTTCGTACTGGGCGGTCACCGGCTCGGGCTCGTACTCGGGCTCAGGCGCCGGCGCCGGCGTGGCCGCGACCGCCGGGGACTCTGCGGGCTCCTCGGTCCGCCGGCGCAAGCGCCCAAGCAGGGCGGTGCCGGCGGCCTTGGTGGCCGAGTCGTCGGTGGGACCGGGAGACGGCGAGGGTGGCGGCGGCGGCGGTGAGGGCGGCGGCGGTGAGGGCGGCGGCGTGAAGCTGGTGGTGCTCTCGTAGGTCGAGGTCGAAGCGGGCGCAGCGCCGACCGTGGCCGGCTGCGGCGGGGCGGCCGCCGGCGGCGTGAACGAACGGCCGACGGGCGCGGCGGCGCGAGGCTCGGGTCGACCGCGCAGGACAGCCACCGCCAGCACCACGCCGGCAAGAACACTGCAGCCGATCGACAGGTAGATGAGCGTCAGTCCCGATTGCAGCAAACCGACGACAAGCGTCACCGCCGCAGCCAGGACGAGCACGAAGCTCACGAGAACCAACACGTCACCATCCCCATCTCTCTAGACCAGCCGCGCCAAACCATCATCACATCCTCCGCCGTAGACCCTCACACGGTAGCTAACAGATCGCGTTCTGCAGAATCGTGATGCCGAAGAAGACGATGATCGGCGACAGGTCGATGCCCATGCCGCCGGCGCCGAGGGGCGGGATGACCCTCCGGATCGGTCCGAGCACCGGCTCGGTGATCGAGTAGAGAAACCCGTACACCGTCGCCAATCCGGAGCCCGCGTTGATCGGGAACCACGACAGGATGATCCGGGCAAACATGACGATGAGGTAGGCCTGAAGAAGCCTGCAGATGATTTCCGACACGTCAGGCGCGGTACAGCCCGCGCTCTTGCAGGCGACGCTTCTCTTCCGCCGAGACCTCGACGTTCGAGGGCGTGAGCAGGAACACCTGCTCCGCCACGCGCTCCATGGCGCCGCCCAAGCCGTAGGTCAGTCCCGAGGAGAAGTCGATGAGCCGCCGTGAGAGGTCGCGATCGATCCCCTGAAGGTTCACGATCACCGGCTGGTTGGCCTTCAGCTTGTCTCCGATCTCCTGGGCGTCGTTGAACCCTACCGGCACGGTGATGTGGACCTTGGCCGCCTGCGGTTGGCTGAACGGGCGCACCACCGAGGGCCGCGGCTGCACGGTCACCGCGCCGCTGCTCCCCATGCCGCTGGTGGCGCCGATGCCGCTGCCTCCGAGGTTCCTCGTTTCGGCGACACGGGGCTCCATGGCCCGAGGCTCGGCGGTGAAGCCCTCGTCACGGGGCAAAGTGCGCACCCCGCTCGGCTCGGGGTCGTACGCGCCATCCATGGGGTCGGGCATCGCCCGGGCGCCCCGACGGGGCGGCGTGGCCGTAGGCATGGCCTGAGTCTGGGGCTCGTCGTACGGCTCGTACTCCTCGTATTCCTCGTCGTCGACCAAGCCCAGATAGACCATGGTCCGTCGCCAGATTGATGCCATACCGCGTCGCCTCCTTGGCTTCCTGAGCCTATCGCCGCAACTTCGGCGCGCCGGGGCGCGCTCCGAACAGACCACGCCCGACGCGGACCATCGTCGAGCCCTCCTCGACTGCGATACCGAGGTCATCAGTCATGCCCATCGACCGCTCCGCCAACCCCAGCCGGTCGGCCAGCGCGCTGACCGTCCGGAAACCGGGCCGGGCCAATTCCGGCGGCCCCGCCGGCCCCACCGCCATCAGCCCCCGTACGTCGAGACCGAGGTGGTCGAGGCGCTCGACGAGCTCGGGGACCCCGTCGGGATCGCAGCCGTTGCGAGCGTCGTCCTCGGTGATCCGCACCTGCACGAGCACCTTGGCGCCGGGAGCACGCCGGGCGATCTCCTCCCCGGCTGACACCCGGTCGACACCCTGCCAAAGGTGCACCGCAGCTGCGATTATCCGCACCTTGTTGCGCTGGATGCCGCCGAGGAAGTGCCAGCGCCGCTCGGCGTTGGCGGGCGTCTCGTCGACCTTGCCCGCCAGTTCCTGGGCGTAGTTCTCGCCGACGTCGACGAGGCCGGCGGCGGTGGCCGCCTCAACTGCATCGACGCCGAAACCCTTCGTCACTGCGACCACAACGACATCGTCGGGCGCCCGGCCGGCGGCCTCGATGCGGGCGCGTACCTCGGCCAGCCGGTCGACCACGTCGACGACCGTGCCGTTCGACACATTGGACCCGCCTCCCGGGCGGGTCACCGCCACACCACCGTGGCTTGGCGCTGCAGTTCCTGCCGGGCCCTCCAGGAGAAATGGTCCGGCGAACATGCGGTGCAGACGTCGACGTCGGTGACCGTCTCCACGCCGGCCCGTCGCAAGGCGGCGCGCACGGCGGCCGGGAGGTCCAGCGCCGGCCTGCCGGCGCTGGTGCGGGAGCGAACGTCGTCACCGAGGCGGGCGGCCACGCCGTCGAGCTCCGCCGGGCCGAACTCGTAGCACTCGGCGTGGATGCACGGCCCGATGGCGGCTTCGATCGCGGTCGCGCCGAGGGCTTCCATCTCGGCCACGGTGGCCTCGATTACGCCGGCAGCCACGCCCCGCCAGCCGGCGTGGGCGACAGCGATCACGCCCTCGCTGCTGGCCAGGGCCACCGGCGCGCAGTCGGCGGTCAGCACCGCCAGGGCGCCGCC
>DATLDH010000114.1:0-17198 GCA_035526015.1 Acidimicrobiales bacterium
CCCGTTTCGACGGTGCGGCCATGGTGCAGGGCGTCGGCATCCCGCCCGCACCGCTGGCGCCGGCCGGATCAGGGGTCCGTAGCAACGCCCTCACCCTGGTCGCCGGTGCCCTGCTGGCATCCGCCGCGGCCGGAGCGCTCATCATGCGGCGCCGACCGGCATGAGCGTGATCAGCGAGATTCCCTACTTGGCGCTGATGGTGTGGGCGGTGTGCGTGGCCGCGTTCAGCAGGTCATGCATCGTTGCGATGCGGGATGCTGGTGACCGTCCTGCTCGTGCGGGAACGGACCGCCCCCGGGCGGGTTGTCGCTGACGGCGAGCGCGGTCGGGTCGTTGAAGACCTTCGGATCGCCGACCGGCCACTGGCCCGCCTGATACCGCTTGCCGCCGTCGGCCTTCATCATCATCCCGTTGCCCTGCTCGCCCCGCTCGTCCCGACCGGGCTCGTCGGCCTTGTAGAACACCTCGGCGAAGTCCTTGATCTGGGTCGGATACTTCCGGGTGATGTAGACGAGGGGAGCGGCCGCGGTGCCGCCGGTCTTCGGATAGTTGTACAGACCCTGGGCGAAGGTGTCAGAGGTGAGCCGCGGCCCGGCCATGTGGATGCCGGTGAACAGCTGCTGGACCGGCGCCCGGTAGATGTTGATCAGCACGCCCTCGTCGTTGGGCCGCATGCCGGGCATGCCGTGGTGGAACTCGCGGTAACCCTCGGACTTCGCCGGCTCGGTCCAGGTCACCCACAGCGGCGTGACGCCGAAGGCGTGCCGCCACTGAGCTTGGTCGTAGATGCGCCCCGCCGCGCTGGTGTCGCTCAGCCCGGTGCCGGTGACGAACCACTCGGGGAAGTACTGCTGGCGGGTCGCCTCCGCGGTGAGGATGATCGGCGTCAGCGGGTCGACCAGGAGCACCACGGTGGTCACGCCCTTGCTCTTCATGGTGGCGATGATGTTGGTCATGTCCTGCTGGTTGCGGCCCGGATCGTAGAGGTAGCCGATCTCGACCTCGTACTTGAGGTCGTACCTCGCCATCTCCTTGATCCAGAGGTCACGGGCCTGCTTGCCCTCGGGGTAGACCTGACCTTTCTCACCCTCGACGAAGATGAGGCCGTACTTCCGGGGCTTGGTCTTGAACCCCTGGCCCGGCGCGAACTCGTCGCCGGCGAACACCGCGTTCTTACGGCCCAGGCGCTTGCCGATGTACTCGGCCGACGCGATCCCGTGCTCGTCGACGGTGGGGAGGGAGCTGAAGATGTAGGGCGGCTGAGCGTTGTAGAAGCCGCTGGGCAGCGAGACGCTGCAGATGCAGATGATGCCCCGCTGGGCCAGCTCCTTGGCGAGGATGCCGCGGGCCGGGCCGCCGAACACGGCGAACGGCTTCATGTCGGCGAGCTTCACGGCGTCGGCCTTCATGGCCTCGTCGCTCTCGTTGGGGCCGCTGGCCTGGTACTCGAGGTACTCGACCTCACGGCCATAGGTCTCGTAGTGCATGTTGGCGTAGCGGAACAGTGCCTTGAACGCCCGCGTCACCTCGGCCGGCTCGTCGGCGAGCTTGGCGCCCTCGAGGATGGCCTGGGTGGCGGGATCGACCTGGGGGACGTGGCGGACGATCTTGATCTTGTCGCCGGTGACCCCCCGTCCGGTGGCGCCGCCGTTCGAGCCCGTGAACAGCAGGCACGGCGGCATGTACCTGGCGATGCCGAGCTCGCGCCCGTCGGGCCGGCACGGACCCTTGCCCAGCTGGATCTGCGGCGTGCCGGCCGAGGCGGCGGTGGTCCCGCCCTTCGTCGTCGCGCGCGTCGAGCCGCCGCTGGTGGTGCCGCCCGGGGCCACGATCGTGCTGCCGTCGCCGGCCGTCACCGTGCCGTCGGCCGCGACAACACCCCCTGCGGTGGGCGTCTCGGTCACACCCCCGACAGCGCCGGGGTCGACGGCGCCGGCGCCGGCGGCCGAGCCCGATCCCACGTCGAGAGCGCGACGGTCGACGTTGCCCGGTGTGATGACGAGCACCAGCGTGAGTGCCACCACCACGGCCAGGGTGACCCCGTACCGGTCGGCGAAGTCTCGGAGCGTCATGCGTGCCTCCCCCAGTTCTGCGAGCATCCTACGCAGCAGGTCTTCGGACGCGTCGGCGTGCGGAACCTGGCCGAGACGACCTGGGGGGCACGTTGGGGCGACTGGGACGAATCTGGCGGGACGTCGACATGCGGGACCGGGTCCAGATCGGGCTCGCCGCCCTCGGCTTCCTGGTCTTCGTGCGGGTCCTGTACCCCGCGCCCCTGCCCATCCTGTTCCTCGGTGTCGTGCTCGGCTCGCTGAGCGCGCTGGTGGCGATGGGGCTGGTGCTCGTCTACCGGGCCAACCGCATCATCAACTTCGCCCAGGGCGACCTGGGCGGGCTCGCCGCCATCCTGACGGCATCGCTCATCGTCGGCCCCAAGTGGCCCTTCTTCCTGGCACTCGCCTGCGGGTTCGCCGCCGCGCTCGCGCTCGGCTGGCTGACCGAGGTTCTCGTCATCCGTCGGTTCGCCCACGCTCCTCGCCTGCTGCTCACGGTTGCGACCATCGGGCTGCTGCAGATCTTCGCCTTCGGACAGCTCGGCCTGCCCCGGCTCTTCGACTACGACCGGGCGCCGCAGCCGCCCGTGCCGTTCGACTTCACGTTCAACTGGTTCCCGGTGACGTTCCGCGCCGGTCACCTGCTCATCGTCGTCGTCGTGCCGATCGTGGTTGTCGCACTCACGGCGTTCTTCCGCTACAGCCGCGTCGGCATCGCCGTGCGGGCCGTGGCCGAGTCCTCCGACCGCGCCGCTCTGCTCGGAGTGCCGGTGAAGCGCATCGGCACCCTCGTCTGGGTGATCGCCGCCGGCCTGTCGGGGCTGGGCGTACTCCTGCGTCTGCCCATCCAGGGGGTCTCCATCGGCAACGTGCTCGGGCCGAGCCTCCTGCTGCGCGCGCTCGCCGCGGCTGTCATCGGCCGCATGGAGAACCTGCGAACGACCTTCGCCGCCGCCATCCTGCTCGGCATCATGGAGCAGGCCGTGCTGTTCGAGACCCACCGCACGCTGGTGGTCGATGCCGTGCTGTTCTTCGTGATCCTCGGCGCGCTCCTGCTGCAACGCCGCCAGCTGGTCACCCGCGCGGATGAGACGGGCATCTCCACCTGGACCGCGACGCGCGAGGTGCGGCCCATCCCGCGCGAGCTGAAGGAGCTGGCCGTCGTGCGGTGGGGCCTCGTCGTCCTCGGGGGGTTGTTCGGGCTCCTGCTCCTCATTGCGCCGTCCATCTTGAGCGGGAGCCAGCTCAACCTCGTCGGCATCGGCCTCATCCTGGCGATGATCACCTCGTCACTGGTGATCCTCACCGGCTGGGCCGGTCAGATCAGCTTGGGCCAGCTCGCGTTCGTCGCCTTCGGGGCCGCCGTCGCCGGCACACTGACCCAGCACGGCTGGAACTTCTTCCTCTGCCTGCTGGTGGCCGGCATGGTCGGCGCGGCCATCGCCGTGGCCATGGGTCTGCCGGCCCTCCGCATACGCGGGCCGTTCCTCGCCGTGGTGACGCTGGCCTTCGCCCTCACGACGGGCTCGTTCTTCCTCAACGCCGAGTACTTCGGCTGGCTCGTGCCCGACGAGCGGATCCGCATCCTCCGGCCCGTGCTGTTCGACAAGTTCGACCTCGAGCAGGAGCACTCGTTCTATTACTTCCTGCTGGTGGCCTTCGCCCTGGTCGCGGCCTCGGTTCGCTCTCTCCGGAACTCGCGCACCGGCCGCATCCTCGTGGCCACGAGAGACAACGCGCGGGCGGCCCAGTCCTATGGCGTCAGTCCTCTACGCGCCCGCATCAGCGCGTTCGCGCTGTCCGGCTTCATCGCCGCCTTCGCCGGGGGCCTCTATGTCTTCCACCAGCACGGGGTGAGCAGCACCGTGCTGCAGACCGAATCGAGCCTGAAGGTCTTCAGCATGGCGGTGATCGGGGGCCTCGGTTCGGTGCCTGGCGCGGTACTCGGGGCGGGCTATCTCACGTTGCTCGACTACTCGCCGTTCACCCGGCAGCCCCTCAGCCGGCTGCTGGCCAGCGGCGTGGGGGTGCTCATCATCCTGCTGTTCCTGCCCGCCGGCCTCGGCGGCCTCCTGTACAGCTGGCGCGATGCCGTGCTCCGGTGGGTGGCGCGCTGGAAGGGGGTCGTCGTGCCCAGCCTCCTGGCCGACGTGCGTGTCGACGACGCCATCGAGGCGCGCACACCTGGCGCGGCGACGGTGACCTCGGAGCCATCGGACGACGCCCTGTTGGTGGCCCGCAATCTCGACGTGGGCTACGGCCGCACGCAGGTCCTGTTCGGCGTCGACTTCCACGTCGAGCGGGGCGAGATCGTCGCCCTCCTGGGCACCAACGGTGCGGGGAAATCGACGTTGCTCAATGCCATCAGCGGCCTGCTCGAGCCGACCGCCGGGTCGATCACCTTCGACGGCCGCGACATCACCGGACACGGGCCCAACGAGACCGTCGGGCTCGGCGTGGTCTTCATGCCGGGCGGCAAGGGCGTGTTCCCCACGCTCACGGTGGAGGAGAACCTGCTGCTGGCCGGCTGGCTCTTCGACTCCGAACCCGAGTACCTCGCCCAGGCGCGGGCCCAGGTGCTCGAGTACTTCCCCATCCTGGAGCAGCGGTGGCAGCAGAAGGCCGGCAACCTGTCGGGGGGCGAGCAGCAGATGCTCACCCTGGCCCAGGCGTTCCTGGCCCGGCCGCGGCTGCTGATGATCGACGAGCTCAGCCTCGGCTTGGCGCCGGTGATCGTCTCCCAGCTCCTCGACATCGTGCGCGCCATCCACGCCAACGGCACCACCGTCGTGCTCGTCGAGCAGTCGGTGAACGTGGCCATCACCCTCGCCCAGCGAGCGGTGTTCATGGAGAAGGGCGAGGTCCGCTTCGACGGGCCGACGGCCGACCTGCTGAACCGTCCGGACATCCTGCGGGCCGTGTTCCTGCAGGGCACGGCCTCGGTCGCGGCCAAGGCCAACGGCCGCGCCGCCGGAAAGACGCGCGCCGCCGACATCGTGACGAAAGAGCCGTTCATCGCCGTCTGCGACCACTGCGGGCACGAGCATCGCGTGGCGCTGGAGACTCACGAGCTCTCGGTCAGCTTCGGTGGTGTGCGCGCCGTGAACGAGGTGAGCCTCTCGGTGCGACAGGGCCAGATCATCGGCATCATCGGCCCCAACGGCTCGGGCAAGACCACGCTGTTCGATCTCATCTCCGGCTTCGTCACCCCCTCGGGGGGCAACCTCTCCCTCGACGGCGTCGACGTCACGACCCTTCCCCCAGACGGCCGCGCCGCTCTCGGGCTGGGGCGGTCGTTCCAGGACGCCCGCCTGTTCCCCTCCATGACCGTGCGACAGACGATCGCCGTGGCGCGCGAGCGGCACATCACCGTCCGCGACCCTGTCGCCGCGGCCCTGCTCTCGCCGGCAGTGCAGGTCGCCGAGCGCATCGTCGACCACGACGTCGACGATCTCATCGAGCTCATGAACCTGCAGGCCTTCGCCGACAAGTTCGTGGGCGAGCTGTCGACCGGCACGCGCCGTGTCGTCGACCTGGCCTGCTCGCTCGCCCACGAGCCGACCGTCCTCCTCCTCGACGAGCCGTCGTCCGGCATCGCCCAGCGTGAGACCGAGGCCCTCGGGCCGCTCCTGCTCGACATCCGCGACCGCACCGGTACGGCCCTGGTGGTGGTCGAGCACGACATGCCGCTCGTGCAGTCGGTCTCCGACGAGCTGATCGCCCTCGAGCTCGGGCGTGTCATCGCACGCGGCCAGCCCGATGTCGTCATCCACGACCCTGCCGTGGTGGAGGGCTACCTGGGCGGCAGCGTGGCCGCCATCGAGCGCTCGGGACGCCGTCAGGTGAAGACACGCGCCCCCGCCAAGCGCACGCCGGTGAAGCGATCGGGAGCAAAGAAGGCAGCGACGCGGTAATCTGGGGAGAACCCCTTGGGAGCGCCGACTCCAGACAACGGCCGCCACTTCTGAGCAGAACGGAGTGGTATGTCGACTGTCCGGCCGGAAACTCTGAGCGCTTCGTTCGAGTTGGGCACCCTTCTGCTGGCCGAGGAGTCCCTCGACAGCGTCCTGGAGCGCATCGCCCGTGCGGTCGTGGCCGCCATCCCGGCGTGCGATTCCTGCGGCGTGTCGGTGGTGGAACCCGACGGGTCCTTCTCGATCGGCACGTCCGACCCGTGGGCCGAGTCCCTCGACCGCCTCCAGTACTCCTTGGACGATGGGCCGTGCCTCCATGCCTTCCGGTCCGGCGACCGGACCCTGGTCGAGGACCCGACCGACGGCCGCTGGCCGCGGTTCGTGCGAGCGGCGGCCCGGCTCGGCCTGCGTTCGGTGTTCTCCGAGCCGCTGAGCGTGCGGGGTGCGCGCGTGGGGGTCATGAATCTGTACTCACGCGGTGCACCGTTCGAGCGGTCGGACGCGGACCCAGTGGCGTCACTGGCCGCGCCGGCCACGATCGCGCTGGTCAACATGCAGGCACTCCTCGAGGAAAGGGCGCGCGTGGCCCATCTCGGCGTCGCTCTCGAGTCGCGGGACCAGATCGGCCAGGCGAAGGGAATCCTGATGGTGCGCGAGGGACTCGGCCCGGACGCCGCGTTCGAGCTGCTCAGGCGCGCATCGCAGACCGAGAACCGCAAGCTCAGGGATGTGGCCGAGGACGTCGTCCGGTCCGCCGGCGCCGCGGCAGGGATGTCTCGGGCCTAGGTGAGAAACGTGTCCTGCGTGGGTACGCTGGATCCGGTTGAGCAGTCAGCCGCCGAGTCGAAACCGACGAAGGAGGCGGATGTGGCTGTGACCTTCCTGCACGAGACCTCTGCTTCAGGAGCGCGCCTGAGGATCGCCGGTGTCCTCGACGCCTCCGTCGACCCGGCGACCACGGCCCGGCTCCGCGATCTGGCCCTGGGCCCGGTCACTGACGTCGTGATCGAGCTCGGTCGCATCACCGCCCTCGACTCCGTCGGCGTCGGCCTCATCGCCGACCTGGCCGATGCGCTACGGCGCAAGGGTGGGGGCCTGGCGCTGGCCGGCAACGCCCAAGCAGTCGAGCAGGTGCTGTCGGTCACCGGCCTGGGCGAGCTCTTCCGGACACCGCGATGATCGAGACCAGTCTCGCTCCGGAGGTGACCGCCCACCAGCTGCGCGACCGGCTGGTGGAGGACAACATCGGCCTAGCCCACGCAGTGGCGTCCCGTTACCGCGGCCGCGGTGAGGCGATGGACGACCTGGTGCAGGTCGCGCTCGAGGGTCTGGTCCGTGCCGCCGAGCGGTACAGCCCGGAGCACGGCGTGAAGTTCAGCACCTTCGCCACCTCGACCATGGTCGGTCATCTCAAGCACCACTTCCGCGACGCACGTTGGAGGGTGCGGGTGCCACGCTCGTTGCAGGAGCGCTACCTGGCGACGCGTGATGCCGTCGAACGCTGTACCGAGGAGCTGCAGCGGTCTCCGACGCTGCAGGAGATCGGGGACGCCGCCGGGCTCAGCGCCGAGCAGGTCGCCGAGGCGCTGGAGGTGGGCCGGGCCCTCGAGGCCCAGTCGATCGACGCTCCCAGGCGCGGGGAGGACACGAGTCTGGTCGACACCCTGGGGACCCCGGACCGTGGCTATGCCGACACCGACCGTTCGGCCCAGGTAGGCGCGGCGATAGCGCTGCTGTCGGAGGAGGACCGGACCATCCTGCGGATGCGGTTCGAGCAGGAGATGACCCAGAGCCAGATCGCCGATGCCATAGGCCGCAGCCAGATGCAGGTGTCGCGCAGGCTCAGCCGCAGCCTGGCCACGCTGCGCTCGTACCTCGCCCAGCACTGACCCCTACGATGGCGGGGAGTGTCCCGTGCCCGCGATCACCTCACCGGCCGGTGGCTCGTCCTCCTTCTGGCCGCGCTGACCCTTGGGCCCCTCGTGGCCCTGGCCTGGTCGGCGGTCGCCCTCGGCACCACCGGGGTGACCGAGCAGGCCGAGCAGACGCTCGAGGCCTCGGCGACACTCGGCGCCCTCGGCGTGGAGCAGCAACTGGAAGGGGCCGCCGACCTCGTCACCGCGTCGGCCCGCCGTCCCGAGGTCGTCGAGGCCCTCCGGGACGGGACCGTGACGGGCGGCGAGCTCGACCTGGTCGAGGGTGTCGCCGAGCAGCTGTTCACGGTGCGCAAGGGGGTGGTGGCCACGTACGTGACCGACCCCGCCGGCAAGGTCGTCGTCGGCCTCCCCAGCTCAGCGGGCCTGGCCGGCCAGGAGATGCGCGATCAGGACTGGTACCGGGGCATGACCTTCACGGGGCGGCCCTACGTGTCGAATGTCTTCGTCTTCCCAAGCGAGGCCAGCCCGCGGGTCGTCGCCGTGGCCTCGCCGGTGACCGTCCTGCAGCCGGGCGGGACGGCCGAGGTCGTGCTCGGCGCCGTCGTGGTGGCGTTCGACGCCGGTACCCTCCAGTCCTTCGCCAACACCCTGGCCAAGGGTGGCCAGCTCGGCGTGACGATCGCCGACCGCGCCGGTACCGCCCTGGTCAGCCCGGTGGGTCTGCCCGAAGGGCTGAGTCATGTCCGCAACCCGCTGATGAGCGAGGCGCTGGCCGGACGATCCGGCCTCGTGGTCGAAGGTGGCGACCAGCCGTCGCTGGCGGCATATGCCCCGGTCCGCGCCCTCGGTTGGGGGGTGCTGGTGCAGGAGTCGAGAGCCGTTGCGCTCGAGGGGGCCGGCGTGCTGCGGCGTGCCGTCGTGACCATCGCCGCCGCCCTCGGCATCATCCTGCTCGGTGGTCTGGTGATCCTGGACCGCGCCCTGTACTACCGCCGCCGGGCCGAGCACGAGGTGCGCCGCCTCGCCCGCCGCGACCAGCTGACGGGTCTGCCCAACCGGCGGGTCTGGGACGAGGACCTCGACGCCGAGGTGGAGCGGGCCCGGCGCTCGGGCCAGCCCTTCTGCGTGGCCATGATCGACATCGACCACTTCAAGGCCTTCAACGACGCCTACGGCCACCTCGCGGGCGACTTCGCGCTGGCCGAGGCGGCGCGGGTGTGGGCCCCCATCCTGCGCGAAACCGACCTGGTCGCCCGGTACGGAGGGGAGGAGTTCGCCGTACTGCTGCCGCAGTGCGGCATGCCGGAGGCCCTCGCTGTCGTCGACCGGATCCGCAAGGCCACGCCGGGCGACCTCACGGCATCCGGCGGGGTCGCCCAGTGGGACGGGAGAGAGACGGGAGTGGAGCTGACCGGGCGGGCCGACGCCGCGCTGTACCGGGCCAAGCGGCGGCGGAACAGGGTCGTGGCGGCGACGGCCGAGGACGTCCTGGTTCGCTAGAGGTTGCCTGCTCCTACAGGTGCTGCGCGGCGGCCTCGGTGACGGCGGCGATGATCGGGTCCCAGTCGGCCCCGGCCACGCGGTTCACCGTGACGAAGTCGTTCACCCCGAAGATCGACGCCACACCCGGGGCAGCGAACACCGCGGCGGCGAATGCGTTATTCGCCGCCTCGTCGGCGGAGTTGAAGCTCAGCGTTCCTGGCAGCGTGGTGTCGAGGGCGAAGCGCAGCGCGTTGGGGTTGGGCGAGGGCCCGGGGGAGGCGGTGGCCATCCATCAATCCTCACACGGCCCGTCGACGCGGTCGTCGGCACTTCCGTCGCCCCGGTCCTCGTCGTCGTCCTCATAGGCCCAGGGCTCATCCCATCTGATCACCCGGGCAAGCTCACGCAGCGCAGCCACCATCGACAGGTTCTACCCCTCTATCCGGCGGGAACGACGTGATTCGCGTCACGATGGCCCGGTTGGGCCGTTCTCCTCAGGACTCCGGGAGGTGGTGGCAGTGGACGGTATGAACGCGACGGCGCGGCAGGCCGAACAGATCGAGCGCCTCGTGGAGCAGCTCGGGCCCGACGAATCGGCCCGGATCCTGCGTCAGTTCGCAGGTGCCACCCACCTCGGTGACGTGCTGCCCTGGCTCACCCGTCGCGAGGCGTCGGCCCTGGTCATACTCCTGACGGTCGTGGCCAGCCAGCAACCCATCGCCCGCACCGCTTAGCTCACCCACTTCTGGAGGGCGCTGCCGACCTGCTCTGGTGCGTCCCACTCCACCATGTGGCCGGCGCCAGGCACATGGACCCGTTCGTCGGCCGGCCAGCGCTCCGCCAGCGCCACCGGCGCGATGCGGTCGGCCTCACCCCACACCAGCAGCGTCGGCGCCGTGAGCCGGTGCAGCCGGCCGGCCAGACCGCGGTCGGGGAAGGGCCACACCAGGCTGGCCGCCGCCACCTGCACCAGGAAGCGGGCCACCAGTTGCTCGGCCGGCTCGCGATCGGGGAACGACTCCAGGAACGGCGTCGGCACATCGCTCGAGAACAGCAGCGGGAGCCGGGCCGGCCCCGGGACGGCGAACGGGTCCTCACCGGGATCGTCGGCGTCGAACAGGCCGAGGGGGGCGAGCAGCGCCAGCCGGGTGACGGCCTCGGGGCGGAGCACGGCCAGCTCGGCGGCCAGCATGCCGCCCACCGACGCGCCGATGACCGGACAGGGGAGCGCCCCGGTGGCGTCCAGCGCGTCCCACACCAGCGTGAGCCACCCGAGATGGTCCGACGGCGGCTCGAAGCCCGGCCCGCCGTCGAAGCCGGGTAGCACCGGGGCGATGACGTCGATGTCGGTGAGGCCGGCGACGGCCGGGGACAGCTCCGGCCCACCGGCCAATCCGTGCAGGTAGATCAGGCGCGGGGCCATCAGGCGCAGGCCTCCGGCCACCAGCGGTCCTCGTAGTCCGACCACAGACCGCGCAGGCCGGGCAGCACCTTGTCGGCGAACAGGTCGGTGTTCTGCTGCACCAGCTCGGGGTGCATGTTGCCGAACTGCAGCAGCAGCATGAGATGCCCCACGCGCAGGCTGGTCGCCACCTCTTCCAGCTTCTCCCGCACGGTGTCGGGGCTCCCGACGATGACGTAGCCCTTGTCGACCATGTCCTCCCAGGTGAGCGGGCCGCCGGGGCCGCCGCCCGAGCGGGCCGCCTGCGCCACCATCGACTGCACCTTGCCCCTCACCGTCGCCTCCGACTGGTAGCCGGGGGGGTCGGCGAAGCCGGGGTTCACGTGCAGGCAGCGGCCGTAGAAGTACTCGGCCGGTTCCTTGTAGAGGCGCATGGCCTCCTCGTCGGTGTCGGCCACGCCGACGAACTGCAGGAATCCGGCCCGGTAGGGATTGTCGTCGTAGCCGAGCTGCTCGATGCGCTGCCAGAACCCGTCCATGGTGGCCTTGCCGAGCTTGTAGCCGAAATACGAGAGGTAGCAGTAGACGTAGTCCATCTCCGCCGTCCACTCCCAGGTCTCGATCGAGCCGCCGCCGGGAATCCACACGGGCGGATGCGGCCGCTGCAGCGGTCGTGGCCATGGGTTCACGTAGCGCAGCTGGGTGAACTCGCCGTTGAAGGCGAACGGCTCCGGCTCCTTCCACGCCCGCATGATGAGGTCGTGGGCCTCGTGGTACTTGCGGCGGAGCGTGCCGGGGTTCTGGCCGTAACAGAAGACGGTGTCCATGGGCGTGCCCACCGGAAAGCCGGCGACCAGCCGGCCGTTCGACATGCAGTCGAGCATGGCGAACTCCTCGGCCACCCGGACGGGCGGGTTGTAGAGGGCGAGCGAGTTGCCCATCACGACGATGGCGGCCCGCTCGGTACGACGCGTCAGGGCGGCGGCCATGAGGTTCGGTGACGGCATGAGGCCGTAGCCGTTCTGGTGGTGCTCGTTGACGCAGATGCCGTCGAAGCCGACGGCGTCGGCGTGCTCGAGCTGGTCGAGGTAGAGGTTGTAGGAGTCCGCCACCACCCGGGCGTCGAGCAGGTCGCTGGGGATGTCGACCCACACACTGCTGGCCCGCTGCCGGAAGTCCTCCGGCAGCTCCGGGTACGGCATCAGGTGGAACCACAACAGCTTCATGGCGCGGCAGCGTAACTACGCTCGGTCGGGTGAGCTTGTTCGACGAACCGGAGGCGGCGGGGCCGCGGCGGGTGAGCCTGGTGCGGCTGGCGGCCGAGATCGCCAGAGCCGGCGCCGCCATCGGCCGCATCGCCGTCGAGGGAGAGGTGCACAACCCGAAGAAGTACCCATCGGGGCGGACCTATTTCAGTCTGCGCGACCGGGCTGCCCAGATCAGTGTGGCCGTGCCGGGCGGACGGCCGTGCCGTGCCGTGAACGGTGAGCGGGTGCAGGTGACCGGCAGCCTCAACTGGCAGAACGAGCGCGGCGCGCTGGAGCTGCTCGCGGTCGAGGTCGTGCCGGTCGGCGAAGGGGCCGTCGCCGCCATGATCGCCGAGGTGCGGGCCCGGCTCGACGCCGAAGGCATCCTCGGCCGTCCCCGCCGACCGCTTCCGGCGCTGCCGCGCCGCATCGCTGTCATCTGCGGCAGCGAGGCGGCCGTGCGCGGCGACATCGAGTCGGTTGTCGCCGTTCGCTTCCCCGGGTACCCCGTCACGTTCCGCGAGGTGACGGTGAGCGGCCCGGGGGCGGCCGAGTCGATGGCCGCCGCTCTCACCGATCTCGACGCCCGTGACGACGTCGACGTCGTGATCCTCGCCCGGGGCGGCGGCGACGCCACCCAGCTGCTGCCGTTCAGCGACGAGGCCCTCTGCCGGGCCATCGCCGCCGCGTCCTGCTTCGTGGTGTCAGCCGTCGGCCACGAGAACGACCGACCCCTCTGCGACGAGGTGGCCGACCTGCGGTGCGGCACGCCGTCGATCGCCGCGGCCGCCGTCGTCCCGGACCAGCGGACCTTGGTCACCGAGCTCGACCGTCGTCTCGACCTGGCGCGCGACCTGCTGGCGCGACGGGTCGAGTCGGCCGGGCGTCGTCTCGTCGCCCTGGACGCCGCCACGTCGCTTCAGCGGCGGCTGGCGGCATCGGCGTCGCTGCTCGAACGCGCCGCCGGCCGCCTCGACCTGCTGCATCCGGGCGGCCGCCTCACGCGCGCCGAGGCGCAGTTGACCCACCTCGACTGGCACGGCCCCGTCCGCCGCCGCGCCGCCGCCGCCGAGTTGGCGCTGGTCGGCGCCGGTCGCCAGCTGGAGGCACTGAGCCCGGTGCGCGTGCTCGAGCGGGGCTATGCCGTCGTGCGCGACGCGAGCGGTGCGGTCGTGCGGGCCGCCGAGCAGGTCGCCACGGGAGTGACGGTCGACGTAGAGCTGGCGCGCGGTGCGCTCACCGCCCGGGTCGAGGAGGTGCGCGCGTGACCGAGGTCCCCGGGCCCGACGCGTCGTACGAGGAGCTGGTGGCCGAGCTCGAGGAGCTCACCCAGCGCATGTCCTCGGCCGACATCGGCATCGAGGAGGCCGCCGACCTCTACGAGCGGGCGGGCCAGCTCCACGCCCAGGCCCGGGCTCGCCTGGATCAGGTCAGAACGCGCATCGACGCGCTGACGGCGGAGCCCCCTCAGGTCTGAGCGAGGAAGGCCAGCAGCGCCGGCGTCTCCCGTTCCCGCAAGGCCAGGTGGACGTCGAGGCGCTCGAGGCCTTGGGCGACGGTCTTGCTGCCTGGCTCGAACGGGTGGGCGGCAAGGAAGGCTTTGGCCCGCGCCGCCAGCTCCGGGCCGAAGCCGGTGATGCCGTTCTGCATGCGGGCGTTGAGGTAGTCGTGCACGAGGCGGGGGATCATGTTCTCCGGCCACTTGGCACGCATCTCGTCCCAGTGACGCTCGATCCACGACCACGCCTCGTCGCGGGCCGCGCCGTTGGCCAGCATGTACATGAGCAGGAACGGCGCGTTCTGACTGCGCACGTCGGGCAGCAGCATGTCGAGGGTGCGCTGCACCAGCGTCGGCTCGCGGAAGTCGCCCAGGGCGTACAGCGAGCGCGTCTCCTCCTGCGGTGTCGCCGGGTGCTTCCACCGCTGCACCATGGCGTCGTAGGCGACGGCGTCGCCGTTGAAGGCGACGATGGTCGTGGCCGTCGGCACCAGGTCGGGGTGTAGTGACGCGGGGTCGGCGACCCATGCTGCATGGCGCTCGACGCCCTGGGCCGCGACCTCGGTGTCGCCTGCCCACGTGCCGAGGGCGAGGGCGAGCAGGGCCCGCAGCGGTCCAGCCTGCTCGCCGCTGCCGGCGGGCACGTCCCAGCCGCGTGTGTCGAAGGCGGGCCGCAGCACCGACCGGGCCCACGTCTGGAAGCGGGCCGCGTCATCCCCCTCGCACATGGTGGCGAGGAACGCCATGGGGTCGATCACCGCCCACCACACGTTGGGGTCCTCCTCGTCGGCCGGCAGGGCGGCCAGGAAGTCCGACAGCGGTGCCAGGCCGGCGACGACCGAGGCCCACGTGTCGTTGACCAGGTTCAGCCGCTCGAGCGGCGCGAGCCGCCCGGCCAGGTCCTCGGTGAGGGCACCGAGCAGCTCCGTCGAGTACTTCACCCGGTAGAAGCCCGAGCCCCCCTCGTTGACCACGACGTACTCCGGCTTCTTCTCCAGCTCGAGCCGGCCGATGGCCTCACCGAGCAGCGTGCGGGCCCGCACGTCGCCGTCGGCCCGCACCAGCACCGGAACCTGCCAGCGCGTGGGGTCGGCGGAGCCCTGGCCTCCCTCGTCGGTGGCGCCGGAGAAGAGGAACCGCTGCTGCTCCAACTGCAGCGAGGCGCCGTCGCCCTCGACGGCGACGACGGGGTAGCCCTCCTGGAAGACCCAGGAGTCCATGGTCGCCCGGGCCGGTTCGCCGGTGGCGGCCTCGATGGCGTCCCACAGGTCGCCGGTCTCGGTGTTGCCGTACTTGTGGGTGTCGAGGTAGCGACGGATGCCGGCACGGAACTGGTCGGGACCGATGAACTGCTCGAGCATGCGGAGAACGGCCGCGCCCTTCTGGTACGTCAGGACGTCGAACATGCCGTCGGCCTCCTCGGGCCGGCCGACCGGGTACTCGATGGTGCGGGTCGCCGAGAGGCCGTCGACCACCATGGCCGCGGCCCGGCTGCGCCCGAAGCTGACCCAGCGCTCCCACTCGGGCTTGAAGTCGTCGACGGCGAGCAGCTCCATGAAAGTGGCGAACGCCTCGTTGAGCCAGATCCCGTTCCACCACTTCATCGTCACCAGGTCGCCGAACCACATGTGGGCGATCTCGTGGGCGACGACGTCGGCCACCCGCTCGAGCTCGATGCGCGACGCGGCGGCGGGATCGACGAGCAGCACGGCCTCGCGGAAGGTGACGCAACCCACGTTCTCCATGGCGCCGGCGGCGAAGTCGGGGAGCCCGACCAGGTCGAGCTTGTCGCCGGGGTAGGGGATGCCGAAGTACTCGGTGAAGAACCGGAGCGAGTGGGCCCCGGACTCGAGGGCGAAGTCGGCCAGATGCTTCTTGCCCGGCACGCACACGACGCGCAGCGGCACGCCGTCGACGTCGATCGGGTCGGTCGCCTCCAGCGGGCCCACCACGAACGCCACCAGGTAGGTCGACATCTTCATGGTGTCGGCGAAGGTGATCTGCCGTCGGCCGTTCTCCAGATCGGTCTCCATGACGATGCCGGCGTTCGACACTGCGAGGAGCCCCTCGTCGACCACGAGGGTGATGGCGAACACAGCCTTGAAGTCGGGCTCGTCCCAGCACGGGAAGGCCCGACGAGCGTCGGTGGCCTGCAGCTGGCTGGTGGCGATCGTGTGGGTGTTGCCGTCGTCGTCGGTGAACGTGCTGCGGTACCAGCCGCGCAGCTTGTCGTTGAGGATGCCGGAGAACGTGCAGTGCAGCGTCCACTCGCCGGGATCGGCGGTGCCTGACAGCGTGATGACGGCGCGCTCCTCGACGTCGTCGAGCGTCACCGTTCCCTCCAGGGCGCGGCCGTCGGCCGACTGCAGCTCGGCGGTGTGGATGTCGAGCTCGATGGCGTTGAGCACGATCTCGGTGACGGGCTCGTGGACGGTCACCGTGACCCGCTCCTCGCCGTGGAACGAGGCGCCCTCGATGTCGGGCGTGAGCGTCAGCTCGTAGCGCTCGGGAACGACGGTTCGGGGCAGCCGGTACGAGGGGGAAGTGTCTTCGGTGGGCACCGGTCGTGTCTACCACTACGTTCGGCGGGCATGGCCGGCGATCCGCAGCTCGACGTGCTCGCCGTCGGCAACGCCCTCGTGGACGTGCTGGCCCGTGCCGGCGAGGACGTCCTCGACGCGCAGGGGCTGGTGAAGGGGAGCATGCAGCTGGTCGACGCCGCCGAGTCGGCCCGGCTGTACGACGCCATGGGGCCTGGCGTCGAAGCCTCGGGTGGGTCGGCGGCCAACACGGCGGTCGGGGTGGCGTCGCTCGGTGGGCGCTCAGGGTTCGTGGGGCGGGTGCGCGACGACCCTCTGGGCGAGGTGTTCACCCACGCCATCCGGGCCGCCGGCGTCCGCTTCGACACGCCGCCGGCGACCAGCGGCGAGCCCACCGGCCGGTGCCTCGTGCTCGTCACCCCCGACGGCGAACGGACGATGAGCACGTTCCTGGGCGCCGCCGCCGAGCTGGCCCCGTCCGACATCGACCCGGCCGTGCTCGGCACCGCCGGCGTGACGTTCCTCGAGGGCTACCTCTGGGACCCGCCCGAGGCGCGGGCCGCACTGGTCACGGCGGCCGAGCAGGCCCACGCCGCCGGGCGCCGGGTCGCGTTCACCCTGTCCGACGGCTTCCTCGTCGACCGCTACCGCGCCGAGTTCACCCCCTTCGTCTCCGACCATGTCGACATCACCTTCGCCAACGAGAGCGAGGTGCTGTCGCTGTTCGAGACCGACGACTTCGACGCCGCGGTCGGGCGGCTGGCCGCGCTGTGCGACATCGCCGCGGTCACCCGGGGCGAGCACGGCTCGGTCGTGGCCCACGGCGACGCTCGCCACGCGGTGGCGGCCGTGCCGACCGAGGTGGTCGACACCACCGGCGCCGGCGACCTCTACGCCGCCGGTTTCCTCTTCGGCCTGGCTCGCGGATGGGAGCTCGACCGCTGCGCCGAGGTCGGCGGAATCGCCGCAGCCGAGGTCATCTCCCACATCGGCCCGCGCCCTCTGGTGAAACTGGCGGACCTGCTCTAGCTCTTCTGCATCCGCCCGCGTTCGATGATGGCGGTGCGGCGGCGCTCGACCTCGGCGGGGTCGACCTCGCGGTGCTGGGTGCGGGCCAGCCCGGCCTCGATGCGGAGGCCGTCGTCGACGGTGGTGCGGGTCGTCCGCCGGTACTCGGCCAGCAG
>DATLDH010000001.1:0-9426 GCA_035526015.1 Acidimicrobiales bacterium
GTAGCGGCGGTTGGACTCGAACCAACGACCACTCGATTATGAGCCGAGTGCTCTAACCATCTGAGCTACGCCGCCTTGAGGTACCGCCGGTGCTGCACGTGCGAGCCCCCTGTCGGAATCGAACCGACGACACCAGCCTTACCATGGCTGTGCTCTGCCGACTGAGCTAAGGGGGCGGGCGACCCCTCGGGACCGCGGCGGTACATGGTAGCTGCCGGTAGCCTCCCGCTCCCATGGAGGTCCGCCTGGCCACCCTCGCCGACGCCGAAGCGACGCGGACCATCTACAACCGGGAGGTCGAAGGCTCCGACGCCACCTTCGACCTCGTGCCGAGGAGCCTGGACCAGCAGCGGGACTGGCTGACCGCCCACGCCGGGGCCCATCCGGCCGTGGTGGCCGTCGACGCCGAGGGTCTGGTGGCGGGCTTCGGGTCGCTGTCGATCTACCGGGACCGGCCCGCCTATGCCACCACGGTGGAGGACTCGGTCTACGTCGACGAGGCCCGCCGGGGCCAGGGTGTGGGGCGGGCCGTGCTCACCGAGCTGGTGCGGCTGGCCACGGCCCACGGGTTCCACACCGTGATCGGGCGGATCGTGGGGGGCAACCAGGCGTCGATCGCGCTGCACCGCGGGTGCGGCTTCGAGCTGATCGGCACCGAGCGCGAGGTCGGCCGCAAGCAGGGCAAATGGCTCGACGTGGTGTCGATGCAGCTCCTGCTCGACTGAGCCTCATCCCTGGGCGGCCCGCACCGCGAGCAACGTCACGTCGTCGTCGGCGTCGGCCGAAAGCGCCAGTTCCGCGATGTGCTGGCACAGGGGGTCCAGCTCCGACGGCCCGCCGGCCACGAATCCACGGAGGCGCTCCATGCCCGCGGCCAACGGAAGGTCGCGAGCCTCGACGAGACCGTCGCTGTAGAGCAGCAGCGTCGACCCAGCTGCGAGGTCGATCCAGGTGGACGGGAAGGTGGCGCCGTGGACGGCGCCCAGCGGGACGGCGGGCTCGGCTGACACGAACGTGATCTCGCCGCCAGGCGTGATCACGATCGGGGCGGGATGACCGGCGAGGACGAGGTCGAGTCCCCCGGCCGCGGGGGCCCAGACGCCGTAGGCCAGGGTGGCGAACTCCACGAGGTCGAGTTGCTGGACGAGGCGGTCGAGGCGGCCGACGACGGCGCTGGGTGACTCCTCCTCCATGGCATAGGCCCGCAGCGCCATCCGGAGCTGGCCCATGGCCGAGGCGGCGGCGATGCCGCGCCCGGCCACATCACCTAACACCACCCCGTAGCACCCATCGGCGACGGGGAAGACGTCATACCAGTCGCCACCCACCTCGACCCCGGTGGCGCCGGAGTAGTACCGGGCCGCCACCTCGACCCCTTCGAACGTCGGCAGCACCTGCGGCAGGAGGCTGCGTTGCAGCTCGGCGGCGATCTCGTGCTCGCGCTGGTAGAGGCGCGCGTTCTCGATCGTGATCGAGGCCATCTGGGCGAGCTGCACCAGCATCGCCTCGTCCTCGGCCCCGAACTCGGCGCCGCCGTGTTTGTCCGAGAGCTGTATGAGCCCGATGTCGGAGCCGTCGCGCGCAACGAGGGGAGCCGCCAGCCGCGGGCCGTCCGAGGGCTCGTCGTCGGCGTCGTCGCGGTCGTCGACCGACACCGCGGCGACTTCCTCGCCCCAGTCGATGTCGGTCGAGAGGCTGGTGACGGCCCGGTGGGCGCCGATGATGGCCCCGGCTCGCTGTGTCACGTTCTGGAGGATCTCGGCCAGCGAGAGGCTCGCGTTGATGACAAGGGCGGCGTCAGCCAGCTCCCGCAGCTGCCGACCCCGCTGCTGTTCCACTTGCCACGCCGCCTCCAGCCGACCCGCCTGCTCCGTCGCGATCTGCTCGTGCACCTCGAGCAGCTGCTCGATCGCCATGGTGCGCGCCCGCACCGACGGCCGGGCGTCGAGGTCATCGAGGTCGACGGTCTCGCCGACGGCGCCACCGAACAGCGGGAGCCTCAGCAGCGGGAGGAGGGCGACCTTGACGCTGACCGCCAGGGTCTTGAAGAGCTCTGCCGTCTCGGCGGGAATCGGTACCTTGCTGAACAGCACCACCGCGTAGAGGTCGCCGGTCGGCAGCATCCCGCCGAAGCCGAGGGCGGACTCGATCCCGTACCGGGCGACGAAGTCCTGCGCCGGGATGTGCTGGCTTCCTTCCGCCACCGGCACGTAGAAGACGTTGAAGGTCTTCTCGTCGAGCTCGACCAGCAGGTCGGGGTCCGGCTCGATGACCGAGCTGGCGGCCAAGCCGAACTGGTGAATCAGCTGAGCGATCATCGGCAGCCGGCCGACGACCTCCTCGCTCGGCAGCGGCACCGCCCGGTGGCCCTGCGACTGGTTGATGTCGCACCACGCGGGCTCATCGCCGGCGGTGGCGAGCAGCGTGAGGCACTTCGTCGCCGCCGACGGCCGCACGCTATCGAGCAGCTGATCGGCAAAGCGTTGCAGCGCGGGCAGCAGGTCGCCGTAGGGGTGGGTCTTGTAGAACCGCACCAGCGCCGTCTCGGGCTCCGCGGTCGACGGGTCGACGAGCGAAAGGCGGAGGTGCTCGACCACCCGGGAACCGAAGTCCTCGAGCGAGTGCGCATAGAGCCCGAGCCGCCTGAGCGCGGCGCTGGCCTGCACCATGTCGCTGAGCGTGAAACTCCCGAGCTGCGGCACCGTGCGATCCCCCCGACCGTTGCGCCGGGCAGTATCGCACCGGCGGGAGCCGGGCGAGGCTCAGACGGCGGGGGGCTCTTCCTTGCCGGCTGCCTGCTTGACGGTGTCGTCGACGTCCTGATCGAGGTCCTCGCCGTCCATGCCGGGCATGTCGGACTTGGTCTGCTCGAGGTCGGCCTTCAGAGCGTCCTTGACGTTCTCGGCTGTGCTGTTCTGGTCATTGTCCATGTGAGGCTCATACCCGCCGAGGAGGCGGGGTACCCCCTTGTCATCGCGTGAACCGGAGGACGATCACCCCTCTGGTCGGAATCGACGCCACCGGTCCGCAGGGCCCCGGATCGACCACGGGGCCGAGGTGCAGGCGCACCGACAGCCGCCCGCCGGGCGGCACGCCCATCGTCTGCTCGCGGGAGCTGCACACGATCCGCCGTGCGGCTCGGGGCCCGTCGGCCCAGCCGCCGGCGTCCCGTTCGGCGGCGGCGGCGACGACGGCCACCGGCGTCCCGTTGTCGTCGGTGATGGAGATCGTGACCGCGGTGGCCCATCGGGGGATGGCGACCTCGTGGTCGAGCTCGAAGGCCAGGCCGAGGCCACCACCGGCACCGAGGACGACGCCGGCGCCCGAGGCGCGCGAGTACCGGATGGTGCGGGAGTCCTGGGGCCCGGCGCGCGCGGTGACCGCCATGGACAAGGCGAAAGTCGTTGCCAGCACGAGGCCGAGCGACAACGCTCGTGTGGCGGTCATGAGGTTCCTGGATCGGGGGGTCATCATCCAGGTCAACGCTGGAGCAGGAGTCGCGGGTGACGGTGAGGCGGATTTTCCTTCGCGTCATCCCGCGTCGGCCCCCGAACGTTGACTGCACGGATGGGTGCGGCCGACGAGGCGTTCCGGGAGGCGTTCACGGCGCTGTATCCGAGCGCGGGCCGGGTGGCGTTCCGCATCCTCGGAGACCAGCAGGCGGCCGAGGATGTCGCCGCCGAGGCCCTGGCTCGGGCCTACGAGCGGTGGCCGAAGGTCAGTCGGCTGCCGTACCGGGACGCGTGGGTGCTGCGGGTGGCGGCCAACCTGGCCATCGACTCGACCCGCCGGAAGCGGCCGCCGCTCCGCCGGGCACGGCCGATCGAGATCGAGGAGGACGCGGCCGTGCACCTCACGTTGCGCGACGCCCTGGCTGCGCTGTCGCCCCGCCAGCGGGAGGTCGTGGCCCTCCGCTATCTCGGCGACATGAGCGAAGCCGACGTGGCCGCCGCCCTGGGACTGGCCGCCGGATCGGTGAAGACCCACCTCCGCCGCGGGCTCGAGAACCTCCGCCGCACGCTCGGCGACGACTTCGGGAGTGGCCTTGTCGCGATCTGACGATTTCGAGTTCACCGTGCCCGACCGTCTCGACGAGCTCGTCGAGACGGTGATGCTGCGGGGACGGGCTCGGCGTTGGCGTCAGCGCCGACGCCACGCCGCGGTGATGGTCGTGGCCGTGACCGTCGCCATCGCCGCGCTTCCCGGCGGCGCAAGGCCCGGGGCCGTCGCGCGGCGACCGGTGGCGGACCTCCCGATGGCCGCGGGACCGCAGCATTCACATGGGAACCCGTCCGACCCGTCGCCGTCCGAGACGACTCGGGCACCGGCCGCCCAAGGGGCGCTTGGCCCCGGGCCCCGACCCGCGCCCGGGCCACCTTCGGCGAACATCCGGATGCCGTCCTCCCGTGCCGACCGTGTTGCCTTCGTGAGCGAAACCGCCTCGCCGCTCGGCGACATCTATCTTCACGACGCCGCCACCGACACCACCACGCCACTCACGACCAACCCGTCGGTCGACACGTGGCCGACGTGGGCGCCCGACGGCCACCGCATCGGGTTCTACAGCGACCGCGACGGCGCCGACGCGATCTATGTCGTGAACGACGACGGCACCGGCGAGCGACGGGTCACGTCGTTCGCCCGCGGCGTCCAGGCGTCACAGCCGGCGTGGTCCCCCGATGGTCGCTGGATCGCCTTCACCCGCCGGCAGGCGGCCGCGCCGCATGTGGAGGTCGACGAGGCCGACGGCGCCGAGATCTGGGTCGTGCGGCCCGACGGCGCCGACGCCCACCGGCTCCTGCCCGAGGGCGCCCATCCGGCCTGGTCACCGGACGGCCGGTGGCTCGCCTATGTCGTGCAGGGGGCCCTGCGGGTGGCAGACCTCGATCGTGGCAGGGTCCGCACCGTGTTCTCCGGCTTCACGGCCCTGCCGTCGTGGTCGCCCGACAGCACCAGGCTCGCCTTCCAGGGCGAGATCGACGGCCGCGCGCAACTGCACGTGGTCGGTGCCGACGGCACCGGGCTGCGCCGGCTGCTCGTCACCGACGAGCACGACCTCGGGCCGTCGTGGTCGCCAGACGGGCGTCGCATCGCCTTCCGGCACGATCCCGACGGCGGGCCCGGTGTGTGGTGCGCAGACTTCGGCCAGCCCGCGAGCTGCAAGGGGCCGGGCACGGCTCCGGGCCGGCTGTGGGTGGTCGATGTCGCCGGCGGTGTACCGCGCCCGCTCATCGCCGGCCGCACCGCCGATGACCTCCTCCCCCGCTTCGCGCCGTAGGACGGGATCCCCGCGCGGGGTCCGCGCCGTACTGTCAGGCATGCGACGACTTCTCCTCCTTCCCCTGGCCGCCCTCGCTCTCCTCGGACTGGCCGGACCGGCGGCCGCCCATGTCACGGTCGACCCCGGGGAGGCGACCAAGGGCGGGTTCTCCAAGCTGGCATTCCGCGTCCCGAACGAGCGCGACGCGGCATCGACGACGAAGGTCGAGATCGCCTTCCCACCCGCGCACGGCATCGAGCACGTCAGCGTGCGGCCGCTCCCCGGCTGGACGGTGAACGTGACGAAGGCGGGCGACGCGGTCGAACGGATCACCTGGTCGGGCGGGAGCATCGCCGCCGGCGAGTTCCAGGAGTTCGAGGTCTCGGTCGGCCCGTTGCCCGAGGACAAGGACGCGCTGGTGTTCAAGGCGCTGCAGACCTACTCCGACGGTGAGGTCGTGCGATGGATCGACGAGCCAGTGCCCGGCGGCGCCGAGGCCGAGCATCCCGCGCCGGTGCTGACGCTGGTCGGTGAAGCCGCCACCGCGACGACCGTCTCCGCCGCGGCAGTCACGCCCGCCGATGACGAAGGTGCGAACGGAAACGACTCGACCGGCGTCGCCCTGGCCGCCCTGGGCGCGAGCGTGCTGGCGCTGATGCTCGGAGCGTTCGCCCTCGTGCGAAACAGGCCCGCGGAGTAGCGCCCGTCCTCTGCGTGCCGTTTCGGCGTCTGACCGACTCAGGCCACGGTGTGGCGCTCCAGGCGCTGGCCGGCCATCCGGCTCGTCCGCACCACGTCGGTCACGGTGACGACGGCACGCGGCGAGTGCCAGTCCTGGGACGGCTTCTCGAGCGCCCAGCCGTCACCGATCGACACGGCGGCGTGCACCGGTGCGCCGTCCTTCGCTCGCCAGGCCAACACCGTCCCGGGGCGGTGGTCGTCGCCGCCCGGCCGGCAGGCGTCATCGAGCCATTTCGCGAAGGGCTCGGTCGAGTCGCACGCCCCGGTGCTGTCGGCGCCCACCGCCTCCAACACCGTCGAGAAGCAGCACCCCTTGCTCCCGGCCGGGAAGGTGCCGGCCAGGCTCCGGGCGGCGGGTAGAGCGTCGGCACAGGCGCGCCACACCGTCTCCGGGACCTCCTCGTGGCGGCTCGGCAGTCGCCGCTCCGACACCTGACGGGTGAGAACGGCGGCGGCGTCGCCGGTCAGGAGCGAGGGCCACCACACGAACCGGTGCCCGTCGGCCTGGGCCCGCAGGACGGTCGGATCGAGAAGGTCCTGCCAGGCGCGCACGGTCGGGACCGCGCCCCGCGTGCGCTGGGCCTGCTCGCGCACCAACGCGGCCCGCTTCGAGCGCGGAAGCCCGGAGAACCGCTCCTCCGAGAGCCACAGGATGGGCGTGCTCCGTCCGACGCGCCACAAGCAGTAGGTGTCACGAAGCTCGGGAGTGATGGTTCCGGTCGAGCCCTCGATTCCCCACTCCTCCGGGTCCGTGACGAAGAACGGCTGGGGGTCGGGGGCGAGCCACCGGACCCACGAGCGCAGGAGCTCCGGACCGACGTCGATGCCGAGGACGCGCGTCACGGGCTGCTCCATGGCGGCCATGTTGCCGCCTGTGTGTGGTGGGCCGGGGAGGATTTGAACCTCCGAAGGCTGTGCCGGCAGATTTACAGTCTGCTCCCTTTGGCCACTCGGGCACCGACCCCTGAGGGGGGTCACGATAGCGTTTGCGCCATGCCCACCTTCGACGTGGTTTCGCAGGTCGACATGCAGGAGGTCCGCAACGCGGTGGATCAGGCCGCTCGCGAGGTCACGACGCGCTTCGACTTCAAGAACACCAACTCCTCGATCGAGCTGACCGGCTCCGAGATCAAGCTGCATTCCGCCACCGATGATCGGCTGCGCGCCCTCATCCAGGTGCTCGAGGAGAAGCTGGTGCGCCGCGAGGTGTCGCTCAAGTCCCTCGAGCACGGCAAGGTCGAGGAAGCGGCCAAGGGCGAGGTGCGCCAGACGATCACCCTGAAGAACGGCATCGCCACCGAGAAGGCCAAGCAGATCAACAAGTTCCTGAAGGACCTGGGCCTGAAGGGGGTCTCGTCCCAGACCCAGGGCGACCAGCTACGGGTGTCGGGCAAGAAGCGTGACGACCTGCAGGCGGCCATCGCCGCGCTCAAGGGGGAGGACTTCGAGATCCCCCTGCAGTTCGAGAACTTCCGCGACTAGAGGACGGTGCGCTGCGGCAGCGCCGCCAGCGCGCTGAGGCGCGGTCCGGCCAGCGCCACTCCCCCGACGATCCGTCCCGGCGAACGGGGCAGACCCAGGAACTCACCGAGGCCGGCCGGCGTCACCGGGCCGAGGATCGTGCGGGCCCGCTCGTCGGCCCGGACATAGTCGGCGGCACGCGTCTGCTCCCGGCGCGCCAGCGCATTCCAGTCCACACCCCTGGCCGCCTCGGCCGCCTCGGCCTCGGCCAAGCGGATGATGCCGCCCTGCGGGTTGGCGCTCGAGGCCCACAGCAGCTGCGACCGCGGCGGGCTCGACGGCGACGCGAACACCCCGCCCCCCTCGCTGAGGCGACGGGTGAGGCCGGTCGTCACGAGTGCGCGCGGCCGGCCGACCTCGTGGGCGGCGATGAGCTTGGGCACGTTGGCCATGGCCTCGGAGATGAACCGGTCGAGGAACGGCTTGGGGTTCACGGCGCCGCCACCCTTCGGGTGGATCTCGAAGTGCACGTGGGGCGCGCCGCCCTGGGCGTTGCCGGTGTCACCGACGTACCCGACCACGTCGCCGGTCTTCACTCGCTGACCCGTGGCCTGGCCCTTGACGAAACCCGACAGGTGCGCCATGTAGAAGTACGTGCCGTCGGCCTGGGTGACGTAGGAGGCGAGACCACCCACCGCGCCGTTGGACTGGCGCAGCACGCCGTCGACCGGGGCACGGACCGGCGTGCCGGCGGCGGCGAAGATGTCGGTGCCCTGGTGGAGGTGGAACTCGGGCACGAAGCGCGGGTACCACCAGTCGTCGACGAAGCTGGCCGGCCCGGCGACCGGGAACCGCCCCATGCCGATGAGGGCGGCCTGCTGAGCGGTGAGGCCGAGGTCCTCGAGCGGTTGGAGGGCGGCGATGAGGGCCGAGGTGTCATTGGCGCGGCTGCGGCGCACCGAGTTGATCATCTTCTGGTACCCCGGGGGCACGACCCGCGATACCGCCGCACCCGGTGCACCGCCGTCACCGCCGTCGCCTGTGGCCGTGGGGGCCTGGGTCCGGGCCTTGGCCGTGGCCGGGGCGTCGTAGTTGGAGTCACCGGGTGCCGTGGTCGAGGTCGTCCCCGTGGGGTTGGTGGGTGTGCGCCTGGCCGGTGTGGTCGTGGTGGTCACCGCCGACGGTGAAGGCTCCTCGGCGGGGGCCACCGCCGTCGTGGTGGTGGAGGCAGGCTCCGGCGGGTGCTCACTCGTGGTGGTGGTGGTGCGACCGGGCTGCTGCTGGGCGAGCGCGGCGCTGGCGCCGAGCGCGCCCGAGAGCACGAGCACGGTCGCTCCCCCCAGGAGTGTTCGGAATCGCAGCATCCAACCCACCAGTTCGCAGTACGGACAGAGAATCCTGCCTGGTCGCGAGCCTAAATGGGACGATCCTCATGAAACCACCCCGGTACACGCCCTCCGTGGTCGTGAGCCCCGAACGGTCAGTCGAAATAGCCGGAGTGGATGTACACGCAGGGGACGCCCTCGTGCCGGAACATCTCGAGGTTGCGGCGGTCGTCCTCGAACGCGAGTCGCGGGTCGAGACCGTAGGAGCGCAGCTCGGCGATGGTGCCGCGCTTGAACTCACGCGCCGCGGAGTAGTCGCCGAAGTCGCGCATGATGAGCAGGTCCCAGCGCAGGCCGTACCGGTCGAGCCACGCCATCGTCTGAGGCTGGACCCGGATGGGCCGCCCGGTCAGCAGCACCACGCGCAGGTCGGGGTCGAGCAACTCGAGCAGACGCGCCACCTCCTCGATCAAGGGGTCGTCACCACACGCCTCGAAGAACGCGTCCCAGTTCCGCTTGCCCGGCCCCTCGAGAAAGTGCTGACGGCTGGCGGCGTCGGACAGCACGCCGTCGATGTCGAACACGACGCTCGGCCCGGGCTCGACGGCGCCGGCCCGCCAGCGCCAGTGGTCAGGGACC
>DATLDH010000135.1:0-9392 GCA_035526015.1 Acidimicrobiales bacterium
GAGCGTGACCTCCTGGGTCGGCCAGGCGGCGTGCTCCAGCGCCTTGGCGTCGTGGTTGCCCCGGACGTGGTGGAGCCGGTCGCCGAAAGCGGCGCCGTAGGCGTCGAGGAACGCCTGGTACTCCTCCTGCAGCCCCGACGACGTGAGATCGCCCTTGGCCACGACGGCGTCGGGCGAGATGGCGGCGATCTCGACGATGGCGCCGGCGTTCATGGTCTCGGGGTACGGCGGCTCGCCCGGCGCCGACCGGAACGTCGGACCCAGGTCGGTGCCTTCGATGATGCCGGCCTCGACCTCACCGAAGTGCACGTCGTTGACCGTGGCGATGACGGCCAGTCGCTCGCCGACGGGCCGCTGCAGGGTGCGGAACGACGCCCCGTCCCGCTCGTAGTCGGTGTCAGGCGTGAGCCCGGTGTGCCGCAGCACCGTCGCACCGTCGTGGAGGACGGCCTCGTCGTCGGCGACCGTGGTGACCTCGACGGTCAGGGACGGTCCCTCCGGCCCGCGACCGGGCGGGCCCACCACCGGCCCGAGAAGCGCCACTTGGGCACGACCTGCCGGCGTCCCTCGCGCACCATCGGCCGCGGCCACGCCGCTTCGACCGCGGCCACGATGGCGACGAGCTCCTCCTCGCTCGGCTCCCTCGAGCTAGAGCGGGACGTTGCCATGCTTCCGCTTCGGGAGCTCTTCCCTCTTCCCACGCAGGATGTCGAGGCTGCGCACGAGCACGGCGCGGGTGTCGGCCGGATCGATGACGTCGTCGATGTAGCCGCGCTCGGCCGCGATGTAGGGGTTGGCGTAGCGCTCGGTGTACTCCTCGATGAGCTCGGCGCGACGCGTGGCGCGGTCGTCGGCGGCGGCCAGCTCGCGCCGGTAGACGATGTCGACGGCGCCGTCGGGGCCCATGACGGCGAGCTCGGCCGACGGCCAGGCGTAGGCGAGGTCGGCGCCGATCGACTTGGAGTTCATGACCACGTACGCGCCGCCGTAGGCCTTGCGGGTGATGATCTGCACGCGGGGGACGGTCGCCTCGCAGTAGGCGTAGAGCAGCTTGGCGCCGTGGCGGATGATGCCGCCGTACTCCTGGTCGGTGCCGGGCATGAAGCCGGGCACGTCGACGAACGTGACGAGCGGGATGTTGAAGGCGTCGCACGTGCGGACGAAACGGGCGCCCTTCTCCGAGCTGTCGATGTCGAGGACACCCGCGAGGAACATGGGCTGGTTCCCGACGATCCCGACGACGTGGCCGTCCACTCGGGCGAAGCCACACACGATGTTCTGGGCCCACAGCGAGGCGTACTCGAAGAAGTCGCCGTCGTCGACGACGGAGGTGATCACCTTCTTCATGTCGTACGGCGCTCGGGCACTCGCCGGCATGAGCTCGTCGAGCTCGGGGCACCGGCGCTCGGGGTCGTCGGTGGTCTCGACCGACGGGGGCTCCTCGAGGTTGTTGAGCGGCAGGAACGACAGCAGGTACTTGACCTCGTCGAGGCAACTCTGCTCGTCGGCCGACACGAACGTGGCGACACCCGACTTGGTGGCGTGGCTCATGGCGCCGCCCAGCTCCTCGAGGCTCACGTCCTCGCCGGTGACGGTCTTCACCACGTCGGGCCCGGTGATGAACATATGGGAGTGCTCGCGCACCATGAAGATGAAGTCGGTCAGCGCCGGGCTGTACACGGCACCCCCGGCGCACGGGCCCATGATCACGCTGATCTGAGGAACGACCCCGGACGCGCGCACGTTGCGGAGGAAGATCCCGCCGTAGTTGGCCAGGGAGACCACGCCTTCCTGGATCCGCGCCCCGCCGCCGTCGTTCAGGCCGATGACCGGCACGCCGACGGACTCGGCCAGGTCCATCACCTTGTGGATCTTCTCGCCGTGGACCTCGCCCAGTGACCCGCCGATGACGGTGAAGTCCTGGCTGTACACGCAGACCTTGCGGCCGTCGACGGTGCCGAAGCCGGTCACCACGCCGTCGGTGTAGGCCCGGTTGTCCTCCATGCCCATGCCGTGGGCCCGGTGCTTGGCCAGCATGTCCAGCTCCTGGAAGGAGCCCTCGTCGAGCAGGTAATCGAGCCGCTCGCGGGCGGTCATCTTCCCCTGTGCGTGCTGCCGCTCGACCTGCCGGTCGGAGCCGGCGTGCAGCGCCTGCTCCTTGCGCTTGGCCAGCTGCTCCAGTCGCTCGCTCATGGGGTGGTCCGACATGGGCCCGAGGCTAACGGTTACAGCCGAGCCCCGGCCCGTGCCCGGCCCGTCGCGGAGCGTGCCGGTATCGTTCGGGCCGTGAACCAGCCTGCTCGGACCCCGACGTCGGTGCGCGCCCTGTCAATGGCCGTGGCCGTGCTCCTCGTCGCCGGCATCGCGGCGGTGGCAGCGCACCAGGACGACGAGGACGGCCTGGTCGCCGGCCCCGTGACCACGTCGAGCTCCCTCCTCGAGACGACCACGACCACGGAGGACACGACGACGACGGTGGCCCTCCCCTCGGTCGGCGACACCACCAGCGGCTCCACCGACCCCACGACGCCGGGCGGGACGCCAGGCGGCCCCACGACGGGGTCGGGCGCCACGACCACCACGGCCAACGGTGGTACGGCGACGACGGCCAGGCCGGGCCAGACCACGACGACGACGATGCGGCCCGCATCGGCCGGTCCGGCGATCACCTCCGCCGGCATCTACACGGTGCAGCCTGACGGCTCGGGCCTGCGGCAGGCGGTGCCCGGCGCCGGCAACTTCGCCACGGCATCGCCGACCAGTGGGCAGATCGCCTATGCCAGGCCCGCCCTCGGCATCGCCAACCAGGACGGCTCCGGTCGGCGCGGCTACGCCACCAACTCACTCATGGCGCCGCCCACGTGGTCAAGCGACTCCAAGGAGGTCGCCATCGTCGTCGCCAACGGCAACGGCTTCGCTCTCAATGTCGTGGCGGTCGACGGCAGCGGGCAGAGGCAGGTGGCGAACAACGCCGAGGTCGGCGACGTCTCCGGGGCGGCGTGGTCGCCCAACGGCGACCCCATCGCCTTCATCGCCGGCGGCGACGTCTACGTGGTCAAGGGCGACGGCACCGGGCTGCGGCAGCTCATCAACGTCAACAACGCCTACCGCTCGATCGCCTGGTCGGGCGACGGCAAGAAGTTGGCGTTCACCCACGGCGACAAGGTCGCCGTCATCAACCTCGACGGCACGGGCTTCAAGGACGTCGGCACGACCGACCGCACCACCCATGGATGGAGCGACGTCACCTGGTCCAAGGACAGCACCCGCCTCGTCTACGTCGCCGGCACGGGCGGCGCCTCGCGGTTGATGGTCGTGGGCCACGACGGCACCGGGCCGCGCAACATCGCCGAGAACGCCGAGGCACCGCGCTTCTCCCCCGATGGAGGCAAGGTGGCGATGTTCTCGGTCGGGAAGGTGGCGCCCGACGGCGACTTCGAGCAGGACCTCGAGCTGGCCGACCCCGACCGGGCCAGCTACCGCTTCAAGGTGGTGGAGGACCAGCACGGGGCATCGCAGTCCTGGGGCCCGGTGTGGAGCGGCGACGGGTCGCTGATCATCTTCACCATCGGCGGCGGCAGCACCTCGGGCATCGGCGCCCGCCCGCCCGCGTAGCGGCTAGGCCGGCGCGGCCCGTTCGGCCTTTTCCGCCAGCCACGGCGCCTCGAGCCCCGCGCACACATCGGTGAAGAGTGGCGTCGGACCCTCCCACCGCAGGTCGTCGACCGACTCGAGGATGGTCGGGTCGACGCGCAAGGTCGCGAGGTCTTTGAACAGCAGGGCCAGGTCACGCTTGTCGGCGAGGGTGGCGGCCAGCTGCGGCGTACTCCGCACCCGGCAGTCCCATGGGGGGGCGGCGGGGATCTCCTCGATGGAGCCGTAGCGGGTGAGCACGGCCGCGGCCGACTTGGCGCCGAACCCGGGGATGCCGGGGAAGCCGTCGGCAGAGTCGCCGACGAGGGCGAGATAGTCGGGGATCGAGCGGGGTGGCACGCCGAACTTGGCGATGACGCCCTCCTCGTCGTAGACGAGCTCGCGTCGACGGTCGACCTGGACGACGCGTCCGCCGACCACACATTGGGCCAGGTCCTTGTCCGGCGTGCAGATCACGACCTGCTCGACCGCGGGGTCGGCGGCACACACGGCGGCCGCCGATGCGAGGCCGTCGTCGGCCTCCAGCTCGACCATGGGCCACACCATGACGCCCATGGCGGCCAGGGTCTGCTCGAGCAGCGGGAACTGGGCGAGGAGCTCAGGCGGCATGCCCGCGCTCGTCTTGTAGCCGGGCCACATCTGGTTGCGGAACGACTCGATGACCTGGTCGGTCGCCACGCCGATGTGCGTCGCCCCTTGGCCGATGAGCGTGAGCACCGAATTGAGGACACCGCGCGTCGCTCCGGCGGTCGACGTGACCCGCTCGGCCTCAGGGATCCCGAAGTGGTGGCGGAACAGCTCGTAGGTCCCGTCGACGAGGAAGACCTTCATGTCGGGCGGGTCGCCTCGACCGTGATGCGCCCGAAGTGGTGCGGGTCGAGGTCGTGGGGGTCATCGCTCAGCAGGGTGGTGCCGGCCGATGCGTCGGTCATCACGGCGAGGGCGTCGTCGAGCGGGAGCGTCTCGGCAACCTGCTCGCCGCCCTCCTCGGCGACGCCGGCCACCAGTCGGCGGAGCCCCTCGAGGGGTGAGAGCGACTCGATCGGAAAGTCCGAGCCGGCGATGACAGGGACGCCGGCCGCCAGCAGGGCCCGCCAGTCGTACGCATGCTCCATGCGCTCGCGACCGAGGCCCTCACGGGCCGACGGGGCGTCACTCACCGCGAAGCCGGGCTGGATGCAGGCGACGACGCCGAGGTGGGCCATGCGCTCGATGAGGTCGGGTCGCAGCACCTGGGCGTGCTCGATGCGGGGGCCCACCGATGCGCAGTCCTCGCCGTAGATGCGCTCGTATGCGTCGAGCACCGCCTCGATGGCACGGTCGCCGATGGCGTGGGTGGCCACCACCCATCCCGCCTCGGCGAACGGGTCGGCGCGCCTGGCCAGGGTGTCGGCGTCGAGGAACAGCACGCCGTCGTTGTCGTCATCGTCGGTGAACGGCTGGCACAGCGCGCACGTGCGAGGGCCGAGCCATCCGTCGGCGTAGAACTTCACCCCGATCACCTCGACCCACGGATCGCCGTAGCGGGGCATGGTGCGGGCATCGGCGATGCCCGACGCGGCCAGCACCCGGACCCGCACGGGTAGCAGCCCCTTCTCCCGGCGGTCGAGCAGGGCGTCGAGGTAGCGCCAGTCCGTGATGCCCGCCTCGGTCACCTGGACGAGACCGAGGTCGGCGGCCCACTGCAGGCCGCGCTCGAGTGATCCGGGCAGGTCTTCGACCTCACCGAGGGGCGGCTGCTCGTCCATCGGCGTCGACCACCGCGACGAGATGCTGCGGTGGTACCTGGCGATCGACGCCGGGTCGGTCAGGTCGTAGGAGGGGAAGTCCTTCGCCGCATACCGCAGCAGATGCACGTGGTGGTCGACGAAGCCAGGTCCCTCCCACGTCATGTGGGTTACTCCTGGACGAGCTCTATGAGGGTGCCGAAGGCGGTCTTGGGGTGGACGAAGGCCACGGTGGTGCTACGGGAGCCCGGGCGGGGGGCCTGGTCGATGACCTGGTGGCCGGCGTCCTTCACCGCCTGGAGGGCGGCGCCGCAGTCGTCGACGCGGTAGGCGATGTGATGGATCCCCTCGCCGCGCTTGTCGAGATACTTGGCCACCGGTGAGCCGTCGTTGGTCGGCGTGAGCAGCTGGATGTAGCTCTCCGCCACCTTGACCAGCGCCTCCTCCACACCGTCGCTCTCCACCACCTCGCGGTGGGTCACGACGGCGCCGAACGTGTCGCGGTAGTACGCGATGGCGGCCTCGAGGTCGCGCACGGCGATGGCGACATGGTCGATCTCGCGCAGCAGGCTGTCGGTCATGCGCCGTGCCTCCTGAACGCGGTGATCTTGTCCTCGCCGACGCGGGCCCGCAGCTCGGGGTCGTCGATGCCCTGCCCCTCGCCCTCGGCCAGGCACAGCACGCCGATCTTGCCCTCGTGCAGGTTGTGGTGGACCTGGTAGGCCGCTTCGCCTGTCCCTTCCAGCGGGTGCACGGCCGAGAGGATGGGCTGGATCATGCCCTTGGCGATGAGGCGGTTGGCCTCCCAGGCCTCCCGGTAGTTGGCGAAGTGCGAGGACTTGATCGACTTCAGCTTCATCCAGAGGTGGCGGTTGTCGTACTCGATCATGTAGCCCGAGGTCGCCGCGCACGTGACGACGACGCCGCCCCGCTTGGCCACGAACACCGACGCGCCCATGGTCTGGCGGCCCGGGTGCTCGAACACGATGTCCGGGTCTTCGCCGACCATGCCGCGGATGTCCTTGCCGAGCCGCCGCCATTCGGCCTCGTCCTGGGTGTGCTCGTCGGACCAGAAGCGGTAGTTGGCGGCCTTGCGGTCGATGACCGCCTCACAGCCCAGATCGTTCAGCAGCTTCACCTTGTCGGCCGAGCTGACCACGCCGACGGGGATGCCGCCACCGTTGAGCACGTACTGCACGGCGTAGCCACCGAGGCCGCCGGTGGCGCCCCAGATCAGCACGACGTCGCCCTGCTTCATGTTGGCGCCGTTCTGGCTGACGAGCATCCGGTAGCTGGTGGAGTTGCACAGCGCGTTGCACGCCGCCTCCTCCCAGCTGAGGTGGGCGGGCTTGGGCATGAGCTGGTTGGCCTTCACCACCGACAGGTCGGCCAGGCCGCCGAAGTTCGTCTCGAAGCCCCAGATGCGCTGGTTGGCGGCGAGCATCGAGTCGTCGTGGGCCGACGGGTCCTGGTCGTCGACGTGGTTGCAGTGGATCACGACGCGGTCGCCCGGCTTCCAGTTGCGCACGGCCGACCCGGCGCGGATGACGACACCCGAGCCGTCGGAGCCGACCACGTGGTACGGCAGGTCGTGACGCGCCCCCCACGTGCTCTCCTTGCCGAGCCGCGAGAGGAACCCGAAGGTGGGCAGCGGCTCGAAGATCGAGGTCCAGACCGTGTTGAAGTTGATGGCGCTCGCCATGGTGGCGACGTAGACCTCGTCCGGCGCCAGCTCCGGCACGGCGACCTCGTCGATGTGGATCGACTTGCGGGGGTCCTTGTCGTTGGACGCGACCCCTTCGAACATGCCGACTTCGTCCTTGCTGACGAAGGCGGCCCGGTAGGACTCCGGCAGCGGGATGGCGGCGATCTCCTCGCCCGATGCGCCGCCGTTGATGGCCTCGAGAAACGCTCGCATGGGAGGGCAAGCTAGGCGTGGTTCTACACTGAGCGCCACGTCAGCTCGGAGGTCGTCAATGCCAGGTTCCGTCATCGTCGCAGGTGCCCGCACTCCCATCGGGAAGCTCTCGGGCGCGCTCGCCGGCCTCACGGCCATGGACCTCGGTGGCCTGGCCATCGCCGCCGCCCTCGAGCGGGCCGGCGTGGAGGGCTCCGACGTCGACTACGTCCTCATGGGTCAGGTCCTGCAGGCGGGCCAGGGGCAGATCACGGCCCGCCAGGCGGCCGTCAAGGGCGGCATCCCGATGACGGTGCCGGCGACCACCGTCAACAAGGTCTGCCTGTCCGGGCTCAACACGATCTACCTGGCGGATCAGATGATCGCCAACGGCGATGCCGAGATCGTGGTGGCGGGCGGGATGGAGTCCATGACCCAGTCGCCGCACCTCCTCCCCGGGTCGCGGGCCGGCTACCGCATCGGTGACGCCAAGCTCGTCGACGCCATGATGCACGACGGCCTGTTCTGCGCCTTCGACGTGTGCGCCATGGGCGAGGGCACCGAGAAGTACACCGCGGCCGACGGCAGGATCGGCCGCGACCGCCAGGATGCCTTCGCCGCCGCATCGCACGACCGCGCGTCGGCGGCCCAGAAGGAGGGCCGCCTGGCCGACGAGATCGTCCCGGTCAGCATCCCCCAGCGCAAGGGCGACCCGATCGTGGTGGACACCGACGAAGGCGTCCGCCCCGGGACGACGGCGGAGAGCCTCGGCGGGCTCCGACCGGCCTTCGCCGCCGACGGCACCATCACCGCGGGCAACGCCTCGCAGATCAGCGACGGCGGCGCGGCGGTGATCGTGATGTCGAAGGCCAAGGCCGACTCGCTCGGCATCAACCCCTTGGGCGAGGTCGTGTCCTACGGCCAGGTGGCCGGGCCCGACGCGTCGCTGCTCACCCAGCCCTCGCGGGCCATCAACCAGGCCCTGGGCAAGGCCGGCCTCGCCATCTCCGACATGGATCTGGTCGAGATCAACGAGGCCTTCGCCGCCGTCGGCATCGCCTCCATGGACGAGCTCGGCATCAGCGACGAGATCACCAACGTCAACGGCGGCGCCATCTCCCTCGGCCATCCCATCGGGATGTCCGGGACGCGTCTGGCGCTCACCCTGCTGCTCGAGCTCAAGCGACGCGGCGCCTCGCTCGGCACCGCCGCCCTGTGCGGCGGTGGCGGCCAGGGCGACGCCCTGGTCCTGCGCGCCTCTTAGGTCACCGCCGAGCCGGCGGCTCCCCGCGTCGCGAAGCGCCTGATCCCGAGGATCAGGCCGAAGATCGTCACGACGATGGAGCTGAACAGCACGGCCATCATCGGGAACCACCACCCCGAGGACAACTCGCCCGTGATCGTCGTCGTGATGACCACGCCGGCGAAGAGCACGACGCCGGCGCTGAGGACCTTCCACCAGGCCGTCGGGTCGGCCGGCGCCGCGTCGCGGCGAGCGGAGACGAGAGCCAGGCCACCGGCGGCGAGGGCGAAGACCAGCCCCGTCGCCAGCATCGCCGGCTCTGTGCCCCCCACCGCGGCCATCGCCACCCCGCTGACGGCGAGGGCGGTGTAGAGGGCGGTCGCGGCTGAGTCGTTCGTTCGTCTGGTCATGTGAGCCTCCATGTGGCGGGTCGGGACGGTCAGGGCGAGATCGACGATGGCGCGGACCCAGACGCGACTGCGCCCTTCGTCGCCCAGTTGGTCGGCGAAGAGCTGCAGCATGTCGGTGCCGTAGTACTCACGGAACGGGCGTGGATAGAGCCGGAGGAGCGAGCCGTACACCCGGGAGGGACCGGGGTCACTCATGCGGTGGCCCCGCCCGGGAGGTGGCCGGCGATCCGGTGCACCAGGCCGCGCAGGCGGTCGAGCTCCACCACGGCGCTGGCCCGACCGTCGGAGGTGAGCTCGTAATAGCGGCGGCGCTCGGGCTCGTCGCGGTCGCGGCGCTCGGTGGTCTCCTCGATCAGGCCGTCCTCGACGAGTCGGTTCAGCGTGCCGTAGAGCGTGCCGGGGCCCATGCGGACCGCGCCGTCGCTCAGCTCCTCGACGCGCCGCATGAGCGCGTAGCCGTG
>DATLDH010000011.1:0-12752 GCA_035526015.1 Acidimicrobiales bacterium
ACCGAGCACACCGCCACCACGCCGTTGCGGCTCAGAAGGTCGGCCACGAAGCCGATGCGGCGGACGTTGGTGTCGCGGTCGGCGCGGCTGAAGCCGAGGCCGGCAGTGAGGTGGGTGCGCACGACGTCGCCGTCGAGCACCTCGACCTTGTGACCGGCGTCGAGCAACCGCTTCTCCAGGCCGCGGGCGATCGTCGTCTTGCCCGCCGACGGCAGGCCGGTCAGCCACACCGTCCTCACGTGGCGCACTCCGAGTCGCCGACCTCGGCCACGTACGGCCCGGTCTCGTCGAAGTCGACGTAGAAGTCGGGGTTCTCATCGGGGGCGGGGAACTCGTCGAGGTGCTTCAGCTCGAGGCCCAGCTCCTTGGCCCCGCCCACGCGATCGAGCCACTGCCCGAACAGCTCGCCGGCATCGCGCTCGGCGGCGAAGCGTCCGACGACGGCGACGACGGCCTTACCCACGTTCTTGGCCGGGAGGCGCAGCGCCTTCTGACCGAACTCGATCTCGGCATCGCCCACGCGGCCGCCGAGGAGCATCTGGTAGCCGGGGGCGGCCTGCCCGTGGGCCCGGCGCTCGACACCCATGAAGCCGATGTCGGCGATGTGGTGCTGGCCGCAGGAGTTGGTGCAGCCCGAGATGTTGATGCGGATGCCGCCCACCTCGTCGAGGCCGGATGCCTCGAGCGCCTTGCCGATCTCGTCGGCCAGGCCGCGGCTCTGGGTCACGGCCAGGTTGCAGGTGTCGGCGCCGGGGCACGCCACCACGTCGCGGGCGAGCTCGGCGCCGGGCTTGGCCATGCCGATGGCCTCCAGCCGTTCGTAGAGGACGGGCAGCTGCTCCTCGGTGAGGTCGCGGTACACGAGGTTCTGCCGGTTGGTCACCCGGACGGTGGCGTCGAACTCGCGCTGGATCGAGGCGAGGGCGCGGAACTGGTCGCCGGTGATGTCACCCAGGTGGGCATGAGCGAGCGCCGAGACCGTCCCCTTGGCCACGCCCCGCACCACGTTGGCCTCGTCCCACGCACCGAAGGAGTCCTTGCGGGTGAGCGTCACCGGCACGCCGACCTGGGTCGGGGTCACCGAGGTGTTGATGCCGGCCGGTGCGTCGCCCCACTCGGCCACGACGGGCGGCACACCGGGACCAGGCCAGGTGGCCGAGGCGCGCAGGAACTTGCGCTCCTTGAGGATCCGGGCGCGCACCTCGTCGACGCCCATGGTGTCGACCAGCCACTTCATCCGGGCCCGCAGCTTGTTGTCGCGGTTGCCGTAGTGGTCGAAGGTGCGGAGGATGGCCTCGACGGTGGGCAGCAGGTCTTCCCGGGAGGTGAACTCCTCCAGCGCCTGGGCCGGGTGAGGGTTGGCGCCGAGGCCGCCGGCGAAGAACACACGGAATCCGGGCTCGACGGTGCCGTCGGGCAAGGGCCGGTTGACGGCGATGACGCCGACGTCGTTGAACATGGCCTGGCCGCAGTCGGTGGCGCAGCCCGAGAAGTTGATCTTGAACTTGCGGGGAAGCCGCTGGGAGTAGGGGTTGCGGAGCAGGTGGCGGAACGTGGCCTCGGCCCACGGGCTGATGTCGAGGACCTCCTGCGGGCAGGCGCCGGCCAGATGGCAACCCATGACGTTGCGGACCGTGTCGCCGCACGCCTCGCGGGTGGTGAGGCCGACCGACGCCAGCAGGCGCATCACCTCGGGCACCTGGGTCAGCTCCACGAAGTGCACCTGGATGTTCTGGCGGGTGGTGATGTGGCCCCAGCCCCGCGAGTAGGTGTCGGCGACGTGGCCGCACATCTCCAGCTGCTCGGGGGTCATCGAGCCGTAGGGGATCTTGATGCGCACCATCTGATGGGTGCCGCCCTGGCGCTGGCCGTAGATGCCGTTGCCCAGCCGGATCACCCGGAAGACGTCTTCCTCCAGCTCACCGGCGAGGAAGCGCGCCAGGTGTCCCTCGAACCGCTCGATGTCGGCCAGCAGCGCCGGGTCTATGTCATGGGTGATGGCCATCGGAACCTCCCACCGGAGGCACCGAGTCTCCCATTCCCGACTAATCCGATCAAGTTTTGCGGATTAGGCGCTAGCCCTTCAACAGCTCCGCCAGCCGGTATGCCAGATCGAGGGCCTGGCGGGCGTTGAGCCGGGGGTCGCACGTGCTGGTGTAGCGGGTGTCGAGATGGTCCTCGAGGATCTCCTCGGAGCCACCGAGGCACTCGGTGACGTCGCCGCCGGTGAGCTCGACGTGCACGCCGCCCGGCCAGGTGCCCGCCTCGCGATGGGCGGCGAAGAAGACGGCGATCTCGCTCATCACGTCGTCGAAGCGCCGGGTCTTGCGACCGGAGGGGCTGGTGAAGGTGTTGCCGTGCATCGGGTCGCACGCCCACACCACCGGGTGCCCCGCGTCGCGCACGGCCTCGAGCAGCGGGGGCAGCCCGTCGGCGACGCGCTCGGCGCCCATACGGGTGATGAGGGTGAGGCGGCCGGGCACGCGGCCGGGGTTCAGCCGCTCGCAGATCGCCAGGGCATCGACCGGCGTCACGTCGGGCCCGAGCTTGCAGCCGAGCGGATTCTGCACGCCGGCCAGGAACGAGAGGTGGGCGCCGTCGAGCTGCCGCGTGCGCTCGCCGACCCAGAGCATGTGGGCCGAGCAGTCGTACCAGTCGCCGGTGAGCGAGTCGCGCCGCGTCAGGGCCTCCTCGTAGCCGAGCAGCAGCGCCTCGTGGCTCGTGTAGAAGTCGACCTGGTGGAGGCCGGCCTCCTTGTCGAGGTCGATGCCGCACGCCTTCATGAAGTTGAGCGCCCGTTCGATGCCGGCGGCGACGGCGTCGTAGCGGCGACCCTCGTTGCTGGTGGCCACGAACTCCTGGTTCCAGACGTGCACCTGGCTGAGGTCGGCAAAGCCGCCCTTGGTGAAGGCCCGCAGCAGGTTCAGTGTCGAGGCCGACTGGTGGTACGCGGCGATCAGCCGCTCGGGGTCGGCCACCCGCGCCTCGGCGGTGGGCGCGTCGTCGTTGACCATGTGCCCCCGGAACACCGGCAGTTCGATGCCGCCGATCTGCTCGGTCATGGCCGACCGGGGCTTGGCGAACTGGCCGGCGATGCGGCCGACCTTGAGCACCGGCACCCCTGCGCCGTAGGTGAGCACGACGGCCATCTGCAGGATCACCTTGAGGGTGTCGCGGATGTTGTCGGCCGAGAACTCGGCGAACGACTCCGCGCAGTCACCGGCCTGCAGCAGGAACGCCCGCCCGCCGGCCACCTCGGCCAGGTGCGACGTCAGCTGGCGCGCCTCACCGGCGAACACCAGCGGCGGGAGTCCGGCCAGCTGCTTGAGGGCGCGGTCGTGGGCGGCGGCGTCGGGCCACTCGGGTTGCTGGGCGGCGGGGAGGTCGTGCCAGCCCGATGGCGTCCAGGTGCTCACCACTTCATGGTAAGTGGCCTGCGGCGGACTCCACCAACGGCAGCGTGCGGTACGGGATCTGGTCGGACAGGGCGATGACCGTCGTGCTGCGGCCGATGCCCTGCACCTCGAGCACGCGGTTGATGACGTCCTGGAGGTGGGCGTTGGTGCGCGCCGCGATGCGGCAGTGGAGGTCGCCCTGGCCGGTGATGGCCTGGGCCTCCAGCACCTCGGGGATGTCACGGAGGTGGGCCACGACGTCGTCGAGGCGCCCCTGGGCGATCTCCAGCGTGGTGAAGGCCAGCACCTCGTACCCCAGCGCCTCCAGATCGAGGTCGGGCCCGAAGCCGGTGACGACCCCGCGGCGGGTGAGGCGGTCGAGGCGGGCCTGCACCGTGCCGCGGGCCACCCCCAGGCGGCGGGCCAGCTCCAGGATCCCGGCCCTGGGCGTCTCCGCCATGGCCTGGATCAGCCGGCCATCCAACTGGTCGAGAGCGGAGGTGGTCACCATGACCAGATCGTACGCCCCTTCCCGACCATGTCTGGGCAGATTGCCCGACAATTTTGGCAAGCGTTGACCGGACGTGCCCGTCCCGGTTCACTGACAGGACAGCTTGCCTACAGGGGGACAACGATGACGCTCACGGCTCAGCCCGGCACTCTCGACTCGCCGCAGACCCGCACCGCGGCCGACCTCGAGGCGTTCATCGCCAAGGTCGACGCCGTGGTCGGCCGGCACCCCGTGGTCGTCGACAACGGCTACACCCGGTGGTTCGCCACCGGCCAGGCCACCCGTGACGAGGTCCGCCACCTGACCGTGCAGTTCAGCGTGTTCAGCCACCTGTTCGTCGAGGCCCAGCTCCGCAAGGTGATCAACGCCGCCACCCTCGAGGGGTACCGGGCCGGCAAGGAGATCCTGATGAACGAGCTGGGGGTCATCTTCAAGTCCGGAGGGCCCACCGCGGCCCAGGAGGGGGTCGACCCCGAGCTCGTCAGCACCGAGGGCACCGTCGACGGCGGCCGGTTCAAGTTCGCCGCCGCCCACTTCGAGTGGCTGCTGCGCTTCGCCACCCCCCTCGGCCTCGAGTTCGACCAGATCGGCAAGCGCCGGAACGGCACCGACCCGACGCTGTTCTTCTGCGACGAGCTGCTCCGCCTCTACGGCTCGGACGACGCGTCGATCGGCGAGGGTGCGTCCTACGCCGTCGAGCACTGGGCCGCCGCCGGCTTCTGGAAGGAGCTCATCGCCGGGCTCACCGCCTTCAAGGAGCGGGAGTGCCCCGAGCTGCCGCTCGCGTTCTGGACCTGGCACGACAAGGTCGAGGACCAGCACGCCGCTCACACGTCGGAGGAGCTGGCCGAGGCGTTCTTCGTCCCTGGCTTCGACGAGGGGAAGGTCCTCGCCGCCGCGGCCGAGATGCTCGACGGCGTGAAGGCGTTCTGGGACGGCCTCGAAGCCGATCGCCTGGCCGGCCGGGGCCCGAGCGGCCCTCTGAGCGGATCGGTCGTGGCCTGATGACCCAGACCCTCGACACCACGCCGGCCGCCGACGTCGTACCGGCGTCGCTGCTCACCGGGTGGGACCACCTGGAGTTCTGGGTGGGCAACGCCCGCCAGGCCGCCGGCTTCCTGGCCGCCGCCTTCGGCTTCGACATCACCGCCTACGCCGGCCCCGAGACCGGCGTGCGCGACCGTTGCTCGTACGTGCTCGACCAGGGCGCGGTGCGCTTCGTGGTCACCGGCGCGCTCGACGGGTCGTCACCGATCGCCGCCCACGTGCTCAGCCACGGTGACGGCGTGCGTGACGTGGCCCTCGGTGTCACCGACGCGGCCGTCGCCTACAACGCCGCGCTCGCACGCGGGGCCGTCGGCCTGCGGGCGCCCTGGGCCGAGGAGGACGAGCACGGCCGCATCGTGCGCGCCACCATCGCCACCTACGGCGACACCCAGCACACCTTCGTCGAGCGAAGCGACTACACCGGGCCGTTCGCCCCCGGCTACCGCGCCGAGAACCTCCCGCCCCGCCCGACCGGGCCGAGCGTCGGCATCGCGCGCATCGACCACGTGGTCGCCAACGTCGAGCTCGGCGCCCTCGACGCGTGGGTCGGGTTCTACCAACGGGTGATGGGCTTCGATCAGCTCGTGCACTTCGGCGACGACCAGATCTCCACCGAGTACTCGGCGCTCATGTCCACCGTGGTGTGGGACGGCAGCAAGGTCGTGCTCCCCATCAACGAGCCGGCCGACGGCCTGAAGAAGAGCCAGATCCAGGAGTACCTCGACTTCTACGGCTGCCCCGGCGTGCAGCACATCGCCCTGCGCACCGAGGACATCGTGGGCGCGGTGTCGGCCCTGCGGGCCCGCGGCGTGCGCTTCCTGCAGGTGCCCGAGAGCTATTACGCGGACGCGCGGGTGCGCCTGGCCGACCTCGAGCTGCCGTGGGACGAGCTGCAGCAGCTCGGCATCCTCATCGACCGCGACCAGGACGGCCACCTGCTGCAGGTGTTCTCCGAGACCATCGCCGACCGGCCCACGGTCTTCTTCGAGATCATCCAGCGCGAGGGGGCCAAGGGATTCGGGGCCGGCAACTTCAAGGCGCTGTTCGAGGCCATCGAGCGCGAGCAGGACCGCAGAGGGAACCTGTAGCCGCGAATCGCTAGGTTGCGGCCATGCCGCAGCCCTTTCGCTTCGCCGTTCAGACATCGTCAGCGCCCGACGCCAAGGCGTGGCGCGAGCGCGCCCGTCAGATCGAGGGCCTCGGCTACTCGACGCTGTACATCCCCGACCACTTCGGCGACCAGTGGGGGCCGCTGGTGGCGCTGACGATCGCGGCCGAGGCGACCTCGACCCTGAACGTCGGATCGCTGGTGTTCGACAACGACTACCGCCACCCCGTCGTGCTGGCCAAGGAGATCGCCACCCTCGACCTGGCCAGTGAGGGGCGCGTCGAGTTCGGCATCGGTGCCGGCTGGATGACGAGCGACTACGACGAGTCCGGCATCACCCTCGACAAGCCCAGCGTCCGCATCAAGCGCATGGAGGAGGGCCTCGCCATCATGAAGGCGATGTGGGCCGACGGCACAGCCACCTTCAAGGGTGAGCACTACGAGGTCGACAAGGCCCAGGGTCAGCCCCGACCGCACTCCCGGCCGGGCCCGAAGATCGTCATCGGCGGTGGCGGCCAGAAGGTGCTGTCGATCGCGGCACGCGAGGCCGACATCATCGGCGTGAACCCCAACCTGGCGGCCGGTCGCGTCGGCCCCGAGGTGGCGGCCAGCGCCGTCGCCGAGCGCTACCGGGAGCGCATCGACTGGATCAAGCAGGCCGCCGGTGCGCGCTTCGACGACATCGAGCTGCAGTCGCTGTGCTTCTTCGTGCAGGTCGTCCCCAACCGGGACGAGGTCATCGCCCAGATGGCGCCGTTGTTCAACCTGTCGCCCGAGGAGGCGGCCGAGGTACCCATGACCCTGGTCGGCACCGTCGAGGAGATCTGCGACACCATCGAGCAGCGTCGCGAGGAGTACGGCTTCAGCTACTGGGTCGTCCACGATCCGGAGATCGAGTCGTTCGCGCCCGTCGTGGAGCGCCTGGCCGGAAAATAAGGGGTGCCCCTCAGGCTCGGCATCTTCGGGGGCACCTTCGACCCACCCCACATCGCCCACATCGTCGCGGCGTCGTGGGCACGGGAGGTGGCCGCCCTCGACACCGTGCTGCTGATGGTCGCCCACGACCAGTGGCAGAAGGCGGGCGCCATCGTCGCCTCCGCCGCGGACCGCCTGGCCATGGTGCGGGCCGCTGTCCACGGCATCGACGGGCTAGAGGCGAGCGATGTCGAGATCGCACGCGGTGGCCCGACCTACACGGCCGACACTCTGGAGCAGCTGGCCATCGACCACCCCGGGGCCGAGCTGGTGCTCATCCTCGGTGCCGACGCCGCCGGGCGGGTGCAGACCTGGGTGCGGTTCGACGACACGCCGGCCCTGGCCGCCCTGGCGGTGGTGACGAGGGCGGGGGAGGCTCCGCCCGCCGTCGCGGGCTGGCCGCAGTGGACGCTCGTGGAGATCCCTTCCCTCGACGTGTCGAGCTCGATGGTGCGCAGGCGGCTGGCCGAGGGGCGCAGCATCGACGGCCTCGTGCCGCCCGCCGTGGTCCGCTCGATCGCCGAACGGGGTCTGTACGCTTAGGCCCAGATGACCGTGCCCGCCACCGACGTCCGCCCCGACGACGCCAGGCAGGCTCTCCCCCCCGGCGCCGGTGTGCGCGCCCTGCGCCGCCGCCACCAGCGCCAGGTACGGCGGCAGCGCCTGATGTTCCTCCTCGCCGGGCTCGTGGCCCTGGCCGCGGTGTTCTACGGGATCTCGCTCCTGCCCGACGACGGCGATGCCCCGCCGACCCCCGACGAGGCGGCGGCCGTCGCCGAGCCGACCCACCTTCCCCGCGTCCTGCTTGCCCATCGTCCAGGTCCCGACGGCGGGGCCAAGTCACTCGCCGTCTTCGCCCCGGAGGCCAAGGGCGGCAGCGTCGTGCTCATCCCCACCGGCACCATGGCCGAGGTCCCGTCCCTGGGCCTGGAAGCCGTGGGCAAGGCCCTCGAGCTGGGTGGGCCCAGCCGCCTCCTCGGCACCGTCGAGAACCTGCTCGGCGTCGAGATCGAGGACGTGGTGCTGGTCGACGACGCCGGGCTGTCCGACATCGTGGCGCCCCTCGGCTCACTGGTGGTCGACGTCCCGAGCCGGGTCGAGCGCGTGGACGAGGCGGGCACCGTCGAGGTGCTCTACGAGCCGGGCCGCGTCGACGTCAGGCCCGGTGAGGTGCCGGCCCTGCTGTCGGTGCGGGGCCGGGCCGACGAGATCAACCTCGTCGCCCGCCAGCAGGCCTTCTGGCAGGCGCTGCTGACCCGGCTCCGCGAGAACCCCGACCACCGCATCGGCGGCCCGGCGTCGTTCCGGCGGGCCATGAAGCGGCTCACGGCGGCCGAGAGCGAGGTGCGCACCGTGCCCGTCCAGAGCCTGGGTCGCGGCGAGACCGAGGCCGACGAGCTCTACCAGGTGCGCGAAGCCGACCTGGCCCGGGTGGTGAAGCTCTCGTTCCCCGGCGACAGCGCCGCCCTCGGCCGGCCCCGGGTGCAGATCCTCAACGGCACTGGCGAACTGGAGCTGGCGCCCAAGGTCGTCGACAAGCTGCGGGCGGCCCGGGTCAGGGTCACCCTCACCGGCAACGCCAACTCCTTCGACCACGACACGACCGAGATCGTGTTCTACGACCGGAGGAAGCAGGCCGTGGCCGAGCGCGTCCGCAAGGCGCTCGGCACGGGCAGACTCGTGTTCAGCCGCCGGCCGCTCGACGTGGTCGACGTCACCGTCATCGTCGGAAAGGACTTCGCAGCCAAGTGACCGATTTCGCGGTGATCGCAGCCCGGGCGGCCGATGCCAAGAAGGGGGACGACACCGTGCTGCTCGGCGTCGGCGACATCCTCGCCATCACCGATGCGTTCCTCGTCACCAGCGCGTCGAACCCGCGGCTGGTGCGCACCATCGCCGAGGAGATCGAGGCGGCGGTGAAGCAGGCGGGTGGTCCCGGGCCGCTGCGGGTGGAGGGCCTCGACGACGCGCGCTGGGTGCTGCTCGACTACGGCGAGTTCGTGGCCCATGTGTTCCTCGACGAGGCCCGGAAGTTCTACGACCTCGAACGACTCTGGGCCGACGCCCCGCGCCTCGACTGGGAGGACGAGCCGCCGACGGCGGCCGCCTCCACCCCCTGACGAGCCAGCCAGGTCCGGTTCAGGCACCATTCCGGTCATGAGACCGATCGGGATCGTCGCCGCCCTGCTGCTCAGCCTCAGCCTCGCCGCCTGCTCCGACGACGACCCCGCCGTCCAGCCGCCCTCCACGTCGTCGACGACGGCCGCCCCCTCCACCACGGCGACCACGGCGGCAACGACCTCGTCGTCGGTGGTCCCGGTCCCTGCCGACCAGGCCATCTGGCCCGTGCCGGGTACCGCCGCTCGCTTCGCCGATCCCGTTGCCGCCGTGCGCTCGTTCGCCAAGGACTACCTGGGCATGACCGCGCCGGTGGTGGGCGCCTACCGCGCCGGCGAGCCGCGCGCCGGCGAGGTCGAGGTGCGGCGCAAGGCCGGGCCCGGCCCCGTGACCGTGGTGAGCGTGCGGGAGCTGAAGCCCGGGGCGTGGTCGGTCGTGGCCGCGGCCAGCGACAACCTCCGCCTGGAGTCGCCCGACGCGCTGCAGACGGTGAGCTCGCCGCTGCGGATCTCGGGCCGGAGCACGGCGTTCGAGGCCGAGATCGGCGTGGGCATCCGCGCCGACGGTCAGCGGGCGGGCCAGTTCCTCGCCGAGACCCACACCATGGGCGGCGCCAACGGCGAGATGGGCCCGTTCGCCACGACTCTTGAATACGGAACACCCCGGCGCGAGGCCGGGGCGGTCCTGCTCTTCGTGATGTCAGCCGAGGACGGCAGCCTCCAGGAGGCCACCGTCGTCCGCGTGCGGTTCGGCTGAGCAACCGGGCGGCGGGGACAGCGGCGGGGACAGCGGCGGGGACGGAGTGGAGCTGACCAGAATCGAACTGGCGACCTCTTGCATGCCATGCAAGCGCTCTACCAACTGAGCTACAGCCCCGCGGACCGGGAAAGGCTAGCAGCGGTGCCTCTGTACGATGCCCGCTCATGCCGACCTACGACGTGCAGGCCGTGGAGCGACGGTGGCAGGACCGGTGGGCGGCCGAGGGCACCTACGAGGTCGACAACGACGACCCCCGCCCCACCTCGTACGTGCTGTGCATGTACCCGTACCCGAGCGGGCCGGCCCACCAGGGTCACGTCCGCAACTACACCTTCGGTGACCTGCTCGTGCGTCACCGCACGATGCAGGGCTACGCCGTGCTCTCCCCGCTCGGCTTCGACTCCTTCGGCCTGCCGGCCGAGAACGCCGCCATCAAGACCGGCAGCCACCCCCGGCCCTTCACCGACGCCCGCATCGAGGAGCTGAAGAGCTCGCTGCGAGCGATCGGCGCCGTGTACGACTGGCGCCGCGAGGTCCGCAGCCACGATCCCGCCTACATCCGCTGGAACCAGGTGATCTTCAGCCGTCTGCTCGAGGCCGGGCTCGCCTACCGGGCCAACGCGCCGGTGAACTGGTGCCCGGGGTGTCAGACCGTTTTGGCCAACGAGCAGGTCCTGGCCGACGGCACCTGCGAGCGCTCCGGTGACGTGGTGAGCCGGCGCGCCCTCGAGCAGTGGTTCCTGCGCATCACGTCCTACGCCGACGAGCTGCTGGACGACCTCGACGGCCTGGAGTGGCCGGAGCGGGTCAAGACCATGCAGCGGAACTGGATCGGCCGCTCCGAGGGGGCCCGCTTCACGTTGGGTGTCGAGGGCCGGCCCGAGCTCGGCATCGACGTCTTCACGACCCGGCCTGACACCAGCTTCGGCATGACCTATGTGGTGCTGGCGCCCGAGCATCCGCTGGTGGCCTCCGTCGTCACCGACGACCAACGCGCCGCGGTGGAGGAGTTCGTCGAGCGGGTGGGCCGGAGCACCGAGATCGAGCGACAGTCGGCCGAGCGCGGCCTCGACAAGAGGGGCGTCTTCACGGGTACCAACGCCGTGAACCCGTTCACCGGCGAGCCCGTCCCGATCTACCTGGCCGACTACGTGCTCATGTCCTACGGCACCGGGGCGATCATGGCCGTGCCGGCCCAGGACCAGCGTGACTGGGACTTCGCCGTCTCCTACGGGCTGCCCATCGTCCGTACCGTGCAGCCGCCCGACGGCTGGGACGGCGAGGCCTACACCGGCGACGGCCCCGCCATCAACAGCCAGTGGCTCGACGGCCTCGACGTGGCCGCGGCCAAGGCCAAGGCCATCGACTGGCTCGAGGAACAGGGCATCGGCGAGCGCACGGTCAACTACCGCCTGCGGGACTGGCTCGTCAGCCGGCAGCGGTTCTGGGGTTGCCCCATCCCGGTCGTGTACTGCGGTGACCACGGCGCCGTCGCCGTGCCCGAGGACCAGCTGCCCGTGCTCGCCCCCGACGACGTGGAGTTCCGGCCCACCGGGGAGTCGCCGCTGCGCGCCCACGAGGGCTTCCTGCGCACGACGTGCCCGACGTGCGGCGGCCCCGCCGAGCGCGAGACCGACACCATGGACACCTTCGTCGACTCGTCCTGGTACTTCCTGCGCTTCTGCGACCCGTGGTCGGCGGACAAGCCGTTCGACCCGGCCGCCGCCGAGCACTGGATGCCCGTCGACCAGTACATCGGCGGCATCGAGCACGCCATCCTCCATCTGCTCTACGCGCGCTTCTACACCAAGGCCCTCGCCGACCTCGGCCTCGGTCCCGCCGGCCTGCGCGAGCCGTTCAAGCGGCTGTTCACCCAGGGGATGATCCGCATGGGTGGCACCAAGATGTCGAAGTCCAAGGGCAACCTGGTGCCGCCCGAGCGGTACCTCGACACCGTCGGCGCCGACGCCCTCCGGCTGTTCCATCTGTTCGTCGGCCCCCCTGCCGACGACGTCGACTGGAGCGAGCAGACCGACGAGATGGTGGAGGGCTGCTCCCGGTTCCTGCACCGCGTGTGGCGCCTCGGCACCGGCGAGGTCGAGCACGCGACCATCGTCGACCGCGATCCCGACGACACCGATCTCGAGATCGTGCGCGCCACCCACCGCCTCGTCGACCGGGTGAGCGACGAGTTCGACCGGTGGGCCTACAACACCGCCGTGGCCGCGCTCATGGATTTCACCAACGTGCTGCACCGGTACCTGGCCACACCGGAGGGTGGCCGGCGGGAGACGCTCGACACCGCCGTCGACACGCTGCTCCTCCTGCTCGCGCCCATGGCCCCGCACATCTCCGCCGAGCTCTGGGAGCGCCGCCACGACCGCCACATCCACGCCGAGGCCTGGCCAGAGGCGGATCCCGACCTCATCCAGGTCACCCGGGTCACGATGGTCGTGCAGGTCAACGGGAAGGTGAAGGACCGCCTCGAGGTCGACCCCGGCATCGACGGGGCGGCGGCCGAGGCCCTGGCCCTGGCCAGCGAGAAGGTGCAGGAAGCGTTGGGCGGCGCGGTGCCCGCACGCGTGATCACCAAGGCCCCGCGACTCGTCAACATCGTCGCGCCCGCTTAGGAGCTCCGCTCCTCACCTCGGTTCCCGCGCTCCCTCAGAGGAGCCCGGGTGGTCGGGTCGCATAGGTGCGGCCGCGGGGATCGGTGACCTCGTAGGTGCCGTCGGGCAGCAGCTTGTCGCTCCACCCCGGCTTGTGACCCATGTGGTGGTGCCTCGAGCACTTGAGCACCAGGTTCGACAGCACCGTCTCGCCGCCCGACTCCCACGGG
>DATLDH010000067.1:0-5566 GCA_035526015.1 Acidimicrobiales bacterium
CGGCACCGCATGAACCACGTCAACCCGGCGCCGCTCGAAGAGGTGCGGCAGCGGTGGATGCACGGCTTCGCCGAGACGGCGGGCCGACAGGCGGTGGCGCTCAAGCGTCACCTCGAGAACCAAGGAGCACATGAGATGACCACGACGGAGACGCCCACCAGCAGGGCGACATCGGTGCGGGTGGAGTCCGAGCTGCGGGTCGAGGCGCCGCCGGCGCGGGTGTTCACCGCCCTCACCGCCGAGCAGCACGCCTGGTACCCGTACAACTACGGCGGCGAGCGGGTGCGCGACATCGTGTTCGAGCCCCGCGTCGGTGGCGCGGTGTTCGAGGACTGGGGCGACGGCGCCGGCCACCACTACGGCACCGTCACCCACTACGACACGCCCACCGCCGTGACCATCCGCGGCGGCCTGCCGGGCGGGACGGTGCTCGAGAACGTGTTCCACCTCGAGGCCGACGGCGACGCCACGGTGGTGCGCCACTCGATGACGGCGTTCGGCGACCTGAGCGACGACGACCTGGCCGGCATCCGCAGCCACGGCGACATGAGCCTGTTCGAGCCCCAGCTGCGCGCCTGGGTGGAGAAGGGGAAGCGGGCGCGCTGACGCGCTCGTTATTCTGTGGCCGCTCTGGGGTTCACCAACGGTGGAGGAATGAACATGTCTGAGGCGGTCACTTCCCGTCGGCTGGCGCCGATGGCACTGCTGCTGATCGTCCCGATCCTGCTGGTGCTGACCGCGGTCGGCCCGGCGTCGACCCCGGCGCTGGCGGGCAAGCCGACCACGACCACGACCAGCCCGGGGTCGACGACGACCACCACCGCGCCGTCGACGACGACCACCACGGCGGCGACCATCACCGCCGCCAGCCTCGAGACCAACGGCTCCTACGCGTTCACCAGCTTCACCGTGGCCGACGCGTCGACGCCCGGCTTCGGCGCGGCGACGATCTACCACCCGACGATCTCCGGCACGTTCGGCGGCGTGGCCATCTCCCCCGGCTTCACCGAGCGCCAGTCGGCCGTCAGCTGGCTCGGCCCGCGCCTCGCCTCCCACGGGTTCGTGGTGATCATCTTCGACACCAACTCCGGCTTCGACTACCCCGACGCCCGCGCCACCCAGCTGCTGGCCGCTCTGGACTACCTCACTGGCTCGAGCTCGGTGCGTGACCGCGTCGACGCCGGCCGCCTGGCCGTCGCCGGCCACTCCATGGGTGGCGGTGGCTCCATCGAGGCGGCCAGCCGGCGCACCACCCTGAAGGCGTCGGTGCCCATGACGCCGTGGCACGGCACCAAGACCTGGCCCGCCGTCGTCACGCCCGTCGGCATCATCGGCGCCCAGAACGACACCACCGCGCCGGTCGCCAGCCACGCCATCCCCCTCTACGACGGCCTCACCAACGCCAGCGAGAAGGCCTACATGGAGATCGCCGGTGCGTCGCACAGCGTGACCAACAGCGACAACGCGCTGACGTCGCGGTTCGTCATCTCCTGGCTCAAGCGGTTCGTCGACAGCGACACCCGCTACGACCAGTTCCTGTGCCCGCCCCCCGCCACCGGCGGCAGCAGCGGCATCTCCCAGTACCGCAGCACCTGCCCCAACTAGCGCCCCTCTCGATCGGGAGGGCGGGGGTCAGGCCAGGCAGGTGAGGGGCTGGCCGCCGTTGTAGGTGACCATGTCGGCGAGGGCGGCGACCACGTCGATGTCAGCGCCCTCGGCGCCGCCATCGATCTCGGCATAGGCGCGATGGAGGTTGCCGACGATGCGCTCGCGGTCGTGCCACCCGGCGTAGCGGCCGAGGTCGGCCTGCTGGGCCGCCTCGAGCGGGGTGAGGCCGGCGTTGTGGGCCCGCTCGGCCACGCCGAGCACGAAGCGGAGGTAGTCGACGACCTCGTCGATGAGCTCGGGCCCGCCGACCGGACCGTGGCCCGGCACGATGACCTCGGCGCCCAACGGGGCGACGTACTTGGTGAGCACCCGGATGGCGCCGGTGAGTGACCCCATGAGGATGAACGGCGTGCCGCCGTTGAACAGCAGGTCACCGGCGAACAGCACCGAGCGCTCGGGCAGCCAGATGATCGAGTCGTTGGTGGTGTGGGCCGGCCGGCCGACGTGGCGCACCTCGCACCGCATGTCGTCGACATAGATGGTGACGCCGTCGTCGAACACCAGCGAGGGCGGCTCCATCTCCACCGCGCCGATGTCGAACGGGGTCCAGAACGGCGGGTCGTGCAGGATGCCGGCACCGATCTGGGCGGCACGGGTCTTGACGTTGGCGACGATGGTGGCTTCACGGAACTGGTAGTTGCCGTGGGTGTGGTCGCCGTGGTGATGGGTGCTCACCACCGTGCGGATGGGCAGGTCGGTGACGGAGCGGATGGCCTCACGGAAGGCGCGCGTGCGCTTCTCCGTCGCGCACGTGTCGATGACGACGGCGCCGTGGGAGCCGACGATCAGGCCGGTGTTGTTGATCCACCAGCTGCCGTCGGGCTGGATGTAGGCGTAGACCCCCGGCGACACCTCGATCAGCTCGGGCGACCCCAGCTCCGATTCGTGCAGCCCGCTGCTCATGGGGAGATCATTGCCCAGTGCGGGCGGGCGAAGCGGCGAGGGGATGGCTCTCCCGTCACCCCTTCCTGTGGCGAGCGCTGGTACTGGCGGTCGCGGCCGGGTTCGGCATCGGTGGTCTCGTGGTGTTCTCCTTCGGCGGCTGCCACGACAGCGGCGGCTTCTGCAGCGATGAGTTCAGCTCGACCCATGTCGAGGCCTATGCCTCAGGCGCCGTGCTCGTGGCGCTGGCCGCGCTCGGCGTGGCGCTCGTGTTCACCCGCCGGCCGTGGAAGCTGGCGACAGCCGCTGTGCTCGCCGGCGTGGTGGCCGGCGTCGCCGCCGTCGCTCTGGAGGCGACCCACTAGCCCCCGACGTCGGCATCGGCGACGATGACGGCGTGCGCGCGCCCGATGCTCCCCAGGACTGGTCCAAGCGGCACCCGATCGGGTGGCGGCTCGCCATCCTCTTCATGCTCTCGTGGATGGTCCCCATGGGTTGGATCGTGTTCGTCTTCGGCGGCTGCCACGACACGGGCGGGTTCTGCACCGACGACTTCGGGGCCAACAACATCGCCCTCTACGCCAGCGGGGCGGCGGTCTTCGCCGTGTGCGGCGCAGGCTTCACCCTCCTGTTCACCCGCCGGCCCCGGGTCGTCGTCGGTGTGGCGGCAGCAACCGCCGTCGCGGCAGCCTTCGCCGCCTTCTACATGGAGTCCTCGCCCGGGTAGCCGGTTCCGCGTGCTGCGGGGGCCGCGTACGATTGAGCCCATGGCGATCCGCACCAAGCTCACCGTCCGCGACGACAAGCCGGCCACGCCGGCGGCCACCGGCTCCGATGCCAAGCCCAAGCGCCAGGTGTCGGAGGAGGAGAAGGCGCAACGCAAGGAGCGTGTCGTCGCCGCCAAGGACGCGCTGGCCCGCTCCGTCGGCCTGCGCGGTGAGCAGGTGGCGCCGGCTCGCGCCGCACTGAAGCTCTACCTGCAGCGCCTCAACGATCCCAAGCAGCCCGACGACGCCATGTTCAAGGCCCTGCTCGAGGCGCCGTTCCAGGCCCCTCCGAAGAAGAAGGTCGAAGGCCGCCGCTAAGAGGGTGGGCTAGCGCCGCAGATCCCGCCAGCGCCACGGCGATCCGGCGACGAGGAGCTCGGGGTCACCGGTCCAGAGGGTGGCGTCGATGGCGACGGTGAGCGCCGCCGCGAACGCGTCGGCGTAGGCCATGGCGTGATCGGCCTTGATCCGGGCGGCGTCGACGATCAGCCGCTCGTCGGGAAGTCGAGCATCGATCACGTCGCGCAGATCCCTGACCGTTTCGGCGGCCGCATCCTCGCCGTGGACTCGCCGCAGGACGTAGTGGACCTCACCGAGGTTGATCCACGACATCACCGGCTTCTCCGCGCCGAGCAGGTCACTCACGGCCGCCGCCGCGGGCCTCGCGTCCTCGAGGTAGCGGAGCACCGCCCACGAGTCGAGGACGACGGTCACCGCGCCGCTTCGCGCGCCCGATCCGAGGCCCGTTCGCGTGCGAGCTCGTCGGTCAGCTTCGAGCCCCGGAACCGCCCGCGGAGCGGCCGGCGGTGGTCGGCGGGGCGGACCGCGACGTGATCGTCATGGAGCCAGAAGTTGACCTCGTCGCCAGGCTCGATGCCGAGCTGGTCGCGGAGCTCCTTGGGAATCACGACCTGCCCCTTGGCCCCGATGCGGTGAGTCATACCGATTAGTATAACTGCCCCCCAGGTCACTCGGAGCCGGCGCACTCCTCGAAGCCGTAGGCCTTCATGAGCTCGCGGCTTTCGGCGTCCTTGGCGTTGGCCGCTTCGAGCTTCTTGAGGTAGCCCTCGGTGTCGCCGGCCTCGGCCCGCTCGGCGGCGTCCTCGACGTCGGTCACGGCGGCGTCGAAGCCCTCGAGGATGGCGGCGAACCGCTTCTCGTCCTTCGCCGGAGGCTCGAGGGCGCTGAAGTCGCGGTACTCCTCGCGCAGCTCGGTCGCCGCCGTGCGCATTGGACCGGCCGCCTTGTCCGCCGGTGGGGTCTCCGAGCCGGTGGGGAACAGCTTGCCGAACACCGGCTCGAGCTTCTCGGTCGTCGCCGCGCACAGGGCGTCGCCCTTGCTGATCAGATCGGCCTTCGACAACCGGTCGTCGTCACCGCCACACCCACCGAGGCCGACTGCGGCCAGAACGAGAGCGGCCATCACCACCATTCGCTTGGTTTCGGCCGGTGATCGTAACGGCCGCCGCCCGATACGGTGCGCCCTGATGGGGCGCCCGAGTGGTGAGGTCACGTTCTGCTTCACCGACATCGAGGCGTCGACCGCGCTCCTGAACGACCTGGGCCTCGAGCGCTACGAGCGGGTGCTCGGTGAGCACCGCACCCTCCTGCGCAACGCCTTCATGGGCGGGGGCGTCGAGGTCTACACCGAGGGCGACGGCATGTTGTTCGCCTGGCAGGAGGCGGACGACGCGCTGCGGGCCTGCGCCGCGGGCCAGCGGGCCCTCGCCGACCACGACTGGCCGTTCGGCGTTGTGGTGCGGGTGCGCATGGGCCTCCACACCGGCGAGGCGGTCGCCACCGCCGACGGCGACTACATCGGGCTCGCCGTGCACCAGGCGTCTCGCATCGGCGCCGCCGCCAACGGCGCGCAGATCCTCGTGTCACCGGAGACGGTGGGGGCCGCCGGCGACGCCCTCCCCCACGGCTGGGAGCTGCACGAGCTCGGTGAGTTCCACGTGCGCGACTTCGCCACGCCACTGCAGCTGCGCGAGCTACGCGCCGTCGACGCGCCCGGTGTGCGCACTCCCCCACGGGTGGCCATCGCCGCGCCCCGCAACTTCGCCGCCGTGCCCACGTCGTTCGTCGGCCGCGACGAGGACGTCGAGGCCCTGCGCGCCCTCGTGCGCGTGCACCCGCTGGTCACGATCGTCGGCCCCGGTGGCGTGGGCAAGACGCGCCTGGCCCGCGAGGTGGCCCGCCGGTCGACCGGTGCGTTCGTCGACGGCGTCTGGCTGGTCGAGCTGGAG
>DATLDH010000071.1:0-5294 GCA_035526015.1 Acidimicrobiales bacterium
GGCGCCCAGCTTGGTGTCGCGGGCGTCGACCTCGTGCTCCTCGATGTGGATCGACGTGAGGACGTCGTCCTTCACCAGGCGCTCGGAGAGGATGATGGCGTCCTCGAAGTTGTAGCCCTCCCACGGCATGTAGGCCGCCAGGAGGTTCTTGCCCAGGGCCAGCTCGCCGTTCTGGGTCGAGGGGCCGTCGGCCAGCAGGTCGCCGAGGGCGACCTTCATGCCCTCGTCGACGACGGGCTTCTGGTTGATGCAGGTGTTCTGGTTGGACCGGCGGAACTTGGCCAGGCGGTACACCTTGCGGCCGAGAGCGACGCCGACCCGGTCCTTCTGGTTGGCGTTGTACTCGACGGTGATGTGGTCGCCACTGACCTCGGTGACCGTGCCGGTGCCCTCGGCGAGGATGACGTCGCCGGCATCGCCGGCCAGCTTCCGCTCGATGCCGGTGCCCACGTACGGGGCCTCCGGACGCACGAGGGAGACGGCCTGCTTCTGCATGTTGGCGCCCATGAGGGCGCGGTTGGCGTCGTCGTGCTCGACGAAGGGGATCAGCGCCGTCGACACCGACAGGATCTGGGTCGGCGAGACGTCCATGAGGTCGACCTCGGTGGGCGGCACGTAGTCGACCTCCGAGGTGGTGCCGTAGGTCGTGGTGCTGGCGCCGACGCGCACGCCGGCGCCCTGCGGGCCACGGCGCACGAGCACACGCTCATCGGTGAAGTTCCCCTTGGGGTCGATGGCCGCGTTGGCCTGGGCGATGACGTGCTCTTCCTCTTCATCAGCGGCGAGGTAGACGACGTCGTCGGTCACCCGGCCCTTGACGACCTTGCGGTAGGGCGTCTCGATGAAGCCGTAGGTGTTGATGCGGCCGTAGGTCGCGAGGTGGCCGATGAGGCCGATGTTCGGGCCTTCCGGCGTCTCGATCGGGCACATGCGGCCGTAGTGGCTGGAGTGCACGTCTCGGACCTCGAACCCGGCCCGCTCACGGGACAGGCCGCCGGGGCCCATGGCCGAGAGGCGACGCTTGTGGGTCAGGCCGTCCAGCGGGTTGGTCTGCTGCATGAACTGCGACAGCTGGCTGGTGCCGAAGAACTCCTTGATGGCGGCGACCACCGGCCGGATGTTGATGAGCGTCTGGGGCGTGATGGCCTCGACGTCCTGGGTGGTCATGCGCTCACGCACCACGCGCTCCATCCGGGACAGGCCGACCCGCACCTGGTTCTGGATGAGCTCGCCGACCGAGCGGATGCGGCGGTTGGCGAAGTGGTCCTGGTCGTCGAGGCGGTAGCCCGGCTCGCCGTTGGCCAGATGGAGGATGTAGGTGCAGGCGGCGAGGATCTCGGAGCGGCTGAGGACGCTCTGACCCTCTTCCGGCTTGTCGATGTCGATGCCGAACAGCTCGCTGAGCTTGGCCACTTCCGGGCCGAGCTTGCGGTTGAGCTTGTAGCGGCCGACGCGGGTGAGGTCGTAGCGCTTGGGGTTGAAGAAGGCGTTCTCGAAATACGCCTTGGCCGAGTCGATCGACGGGGGCTCGCCGGGGCGGGCCCGCTTGTAGATCTCGACGAGGGCCTCGTCCTGGGTCGGGGCGACCTCGCGCTCCTTCTCCCACTGGCCGGCGAGGAAGTCGAAGTGGCGCACGAAGCGCTCGAGGAAGGCCTCGTCGGAGTACCCGAGGGCACGCAGCAGGACGAACAGGCTCAGGCGGCGCTTGCGGGCGACGCGGGTGCCGGCGGTGATGTCCTTGCCGGGCTTGGCCTCGACGTCGAACTCGATCCACTCACCGCGGTAGGGGTGGATGGTGCCGGTGACGATGGTCTTGGCATCGCGGCCGGGCTGGAAGATGACACCCGGGGAGCGCACGAGCTGGCTGACGACGACGCGCTCGGTGCCGTTGATGATGAACGTGCCCTTGTCCGTCATCATCGGGAAGTCCCCCATGAAGACGGTCTGTTCCTTGATCTCGCCCGTGGTGGCGTTCATGAACCTGGCGCGCACGAAGATCGGCGCGGCGTAGGTCATGTCCTTCTCCTTGCACTCCTCCATGGAGAACTTGGGAGGAGGCCGGAGGTCCTGGTCGTTGGGGTCGAACTCGAGCTCGAGCCGGAGCTGACCGGTGAAGTCCTCGATCGGGCTGATGTCGCGGAAGGTCTCCGCGAGGCCGTTGTCGAGGAACCAGGAGAACGAGTCCCGCTGGATGGCGATCAGGTCCGGAAGCGGCAGGACCTCATCGAGGTTGGCGAAAGAGAAACGATCGCGAATTGCAGCAGGCAAGGCCTACTCCTCAGGCGGAAGGGACGGCGGCGGGCACAACGGTGCTGCGGGCGCGCGTCGAGACAGGCCAAAACAACGGACTGCAGGGGGCGGCGACCATCGGCAACCGGTCAGGTTACGCGACAGGGCATAGCAATGCAAGCCCTCACGCCGGGCTGTCCGGCAGGGTAAAGGAACCCCGCCCCGAGGTCAAGGCTTTGGCCACCCCCGGCGGTGACCGAGGTCACCGCCGGGGAGGCGGGACTACTTGAGCTCGACGGTGGCTCCGGCCGCCTCGAGCTGGGCCTTGGCCTTCTCGGCGTCCTCCTTGGAGGCGCGCTCGATGACGGGCTTGGGGGCGCCGTCGACGAGGTCCTTGGCCTCCTTGAGGCCGAGGCTCGTGAGGGCGCGGACCTCCTTGATGACCTGGATCTTCTTGTCGCCGGCAGCCGTGAGGATGACGTCGAACTCGTCCTTCTCCTCTTCGGCGGCGGCCGCGCCGCCGCCACCACCACCGGCCGCCGGGGCAGCAGCCGCGGCGGGAGCGGCCGCGGTGACGCCGAAGCGCTCCTCGAACTCCTTCAGCAGCTCACTCAGCTCCAGCACGGTCATGCTGCTGATTGCGTCGAGAATGTCTTCTTTCGTGGCCATTACTGGTCAGCTCCTTCAGTTGTCTCAGATGTCTCGGAGATCTCGGGTTCGGTATTCGCCGTCGCAGGCGGAGCCTGCTCGGCGAGGTCTGTGGTGTCGCTGTCGACCGGCGGAGCCGGTTCGACATCGACGCTCGGGTTGTCTGCCTCGCCTGACGGCTCGGCGCTTGCCTCGTCGGCGGGCGCTACATCTGTCGTGATCTCGGCCGAGCCCTCCGGCTCGGCGGGGGGCTCCTCCACTACGGCTGGAGCCGGGGCTTCGGCGACGTTGGGGTTGCCGCCGGCGTCGATGAGGGCCTTGAGGCCGTAGGCGAAGTTGCGGGGCAGGGCCTGCAGGAGCCCGGCGAACTTCTGCATCGGGGCGGCCAGGCCGCCGGCCAGGCGGGCCAGCAGGACCTCGCGGGGCGGGATGTCGGCCAGAGCGGCGGCGTCGGCGGGGGTGAGCACGCTCGTGCCCAGCAGGCCGCCCTTCACCACCAGGTTCGGGTTGATGCGGCCGAAGTCGCGGAGGACCTTGGCCACGTTGACGGCGTCGCCCTCGACGAAGGCGATGGCGGTCGGGCCCTCGAGCAGGCCGGTGAGATCGGTCAGGCCGAGCTCGTTCACGGCCAGGCGCACGAGGGTGTTCTTGTAGATCTTGTACTCAGCGCCGGCGTCGCGGAGGCTGCGACGCAGCGTCGCCAGGTCCTTCACGGTCAGGCCGCGATACTCGGTGAGGATGGCGCCCTCGGCGGCGTCGAGGCGGTTGCGCACCTCGGTGACCACCGCGACCTTCTCCGGTCTCGGGTTGTCCATCTGGTTCTCCTCCTGGAAAGCGAACAGGGCGGCCGCGTCAGCGAACGCCCTGTGTGCAGGAGGTTCACCTACTCAGGTGGGCCAGGGCCCTTTCAGCGTCCGAGGACGCACCGGAGGTCTGCGGCGAAAGATCGGTTGTGCCAGAACGATATCAGCTGGATCGGGACTCGATCCGGGCGAGGTCCCTGGTGGCGTAGCCGTGGTGGGCGCGCTCTTCGTTCATGACGGTCCAGAGGCACTGACCGACGGTGAAGCGCTCGTCGGGGAAGTCGGGCGAGGGCGACAGGGTGCACATGCGCGCCAACTCGTCGTCGGTGAGTGCGTCGACGACGCCGTGCACGGTCGCCATGCGATCGAGCCTGACCGCCATGACCTCGTCGAACGACGGCGTGGCGTCGACGTCCACGCCGATGGAGGCGTGCAGCGCGGCGGGGTAGTCGGAGTGCGGGAGGGCCAGGCGGTGGAACGGCGCGACCTCTTCGAGCACGGCGCGGCGCACCCAGGCGTCGGTGGCGAACACGAGGTGGCGAAGGGTCTCCACGAACGACCACTCGCCATCGACCCGCTCATGGCGGGCCTCCTCAGGCAGCCGGCGGGCGCGCTCGACCGCCTCGCCCCACAGCTTTTCGATGTCCGACCATGTCGCCCGGCACTCGTCGGGCGTGCCGATCGAGCGCCGGGCCATGACTAGTTGCCGCCGGCGAGGTCCTCTTCGGTGGCCTTGACCCGCAGCGGGTCGACCTTGATGCCGGGGCCCATGGTGGAGGACAGCGTCACCGAGCGGACGTACTTGCCCTTGGCCGAGGCGGGCTTGGCCCGCTGGAGCTCCTCGACGACAGCCCGAACGTTCTCGAGCAGCTTGCCCCGCTCGAAGGACTTCTTGCCCACGAGCACGTGGACGTTGCCGGTCTTGTCGGTGCCGTACTTCACCCGGCCACCCTTGAACTCGCGGACGACCTTGCCGATGTCGGTGGTGACGGTGCCGGTCTTCGGGTTGGGCATGAGACCACGGGGGCCGAGCTCACGACCGACCTTGCCGACCTGACCCATGAGGTCGGGGGTGGCGATGCCGATGTCGAAATCGAAGAACCCGCCCTTGACCTTCTCGACCAGGTCGTCGGCGCCCACGTAGTCGGCGCCCGCCTCGCGGGCCTCGTTGGCCGCCTCGCCCTGGGCGAACACGGCCACGCGCACGTCCTTGCCGGTGCCGGCCGGGAGCGCGACGGTGCCGCGCACGATCTGGTCGGCCTTGCGGGGGTCGACGCCCAGGCGCACGGCGAGCTCGACGGTCTCGTCGAACTTCGCCGTCTGCAGGCCCTTCAGGGTATCGACGGCCTCGGCGATCCCGTAGAGCTTCTCCCGGTCGAACGCCTTGGCGGCGTTCTCATACTGCTTCCCATGCTGCGGCACGATGGCCTCCCTCGTGGTTGCGTCGGCCGGGCGAGGTCGTCCCGGTCCAGACGGTGGATGGAACTACTTGTTGACGGTGATGCCCATGCTGCGGGCGGTGCCGGCGACCTGGAGCTTGGCGGCCTCGATGTCGTTGGCGTTGAGGTCGGGCAGCTTGGTCTCGGCGATCTTGGTGAGCTGGTCCTGGGTGAT
>DATLDH010000107.1:0-7606 GCA_035526015.1 Acidimicrobiales bacterium
CGGCACCGCCCGCTACCTCGCACCCGAGCAGGTCGAGGGCACCGCCGTGGACGGCCGCACCGACGTGTACGCCCTCGGCGTCGTCCTCTACGAGATGGCCTGCGGGCAGCCGCCCTTCGACGCCGGCACCGACCTGGCCACCGCCATGTGCCACCTGACCCAGGAGCCCGAGGCGCTGGCCGAGCGGTGCCCCGATGTCCCGCCGGCGTTGGCCGCGGTCGCCCACCGCGCCATGGTCAAGGACCCCGCCGACCGCTGGCCCACGGCGCGGGCCATGGCCGATGCCCTGGTCGACCTGGCCGACGACGCCGTCCCGCTGGTGGTGCGCGACCCGACCCCGCCGGCCGGGATACGTCCCGTCGCCCGACGGCGCCGGCGCCGCGGCACGGGTGTGGCCGGGGCCGTCGCCGTGGTCGCGCTGGCCGGTGCCATCGCCGCCGGCCTGCTCGTGCGCGACGCCGACCCGCGGCGACGCGACCGGGCCGCGGCCGACGGTCCGCTCGCGGTGGCGACGGTGCGCTCCTTCGACCCCCTCGGCGACCAACGGGAGAACGACGACGGGGCGGGCGCCGCCGTCGACGGCAACCCGGCCACGGCGTGGGCGACCGACCGGTACCGCACCCGGCACTTCGGCGGCCTCAAGCCCGGCGTCGGTCTCGTCATCGAGCTCGAGACCGACCATCCGCTGCGCGAGCTCCGCCTCCTCGTGGGGGCCACGGGCTGGGCCGGAGCCGTGTACGTCGCCGACGACCCCCCCGCCACCCTCGACGACTGGGGCGAGCCGGCCGGGCGCGTGGGTGCGGGCGGGGTCGACCTCACGGTCCCGCTTGGGGGCCGTCGCGGGCGGGCCGTCCTCCTCTGGATCACCGACCTGGGCGACGGGCCCGGCCGCCGCCGCTTCGAGGTCCGAGAAGCCGCAGTCATGGGCACGTAGCCTCAGCCCATCGACACGGCTGAGGACGACGCACAGCTGCTGGCGGCCGCCCAGAGCGGTGACGCCGACGCGCTCGACCGCATGCTGCGGCGGCTCCAGCCCACCGTCCACGCCGTCTGCCTGCGCATCACCGGGAACCCCACCGACGCCGCCGACGCCGCCCAGGAGGCACTGATCGGCATCGCCCGCGGCCTCGGGCGCTTCGACGGGCGCAGCCGGTTCACGACCTGGGCCTACCGCGTCGCCACCAACGCCGCCCTCGACGAGTTACGCCGCCGGCGCCGGCGGCCGGTGGCGGTGGAGCTGACCGAGGCCGAGATGGAGCGGGCACGCGTGCCGGTGGCCGACGACCTGGGTGGGGTGGCCGAGCGGCTCGACGCCGGACGGGCCCTGGCCCGGCTCCCGGTCGACTACCGGGCCGCCGTCGTGCTGCGCGACCTGTGCGCGCTCGACTACGCCGAGATCGGCGAGGTGCTCGGGATCCCGCCCGGCACCGTGCGCTCCCGGATCGCCCGGGGTCGCGCCGCCCTCGCTCCCCTGCTGGCCGAGCCCGGCACCGGCGGCACCGGCGACGACGGAAGCGACGGAGGGAACCGGTTGGGCGCCGAGCGGCGTCCAACGATCTGACCATGATGAGCCCGCACCCCGACGACGAGCGCCTCAGCGCCTGGATCGACGGCGAGGAACCCGACCTCGGCGGCCACCAGACGTGCGCCCACTGCCAGGCCAGGGTCGACCGGCTCCGTCACGTGGCGCGAGCGGTCGCGGCGCGCCCGGCCGGCCTCGGACGACAGGAGGCCGAGGTCATGGTGCGCCGTGCCGTCGACGCCGCCGCCGCCCCTGACGACGTGCTCGCCTTCCGCCATCCCCGGCCGGGGCGGACCGCCGTGCGCCGGCCCCGCGCCATGCTCGGGCTGGCCGCCGCCGCCGCCGTGGTCGTGGCGCTCGCCGCCGTGCCGCTGCTCGGTGGCCGGGGGGAGGACCCCGACACCGTGGCGTCGGCCGCGCCCGTCGTCGACGGGGGCGATCTCGGCGACCAGGCCGACGCCCGCACGCTGGCGAACGAGGTCCGCCCCGCCCTCGGGCTCGAACCTCTGGCCGACTCCAACTCCCTCGCCGCGCCGGCGGCACCGGCCGCGGGTGACGCCTCGGCCGGACGCACGGCGACGGCCGACGGTCCGGCCGCCGACACCGCGGCCGGAGGCTCCGCCGCCCAGGAGTCGACCGGGGCCACCCCCACCACGCGCCGGCCCAAGCGGCTGAGCCGATCGTCGACCACCTGCCTGGCCCAGGCCATGACGCAGGGCGGGCCCGGGCTTGGCGACGTCGTCTACCGGGCGACGTTGCGGTGGCAGGGCACGCCGGCCGAGGCCCTCGCCTTCCGGTCGGCCGCCGGCGCCGGCGAGCCCAAGCTCACCGTGCGGCTCTTCGTCATGAGTCAGACGGGGTGTCGGCTCCTCGTCGCCCAGAGCTTCGCAGCGTGAACGCGGCGACCGTCGCCGCCAGCAACGGCCCCAGCTTCGCCGCCAGGTCGAGCGGCACCAGCCACCGGGCCGAGAAGATCCACAGCGCGTAGGTGTAGCCCCCGCCGGCCAGCACGCCGGCCGCGACGACGCCCCACAGGGGGTAGGTGCCGCCCACCGCCTTCATGAGCTCGCCCATCACCACACCGAACCCGAGGGCGGCGACGATGGCGACCACGCCGAGCAGCTCCTGCTCACCGACGACGAGGCCTCCGACGACGGCGAGGACCACGCCGGCCGCCACCCCGAGCGCGGCGCGCGTGCTCGACGGGGGCGGTGGCGCCATGGCGGGAGAGGGTAGTTTCCGGTGATGCCGACCAATGACCGGGAGGCGGCGGCCGGCGACGACTGGGCCGTCCACACCGCCGACACGATCGTCTCGGTCGTCGACGCCGTCCGCAGCAAGACCACGGTCCCCCTCACCACCGTGGCCCGCGGCCTGGTCTACGGCATCATCGCCGGGGTGATGGGCACGATGGCCCTCGTCCTCCTCGCCGTCGCCCTCGTCCGCGCCCTCGACGCCTATCTGCCAGGCGACGTGTGGTCGGCGCATGCCGTGACGGGCGGAATCTTCACCCTGGGCGGGCTGTTCCTGTGGCGCAAGCGTCGTCCGCCGGCGTCGTCCGAGAGGTAGAGCCAGTGCCCGACGTCCGCGAGGTCCTCATCATCGGCTCCGGCCCGGCCGGCCTCACCGCCGCCATCTACGCCGCCCGGGCCAACCTGCGGCCCCTGGTGATCGAGGGCGAGCCGTCCTCCACCAGCGACCAGCCGGGCGGCCAGCTCATGCTCACCACCGAGGTCGAGAACTACCCCGGCTTCGTCGACGGGATCATGGGCCCGGAGCTCATGGTGAACTTCCGGGCCCAGGCTGCCCGCTTCGGCGCCGAGTACGTGACGGCCAAGGTCGACACCATCGACTTCACCGCCTCGCCGTTCACCGTGAAGGCGGAGGGCGCCGAGTACGCGGCCCGCGCCGTCATCGTCGCCACCGGCGCCCGCTCGCTCATGCTGAACCTCGAGGCCGAGGCCCGCCTGCTCGGCCACGGCGTGTCGACGTGTGCGACCTGCGACGGCTTCTTCTTCCGGGGCCAGGAGATCGCCGTGGTCGGCGGCGGCGACTCCGCCATCGAGGAGGCGACCTTCCTCACCAAGTTCGCCGACAAGGTGATCCTCATCCACCGCCGCAAGGAGCTACGCGCCTCCAAGATCATGCAGGACCGCGCCTTCGCCAACCCCAAGATCGAGTTCCTGTGGGACTCCGTCGTGACCGACGTCCATGGCGACACCAGCGTGTCGGGCATCACCGTCCGGCACGTGGAGACAGGCGTGGAGCAGCAGCTGGCGGTCACCGGCCTGTTCGTGGCCATCGGCCATGTCCCCAACACCGACCTGTTCAAGGGTGTCCTCGACATGGAGCCCAACGGTTACCTGATCACCCAGCCCGGCAGCACCCGTACGAACATCCCGGGGGTGTTCGCCTGCGGCGACGTGCAGGACCACACCTACCGCCAGGCCATCACCGCCGCCGGGTCCGGCTGCATGGCCGCCATCGACGCCGAGCGCTGGCTGGAGATGGAACACGCCGGCGGCTGACCGTGTTGTAGGCCGGACAGGCGGGTACCGGACTACCGTGCGCCAAGCGCATCGATCGAGGAGAGCGACACCGTGGCTCAGGGCATCACCGAACTGACCGACAGCACCTTCGACGAAGAGGTCAAGGGCAGCGACGTCCCCGTCCTGGTGGACTTCTGGGCCGAGTGGTGCGGCCCGTGCAAGATGGTCGCCCCCATCCTCGAGGAGATCGCCTCGGAGAACCCCGGCCGCATCCGGGTGGCGAAGCTGAACGTCGACGAGAACCTCGAGATCAGCCGCCGCTTCGAGGTGCAGAGCATCCCGACCATGATCCTGTTCAAGGACGGCTCCGCCGAGCACCGCATCATCGGCGCCAAGGGCAAGGGGCAGCTCCTCCAGGAGCTCGACCCGTTCCTCTCCTAGCCGGGGGTCTCACCAGGGCCCGAGCGGCCCTCTGAGCGGAGGACATGTACCCATGCACGGTCTTCCCCTGTCCCGCGGTGACGACGGCGACGCCGTCCGCGACCTGCAGCTGCGCCTGAGCGCGGTCGGCTTCGACGTCGTCCCCGGCGAGCTCGGGGTCTTCGGCGACTCCACCGCCCTCGCCCTCGAGGCCTTCCAGGTGCGCCGCGGGTTGCGCCCCGACGCCGTCTGCGGCGCCCAGACCTGGGCCAGCCTGGTCGAGGCCGGGTTCCGCCTCGGTGACCGGCTGCTCTACGAGGCCAGGCCCATGCTGCGCGGCGACGACGTCGCCGACCTCCAGCGCCGGCTCGGCGCCCTCGGCTTCGATGCCGGCCGCGTGGACGGCATCTTCGGGGCCAGGACGGCCAGGTCGCTGGTCGACTTCCAGCGCAACGCCGGGCTCACTGTCGACGGGATCTGCGGCCCGGCCACCCTCGCATCGCTGGCTCGCCTCGGCCGCCGCGACAGCACCTCCGACCTCGACCCGGTCTCGGTGTCGGAGGTACGCGAGCGCGAGCTGCTTCGCCACGGCCCCCGCACGCTGCTCGGCCGCACCGTCGCCCTCGGCCACCAGGGCGGGGCCGACGCCCTGCTCGCGGCCGTGGCCCGGGCCATCGGCGGAGCCGGCGCCAAGGCCATGGCCCTTTCCGAGCCGGACGAGCTCGATCAGGCCGAGGCGGCCAACGCGCTGGGGGCCGACGTCTTCGTCGGTCTCACCCTCGAGCCTGGCGCGTCGGGTGCGTCCACGGCCTACTGGCGCTCACCGCGCCACGCCTCGGCATCGTCGGGCGGGCGCCGGCTGGCCGAGCTCCTGCAGGCCAGGCTGCCGGTCGCCCTCGGTGTGGCCGACGGAGGCGCCGTCGGGATGTCGCTGCCGGTGCTGCGGGAGACGCGCATGACGGCCGTCGTCTGCCGCCTCGGGCCGCCGGCCACCGTGGTCGAGCACACCGCGGCGGTCGCCGGTGCGGTGGCCGTCGCCCTCGACGAATGGGCCCGAGAGCCGTGCTGAAGGCCGCGCGCTGGGGATTCTTGGTCGGCGTGCTGTGGGGGCTGCTCAGGATCCGGCCGCTGCCGCCCGCGCTCCGTCAGCTCTCGACGTCCCGCTGACCCACAAGCTGTACTCGACCCTTGTCCACACACTGTGGACGACCCTGTGTGGTGTGTACCTGGGAGCCAGTCCCTTCAGGTCGGTTCCGCCCTGGGAGTCGTCATGGCCAGGTAGACCCGCTCGAGGTCATCGAGGTCGGCGAACTCGATGACGACGCGGCCCTTCGACGCTCCCATCTCGACCTTGACCCGAGTTTCCAGATGCTGGGAGAGGAGCCCCTCGAGCTCCTCGACTCCGGGCGCGCGTAGGCGACCGCCGGATGGGGGCTTGGCCGCGGGCGTGGACGACGCATCTCCCCCGCCCTCGCCGGCCAGGGCCATCCGCTGGCGGACCGCCTCCTCGACGGCTCGCACCGACAGCGACTCGGCCACCGCCCGCCGGGCCAGCGCCTCCTGGTAGGCGCGATCGGGCGTCCCGAGCAGTGCCCGTGCGTGGCCGGCCGACAGGCTCCCATCTCCTACCATTTTCTGGATGCTCGGCGGCAGTTGAAACAGTCGCAGGGTGTTGGTGACGGCGGCCCGGCTCTTCCCGACCCGGGTGGCGACCTCGTCGTGGGTCAGGCCGAAGTCGTCGACGAGCTGCTGGTAGGCCGCGGCCTCCTCCAGGGCGGTGAGGTCCTGGCGGTGGAGGTTCTCGACGAGCGCCTGCTCGAGGGAGGAGACGTCGGTGACGGTCCGGACGATCGCCGGGATCGTCTGCAGGCCCGCCCGCTTGGCGGCCCGCCACCGGCGCTCGCCGGCGATGAGCTCGTAGGAGCCGTCTGCGGCTGCGGGACGGACCAGGATCGGCTGGAGGACGCCCAGCTCCCGCACGGATGCGGTCAGCGAGGCCAGCGCGTCCTCGTCGAAGTGCTGGCGCGGCTGGAAAGTATTTCCATTGATGGCGCCGACGGGGAGCTCGAGGAGGGCGGAGCTCCCCTCGTTCGCGACCTCGGTCGGGATCAGTGCGCCCAACCCTCTACCCAACCCGCTGCGGCGCGCCACCCGAAACCTCCTTGGCCAGTTCACGGTACGCCAGCGCGCCCCGAGAAGATGGATCGAACACGATGATGGGCTGGCCGAACGACGGCGCCTCCGACAGGCGGACCGTTCGCGGCACGACGTTCCGACAGACCTTCGGTCCGAAGTGGGTTCGAACCTCGTCCGCCACCTGTTCAGCGAGCTTGGTGCGAGCGTCGTACATCGTCAGCACGATCGCCGACAGCTCGAGCTTGGGGTTGAGGTTCGACTGCACGAGGTTGACGTTCCGAAGCAGCTGTCCCAAACCCTCGAGCGCGTAGTACTCACACTGGATGGGCACCAGCACCTCGGTTGCCGCCGCCAAACCGTTGACGGTCAAGAGTCCGAGCGATGGCGGGCAGTCGATGAGGACGAAGTCGTAGTCGTCGTGCACTTCCTCGAGTGCCCTCCGCAGCCGGAGCTCCCGGCTGAACGCCGGCACGAGCTCGATCTCCGCGCCGGCCAGGTCGATCGTTGCCGGGGCCACGTAGAGATTGCGCAGCGATGATGGCTCGACGCAGTCGTCCATCGGCACGTCGTGCAGGATGACGTCGTAGATCGAGTGCTCGAGGTTCCGACTGTTGATGCCGAGTCCCGTGGTGGCGTTGCCCTGGGGGTCGAGATCGACGACCAGCACTCGATAGCCCAGCACCGCGAGGCTGGCGCCCAGGTTCACGGTCGTCGTCGTCTTGCCGACGCCACCCTTCTGGTTCGCGATCGCCATGACCCGAGGGAGCGGGCGGGCGAACGACGGACGCTCCTCGGGCGGCTCGTCAACCTGCGTCGGCGCCGGCGGGGACGAGATCTGTGGCAGATCGGGCATCACCGGCGGCGTCGCCTCGAACTTCTCCGGCGGGGCCGGCGCTGCCGGCGGGGGAACAACGGCGAGCGCTTCTTCAGGCTCCGACACACCAACCTCGGGAAGATCCGACCAGAGGACGATCGTCCGCTCCGGTCGAGGATCTGGTGTCGCCGACGCTTCCTGCTCCGCTCGCAGCCGCTCAAAGAT
>DATLDH010000112.1:0-9879 GCA_035526015.1 Acidimicrobiales bacterium
CAGAACATCCTCCTCACGGACGTGCCGGTGGCGTCGGTCCCCTCGGTGGTCGGCCATCTGGCCGACGTCGGGCTCGGGCCGGCCGGCGCCCTCGGCTCGGTGGACGTGCGGGCCTGTCCCGGACTCGCCTTCTGCTCACTCGCCATCACCGGGAGCCAGCCCGTCGCGCTCGCCATCGAGGCGGCGCTCAACGGCCGGCCCGACCTCCCGCGGGACGCGTCCATCGCCGTGTCCGGCTGCCCGAACTCGTGCGCCAAGCAACAGGCGACCGACATCGGCCTGGCCGGCGCCAAGGTCAAGGTCGGCGCCACCGTCGGCCTCGGCTACCAGCTCTTCCTGGGCGCCGACCTCGGCGCCGGCGTCGTGGGTGAGCCGGTCCTCCGGATGCTGGAGGCCGAGGTGCCGGCCGCCGTCGTCGCCACCCTCGAGACGTGGGTCGCACTGCGACGCCCCAACGAGTCGCTGGGGTCGACCTGCCGGCGGGCCGGGCTCGACGTGGTGGCCCGCACCATCGCGGCCCGACTGGGTCGCGCCGTCGAGCTGGCCGCATGACGACCGTCGATTCCCAGCGGGTGCAGCGGGTCCCCGCCGACTGGCCCGTCGTCCACCTGGAGGCCGAGCCCCCGCCGCCGTGCGACCTCGTCGTCGACGGCCTCGTGCGTCACCCCCGTCGGCTCGCCTTCTCCGGCCTGGCCGCCCTCGGCCTCGAGACGCGCGCCATGCCGGTGCACTGTGTGTGGGGCTGGTCGCGCCCCGATGCCGTGTGGGAGGGCATCGGACTCGACGTCGTGCTCGACCTGGTCCAGCCCGACGGCGACTTCGTCGTGGTCGGGTCGGCCAGCGGCACGTACTCGGCGTGCCTCCCGATTGCCGATGCGGCCGCCGGCTTCCTCGCCTGGACCCGCGACGGCGAGGCGCTCACGGGCGAGGCGGGCGGTCCGGTCCGCTTCCTGCCTCCGCCCGTCTACTGGGCCTACAAGGGCGTGAAGTGGGTGGCCCGGCTTACCGTCGTCGACCGTTTCACCGCCGGCTTCTGGGAGTCGAAGGTGGCCGACCCCGTCGGCCTCATCCCCCCTGACGTGGTGCTCCCGTGACCGGCGGCGAGGCGGCGGTGCCGACGCTCGAGGAGGTCGCCGACCAGCGGGGCGCCCGCAAGCGGGACTGCCGTGATTGTGGGCAGTTCGACGACCAAGGCGACGACCTCGCCTACGGGTGGTGCAAGGCCCATGCGCAGTTCGTGAAGCTGTACCACCCGGCCGGTGACTTCTGGTCCCAGTGCCAGTTCAAGGCCCTCGGTCGCGAACGCGAGGCCACCGCCACCGGCTAGTCATGGGGGCGTGGATCCCGACCGCGTCCTGGACACGTTCATGGCCGATGGCCGGCTCACCGCCATCCCCCGCAAGGCGGGCAAGCGGCGCGTCGTGCTCGACCACATCGCCCAGCAGTTCGAGATCGGCCGCCACTACGCCGAGGCCGAGGTCAATGGGATCCTCGCTGCGTTCCACGACGACGTCGCCGCCCTGCGCCGCTACCTGGTGGATTCCGAGCTCCTCGACCGTGACGCCGGCGAGTACTGGAGAGCCGGCGGCACGGTCGAGGACTGACGGCCCCCCTTAGAGGTTGTTGGTGAAGAGCAGGTGGTTGTTGGACGTCTTGGCGGCGGTGACGATGCCCTTGGTGGTCGCGTCGTAGAGGTAGGTGCGGACGGCGGCGGGCGTCGCAGTCGGAGCGGTCGACAGGTACAGAGCGGCGGCGCCGACGACGTGCGGGGTGGCCATCGACGTCCCGCTGATCGTGTTGGTCGCGGTGTTGGAGGAGTACCAGGCCGACACGATGCTGACACCGGGGGCGAACAGGTCCACGCAGTTGCCGTAGTTCGAGAAGCTCGCCTTCTTGTCGGTCTTGTCACTCGCGCCGACGGTGATGCCGGAGGCCACCCGTGCCGGCGAGGTGGTGCAGGCATCCTGGGCGATCCCGATGATGTTGCCGTTCCCGGCGGCCAGGCCGTAGGTGATGCCCGACGCGATGGAGTTGGACACGGCGGTGTCGAGGGCCGAGTTCGTGCCCCCGCCGAGGCTCATGTTCGCCACCGCCGGCTTCACGGCGTTGGCCGTGACCCAGTCGACGCCGGCGATGACGCCCGAGGTGGAACCGCTGCCCTGGCAGTCGAGCACGCGGACGGCGACGAGCTTCACGGACTTGGCCACGCCGTAGGTCGCTCCGCCGATGGTGCCGGCGACGTGCGTGCCGTGACCGTTGCAGTCGGCGGCAGGGAGCGAGCCGTCGATCTTGTCCGTACCGTGCGAGGCGCGGGTGCCGAACTCGGAGTGGGCGACGTTGATGCCGGTGTCGATCACATAGGCCGTCACGCCGGCGCCGCTCGCCGTGTAGTTGAAGGTCGTGCTCAACGGCAGCGCCCGCTGGTCGACGCGGTCGAGGCCCCACGTGGCGGCGGTCTGCGTGCTGTCCGCGGTCACGGGGGTGTCGGCCACGACGGAGTCGACGCGGGGGTCACGGGCGATGGCCGCGGCCCGGGCCTCGGTCATGGTGGCGGCGTAGCCCTTCAGGGCCGAGGTGTAGACGAAGTGGACGTCGGCCTGGCCGCCCTTGGCCTGGTCGGCCGCGGCCGCGCCGGGGTCGTTCACGGAATCCTTGAACACGACGATGTAGTCGTGCTTGTCCTGCGGGTCGGCGCCAGCGGTGCCGGCCACCGAGATGACCGCACCGAGGACGGTGGCCATGGCCAGGAAGGAAGAAAGGGTGCGACGCATGCTGGGAGCTCTCCTTGTGAGGGTCGTCGGTCGACGAACCCGGGGAGCTACGGGCGTGCGTGCCCCCGTTCCATGACGCACACCCGAACCTGCCGCCGAACCGCCGTTCGACATTGATTGTCGGGATCGGCCCCGGCTCCCTTTACACCTTTCGGTCGTTCTGCTCCCGAACCACCGCGCACCGTGGTGCGGGCACCCAGCCGACTCAGGGGCGGGGGAAGAGGGTCGTGGGCGGACGCTCGGTGGTGGAGGTGGTGGTCGGCGCCTCGGTGGTCGAGGTCGTCGTCGACTCCTCGGTCGTGGACGTCGTCGAGCGGGTGGGGCGGGACGTGGAGGAGGTCGGGCGGGTCACGCCGGTCGTCGTGCTCCTGTCGCCGCCTTCGACCGTGGTCGACACGGTCGGCCGGGGTCGCGGCCGGCCGGTGGACGGCGGCGCCATGTCCGACAGCGCACCCAGCAGCCACGGCGCCAGGAACCTCGCCCCCTCGGGTGAGAAGTGGACGCCGTCGAACCGCAACGACACGCCGTTCACGACCGGCGTGTACCTGTTGCCCCGCGCCGTCCTGGCGTTGAGGTCGAGCACGGCCGCCCGGTCGCGGTGCCGGCCGACGACGGTGCGCACGATGCGGTTGAAGCGGTCGACCCGGCGCGGGTCGTCCTCGGGCCAACGGCCGCCGTCGGGACGCTCACCCCGCAGGAAGTACGGGGCCGTCGTCACCGCCACGATGGCGTTGCGGGCCGACAGCGTGGTGACGGCCAGCTCGAGCTCGGACTCGATGTAGCGGTCGAAGAGAGCGTCGCCGAGGTGGCGCCACTTGCCCCGGTACATGCGGTCCATGACCTCCCACCGGCCGACGGTGAGCAGCACGACGTCGGGGTCGACCCGCGCCACGTGGCGGGTGAACTGCGCCGGCCACGTCTCGCAGACCCGGAGGTTGTCGCGCTGCTGGCCGAAGTACTGGTACGGCCCACCCCGCACGATCCCGCAGCCGAGGATGCCGGCGTTGGTGATCTCCAGGCCGTAAGTGCGGTCGGTCCGCCGCTCGTAGTGCTTGGCGAGGGTCTTGGCCACCGAGTCGCCCACCACCAGCACACGCGCCGGCTCACCGGCAGGGACGGGTGGGCGCCGCGGTACCGGAAATCCACCCTCGGTCGGCGACGCCGGCGGTGACGCCACGGCCGCCACCGCACGCGGCGACTGCGGCGGCAGCGTGCCGAGGATCACGACCGCCACCGCCACCGAGACGGCGACCGGCAGCGCGACCGCGGCCTGCCGCCGGGGGAACGCGCCGCGGCGGATGGGCAGCTCGATGGCGTAGTACGACGCCACGGCGACGGCGTTGGTGACGCCGAGGCGCAGGGCCAGCAGCGCCGGGCCGGTCAGGCCCGTGCGCTCGCTCGTCAGCGCCAGGTACAGCGGCCAGTGCCAGAGGTAGAGGCCGTAGGAGATGGTGCCGACGGCGCGCAACGGCGCCCACCCGAGGGCGACGGCCGAGAAGCCGTCGGGCACGAGCACGACGTGGGCGAGCACGGCGGCGACGGCCAGCGAGATGCCCAGGAACCCACCGCGGTAGAGCCAGGTCTCGGAGCCCTCGACCCGCACCACGGCGGCGACGAACGCACCGGCGCCGAGCAGGGCCACCACGCCGAGGGCGATGCCGGTGTCGGCACCGATGCCGCCCCTACGTCGCACGCCGGCGACGACAGCGGCCAGCAACGCGCCGACCAGCACGACCTGGGCCCGGCTGTCGGTGCCGTAATAGGCGCGGCTCGGGTCCTGGCCGGGCCGGTAGACCATCCACATGGCGGCCGCCGAGGCCACCGCGCCCGTGCCGGCGATGGCCGCCGTCCACGACAGCCGCGCCCGCAACCGGGCCACGGCCAGCATCACCAACGGCCACACCACGTAGAACTGCTCCTCGATGGCGAGTGACCACGTGTGCTGCAACACCGACGGCACCGACGTGGCCTCGAAGTAGTCGGCGCCGGCGGCGACGAAGCGCCAGTTGGCGACGTAGCCGAGGGCGGCGAGCGCGTCGAGGCGGAGGCCGGCGAGGGTGTCGGGGGTGCCGAACAGCGCGGCGTAGGCCCCGGTGGCGACGATGACGGCCAGCAGAGCCGGGAACAGCCGGCGCGCCCGCTTCGACCAGAACCGGCCGAGGTCGACCGATCCCCGCCGCCGGGTCTCGTCCAGCAGCAGCGAGGTGATGAGCAGCCCACTCAGCACGAAGAAGGCGTCGACGCCCAGGAACCCGCCCCGGGCCCAGCCCACGCCGCCGTGGAAGAGCAGCACGGCGATGACGGCGATCCCCCGGAACCCGTCGAGGCCGGGGACGTGGCCCCAGCCCGCCTCTCTCGCTGGTGGCGTGGCGACCAAGGTCCCAGCCTCGCACGGGTCGAATCCCTCGACCGTGCATGGAATAGGGCCCCGGTCCCGTACGCTGGACCGGGTGATGGGGGACATCATGGACAGCGCCGAGGTTCCGGCCGGCCTCCCGCGGGGGGCGCGCGCCTCGCTCGCCCTCGTCCTGATCCTGCTCGCCGCCCTCATGTCCCGCGGCGCCGACGCCTCCGATGTCGCTGCTGTCCCTGTCGCGAAGGCCCGCCCGGCGGCGGTCCGCCCGGTCGCGCCCGCCCCGGTCGTCGCTCCCACCGCTCCCGTAGCGGCGCCCGTCCCGGCACTGGTCGCCCCCGCCCCGGCGCCGCCGCCCGCCGCGCCGCATCCGGTGATGTTCATCGGCGACTCGATGGCCTTCACCGCCGCCGACGCCCTCGCCCCCCACGCCCTCCCCCGCGGCTTCACCGTCGCCAACGAGGGCATCTTCGGATGCGGTGTCGTGCGCGGCGGGCCCTACCGCTACTTCGGCGCCCAGCACGACCTGATGGCCCACTGCGCCGACTGGCCCGCACGGTGGCAGGCGGCCGTCGAGCGCAACCGTCCCGAGCTGGTGGCGATGTTCGTCGGCCGGTGGGAGCTCATGGACCGCGTCCACGACGGGCGGTGGACCAACATCGGCGACCCCGCCTTCGCCGCGTACGTCGAGAGCGAGCTCGACCAGGCCATCACCATCGCCGGCTCCACCGGCGCCCGGCCCGTCCTCTTCACGGCGCCGTACTACCGGCGGGGGATCACCGCCATCGGCGGCCTGTTCCCCGAGGACGACCCGGCACGGGTCGACGCCGTGAACGCACTGATCCACCGTGTCGCCGACCGGCGCGGCGTGGCCGTGCTCGACGTCGGCCACTGGCTGTCACCGGAGGGCCGCTACACCGCCGACGTCAACGGCATCAGGGTCCGCAGCGACGGCGTCCACCTCACCCGGGCGACCGGCGACGTCCTCGCCCCACTGCTCTTCCCCGCCCTGGAGGAGATCCTCCGCACCCCCCGCCCCGCCCCCGCCCACATCCAGTAGCGCGAGGGGCGGCGGCTCCCAGGAAGTTCGCAGGGAGCACCGAGGCAATGCGCAGGGGCGGCCCGCACCATGGCGGCCATGACCACCACATACGAGCGTCCGAGTGACGCCACCGCCCACCAAGCACCGTCCCGTCCCCGCCGGCGACGTCGTTCCCGGCTCCTGCTGCTCGCCCCCGTCGGGATCGCGGCCGCCGTCCTGCTGACGGGGCCGTCGGCCGGCGCCGACCCCGGCCGCGGTGACCACACCGGTGGCACCGTGTCGTCGGTGAACGGCCGCTCGTTCACCGTCGCCCGTCCCGATGGCAGCTCGACCAGGGTGACCACGTCGTCGGCCACGACGTTCATGAAGACCGTCGACGGCACCGTCGCCGACGCCGCGCCCGGCACCCACGTCGGCGCCCAGGGCACCCGGGCCGCCGACGGGACGTTCACGGCCGAGCACGTCGGTGTGCACCCTGCGCCCCCGGCCAACCGGCCGGCGCCGCCCGAGGGCGAGCGTCCCGAGGGTGACCGTCCGCGCGACGACCGCCACCTCGGTGGTGAGGTCGTGTCGAACGATGGCACGCGCATCACGGTCAAGACACGGTCGGGCGAGCAGGCCGTGATCGCGACCAACTCCGCCACCAAGGTGACCAAGACGGTGGCGGGTGCATTCAGCGACGTGACCAGAGGCCGCAAGGTGATGGCCCACGGCACCAGGTCCGCCGACGGCTCGCTGGCCGCCGACAAGGTCCACGTCAACGCCAGCAGCTCCGAGGGCCCGCGGCCGGGCGGCCCGGGCGGTCCCGGCCGACGCGGCCCCGGCGGCCCACGCCGCTGACCGTTACTTCGTGCCGGGCCGCTCGGTCAGCCAGGCGATGCGGTCGGACTCCAAAGTCCCGCCCGGCTGGTCGGTCGTGAACGCCACGACCGACCGGCCGTCGCGCGTGGCGCCGAGGCCGAAGTCGTCGAAGAGCGTGCGGGTCCGGCCCGGGTTCTCGCACCCGCCCCCGTGGGTGCACAGCTCGCCGAAGTGCACCGTGTCGCTGATGACGGCGCGGCGGAAGCTGCGGCCGCCGTCGGTCGAGCGGGCCAGCCACACCTTCCAGGCCGCCGAGCTGGTCGCCCCGGCCGGGCCCATCACAGACCGGTCGTTGGCGTTGCCGGGGCGGTCGGCGCCGAACCACGCGACATCGACGCGACCGGCCGCCGGCGCCGCCACCGTCGGGTAGGCCGACGACGCCGACCCGCTGCTGATGACCCGGGCCGGCGACCAGGTGGCTCCCCCGTCGGCCGACGACGACAGGTACACCTGGATGTCGTCGAACCACACGGTGTGCACGGTGCCGGTCGGGTCGACGGCGACCGTCGCCGGCCAGATCGGTGCCGCCCGGTTGCCGACGGTGGCCACCGACACCCGCTGCCAGGTCCGCCCGTGGTCGGTGGTGCGCGCCACCTGGATGCGCGGCAGCACCGCGCATCCGCCCGACTCCTCCTCGCCGGGAGGACCGAGCGGGAACTCGCACACCTCCATGGGCACGTAGGCGTTCCCCGTGAAGCGCGACCGCGCGCCGGTGTCGACGGCGACCTTGCCGACGAGGGCCTCGACACCCGACGCACCACCGGGCGCCACCTCGACCGAGGTGAGCGCGCTCGTCGCCGTGGCCAGCCGGTCGCACACGTCGAAGCGGTTGGCGCACCACGACGGGCCGCCGTGGTACGCGACGTAGAAGCCGCACGCTCCGTCCGCCGCGATCCACGGACGGTCGATGGGCGGCACCGGCAGCCCGCCCACGGGGATGATGGCGAACGTCTCGCCACCGTCCTGGCTCACGGCCAGGTTCACCCCGCCGGGCGGACCGAGGCTGGTGACATAGACGCTGTAGTTGCCGGTCGCATTGGGCAACGGCGCGGCGGCGATGTCGGCGTCGGACCCGCCCAGGAAGACGCCGGGACGGGCCGTGACCTGCAGCGGATCGCCCACCCACGTGAAGGACTTCCCGTTGTCGCGGGACCGCCACACACCGGTGCCCTGCACGGCGATGGCCGTGGGATCGGGCTGGGGCGGCGGCACGGCACCGTGGATGGCCGCCACCCAGATGGTGCCGTCACCGGCGACGGCCAGGCCGGGCTCGCCGCTGGGACGGCCCGTCGGGTCGGGCATACGGCCGCCCACGAACGTCGGGTGGAACGGCGGGTCAGACCAGCTCTGGCCGGCCACCACCAACGCGAGCACGGTGGCCACGGCCATGGCGACGACGGTGACGGGCCTCCTCACAGTTCCTCCACTCGGCCGACCAGCTCGGACAGCACGGCCAGGTCGAAGCCGTACCCCTCGGCACACCCCGACTCGATGCGGAGCTGACAGGCGACGAGCGCTCCCGCCCCCGCCTGCGAGCCGGCCACCAGCGCGCCCCACGTGCCCGTCGGTGGGGGCACGAGCACGCCGACGCCGCCCTCCACCTCGGCCAGGTGGGCGTCGGCGCCGCAGTGGAACAGCTCGGCCTGCAGCACACGCGCCGCGCCCAGCGTCGCCAGGGCGCCATCGGTGAACGCGTACGGGGTCGGGCCCCAGTGCGGGTTCAAGGGCGACGCGGCGCCGAGGACGGGCACGACGTCCTGGGCCAGCACGACGGCCCGCCGGCCGGCGCCCAGCTCGGCCTCCAGCGCCGTCGCACCGTCGGCGTCCAGCGTGCGCTCACCGATGACCAGTGTGGCCCCCGCTTCGGCGGTCACCGTCCAGCCGGCCGCGGCCAGGCCGTCGGCCAGCGCCGCGCTCCCCCGCACCTCCACCACCCGCGGCGCGGCCGGCTCGACGAGGTGGATCGGGTATCCCACCTCGGTGTCGGCGCCGGCGCTCTCGAGCCGCACCGACAGCCGACACGGCCCGGCCTTGGTCGTGCCCAGCGCGACCGCCCCGACGGCGACGACGTCGCCGGCCGGGATTCGCGGCACCTCGAGCCACTCGTCGGCATCCTCCAGCGCGACGCGCAGGCGGCCGGCGGACAGCGCCACCGGCGACCAGTTCGACACGAACAGCTGGACCGTTACCGTCTCGCCCACGGCGTAGGAGTACCGAGCCAGGGTGGCGATGGGCGCCACGTCGGCGGCGGCCGTGCGGAAGCCGTCGATGGCGGGCTGCTTGGGCGTACGCCGCAACGACACCAGCCCGTTGAGCTCGTGGGGAACGTCGGTCCACTCCGTCACGCAGAAGCCGCGCACGTGCGGCGACGTGCGCAGGCGCTCGCCCTGCACCCGGTCGGCCCAGCCCTGATGGGCCTGGGTGCCCTCGACCAGCTCGTCGAACGTTCCCGGCCACGACGACTCGCCCACCAGGGCGCGCAGGTCGTCCTGCTGGTCCCAGAACGCGCCGGCGCCGTCGGCGGCGGGCAGCCCCCACTCGCCGAACTCGGTCACGTAGACCGGGCCCTCCTCACGGTCGAGGCGATCGAGCCGGCCGTCGAGGGCGTGGAGGAACTCGCGAGTGGCGCGGCCGTACCAGTGGGGCGTGCGGATGTCGGAACGCACCAGCTCGTGGCGGAGGCCGATGAAGTCGTTCTCGACGATGGGGCGCGACGCATCCAGGGCGCGGGCCTCGTCCCACAGCGTGGTCACGAACTCGGCGTAGCCGTCGGACTGTATGAGCTCGGCGCGCCGCATGCCCTCCTCGTTCATGAGGCGCCACATGACGTCGGTGAGTGACGTGCGCCGCTC
>DATLDH010000124.1:0-3992 GCA_035526015.1 Acidimicrobiales bacterium
TCGCCCTGAACCTCGACGAGGAGTCGATCGGCGCCGTGGTCCTGGGCGACGCCCACCACATCGAGGAGGGACAGTCGGTGCAGGCGACCGGCCGCATCCTCTCCATCCCGGTGGGCGACAGCCTGCTCGGCCGCGTCGTCAACGCACTCGGCGAGCCCATCGACGGCAAGGGCCCGATCTCCCAGGACAACATCCGCCGCATCGAGATCCAGGCGCCCGGTGTCGTCGACCGCCAGCCGGTGAAGCAGCCGCTGCAGACCGGCATCAAGGTCATCGACGCCAACACCCCGATCGGCCGCGGCCAGCGCGAGCTCATCATCGGCGACCGCAAGACGGGAAAGACCGCCGTCGCCGTCGACACGATCATCAACCAGCGCGGCCTCGGCGTGAAGTGCATCTACGTCGCAGTTGGCCAGAAGGCCTCCAACGTGGCCGAGCTGGTGCACACCCTCGAGGCGGCCGGCGCCATGGAGTACACGGTGGTCGTCAACGCGCCCGCCTCCGACCCGGCGCCGTTCAAGTACCTCGCGCCGTACGCCGGCTGCGCCATGGGCCAGCACTGGATGGAGAACGGCGAGCACGCGCTGATCATCTACGACGACCTGTCGAAGCAGGCCGAGGCCTACCGCGCCATGTCGCTGCTGCTGCGCCGCCCGCCGGGTCGCGAGGCCTACCCCGGTGACGTCTTCTACCTGCACAGACGGCTGCTCGAGCGCGCCGCCAAGCTCTCCGATGCCCTGGGCGGCGGGTCGCTGACGGCGCTACCGATCATCGAGACCAAGGCCGGCGACATCTCGGCGTACATCCCGACCAACGTCATCTCCATCACCGACGGCCAGATCTTCCTCGACCTCGACCTGTTCAACTCCGACGTGCGCCCGGCCATGAACGTCGGCACCAGCGTGTCGCGGGTGGGCGGCTCGGCCCAGATCAAGGCCATGAAGGCGGTGTCGGGCGGTCTCAAGCTCGACCTCGCCAACTTCCGCGAGCTGGAGGCGTTCGCGTCCTTCGGCGCCGAGCTCGACACCGCCAGCCAGAACCTCATCGACCGCGGCCGCCGCCTGGTCGAGCTGCTCAAGCAGTCCAACGGCAACCCGCTGTCGGTCGAGGACCAGGTCGTGGTGATCTTCGCCGGCGTGAACGGCTACCTCGACGACCTGCCCATCACCGACGTGCGCCGCTTCGAGGGTGAGCTGCTCGATGACGTGCGGGCCCGCAACGCCGCGCTGCTCCAGAGCATCCGCGAGGGCGGCGCCCTCCCGGAGGACGAGCTGCACGCCGCGGTCAAGGCCTTCAAGGAGCGCTTCACCCCCACGGCCGCGGTCGAGGCCTAGACACATGGCGGGCGGGCAGGAACGGGCGCTGCGGAGGAGGATCCGCAGCGTCGAGTCCACCAAGAAGATCACCAAGGCGATGGAGCTCATCTCCGCCAGCCAGATCATCCGCGCCCAGGGTCGCGTCGCGGCCGCCCGCCCGTACAGCGAGCAGATCACCGAGGTCATCCGCAACCTGGCCGCCGCCGGCGCGGGAGGCGGCGACCAGCCGTTGCTGGCCGGTCGCGAGGAGGTGCGCACCGTCGGGTTCGTCGTGCTCACCGCCGACCGTGGGCTGGCCGGCGGGTACAACCCCAGTGTCATCCGCGCCGCCGAGCGGGCCCTGAAGGCCGAGGTGGCGGCGGGCCGCGACTACTCGCTCATCCTGGTGGGCAAGAAGGCCCAGGCGTACTTCAAGTTCCGCAAGTACAAGATCGACGCCGCCTTCCAGGGCTTCAGCGACAAGCCGTCCTACGAAGACGCCCGCGCCGTCGCCGCCGAGGTGCTGGCCCGCTTCGAGGACGGGCGGGTCGACCGCGTCGAGCTCGTCTACACCCAGTTCCTGTCGCTGGCCTCCCAGCGGGTACAGACGCGCCGCTTCGTTCCGCTCGAGACCCTCGCTGATGACGTCGCCGCTGCTGGAGTCGGTGCCGGCGGGGGCGCGGGCTCTGCAAATGGCGGCCTGACGGCCGACTATGAGTTCGAGCCCGAGCCCGGTGAGATCCTCGGCCAGCTCGTGCCGCGCTATGTCGAGGCCCGTCTGTTCGCCGCCATGCTGGACGCCGCCGCGTCCGAGCACGCGGCCCGCCAGCGGGCCATGAAGTCGGCGACCGACAACGCCGAGGAGCTCATCAAGGTGCTGGCCCGGCGCATGAACCGGGCCCGCCAGGAATCCATCACCAGCGAGATCATGGAGATCGTGGGCGGCGCCGAGGCGCTGGCGCAGGCCTCCAGCGGCGAGGTCGACCTTCTCCGTGACCGCATGGAGGACCCCGACCTGTTCCGCCACCACGAACGCAAACTCGACCGACGCGAGCACCAGGAGAACCGATGACCGTCACCGACACCACCAGCTCCAATCCCGAGGCAGCCGCGCGCAAGGACGGTCGCATCGTCGCCATCGTCGGCCCGGTCGTCGACGTCGAGTTCCCGCCCGACAGCCTCCCCGAGCTCAACGGCGCGCTCGAGTTCGACGTGACCGTCGCAGGGGAGACGACCAAGGTCGTGGCCGAGGTCGCCCAGCACATCGGCGAGAGCCGGGTGCGGGCCATCGCCATGCGCCCGACCGACGGCCTCCGCCGAGGCGCGCCTGTGCGCAACCTCGGCCGTGGCATCACCGTGCCGGTGGGCAAGGGCACGATGGGCCACGTCTTCAACGTCATCGGCGATCCCCTCGACACCCGCGGTGAGCCCATCACCGAGGGCATCGAGGCGTACTGGGAGATCCACCGCCCCGCCCCCGACTTCGCCGACCTCGACCCCGAGACACGCATGTTCGAGACGGGCCTGAAGGTCGTCGACCTCCTCGAGCCCTACCGCCTCGGCGGCAAGATCGGCCTGTTCGGCGGCGCCGGCGTGGGCAAGACCGTGACCATCCAGGAGATGATCATCCGCGTCGCCCGCCAGCACGGCGGCGCCTCGGTGTTCGCCGGCGTCGGCGAGCGCACCCGTGAGGGCAACGACATGTGGCTGGAGATGGCCGAGTCCGGCGTGCTGGCCAACACCGCCCTCGTGTACGGCCAGATGGACGAGCCGCCGGGCGTGCGTCTCCGCGTCGCCCTGTCGGCCCTCACCATGGCCGAGTACTTCCGTGACGTCATGGGCCAGGACGTGCTGCTGTTCATCGACAACATCTTCCGGTTCACCCAGGCCGGCTCCGAGGTCTCGACCCTTCTCGGCCGCATGCCGTCGGCCGTGGGCTACCAGCCCACGCTCGCCGACGAGATGGGCGAGCTGCAGGAGCGCATCACGTCGGTGAAGGGCCGCTCCATCACCTCGCTGCAGGCGGTGTACGTGCCGGCCGACGACTACACCGACCCGGCGCCGTTCACCGCCTTCACCCACTTCGACGCCACCACGAACCTCGACCGGACGCTGTTCTCCCAGGGCATCTTCCCGGCCGTCGACCCACTGGCCTCGACCTCCAACATCCTGCAGCCGGCCGTCGTCGGCGAGCGCCACTACAGCGTCGCCCGCCGCACCATCCAGGTGCTCCAGCGCTACAAGGAGCTCCAGGACATCATCGCCATCCTCGGCATCGACGAGCTGAAGGAAGAGGACAAGGTGCTGGTGGGCCGGGCCCGCAAGGTGCAGAAGTTCCTGGGTCAGCCCATGTACGCCGGCACCGTGTTCACCGGTGTCGAGGGCGCCAACGTGCCGGTGGCCGAGACGATCGAGGCGTTCGAGAACCTGCTCGACGGTGAGTTCGACGACCTGCCCGAGCAGGCGTTCTTCAACGTCGGCGGCATCGACGACCTGCAGGCCAAGGCCAAGTCGCTGGCCGAGCAGGGTTAGCCCGGTCATGGCCCTGCACGTCGAGCTCGTGTCGCCCGAGCGGATCCTGTACTCGGGTGAGGCGGAGATGGTCGTGGCGCGCACGCTTGACGGCGGCGAGATCGCCTTCCTCACCGGCCACGCGCCGTTCCTCGGCACCCTCGGCATCGGCACGGTGCGCATCCA
>DATLDH010000125.1:0-24633 GCA_035526015.1 Acidimicrobiales bacterium
GGCCGCTGCTATCGTCGTCGGCCATTCCGGGGTAGCTCAATTGGCAGAGCGGTTGACTGTTAATCAATAGGTTCTGGGTTCGAGTCCCAGCCCCGGAGCGCCTGCCACACGGGCCCGTAGCTCAATGGTCAGAGCGGGGGACTCATAATCCTTTGGTTCCAGGTTCGATTCCTGGCGGGCCCACATCATGAGCCCGGGTACCCGCGTCGGCGTCAAGGCGGCAACGTCGAGTTACTGCGCTTCATCGATGCCGGCGACGCCGACGACCCGGACAGCGTGGTCGTGCTGTGGCGGTCGCCTGGCGGCGACGCGCCGGACCTCGTCCCACCGGAACTGCTCCCGCTGCTCTGAGCCCCTCTATCCCTGAGGCTCGGGGATGTCTCAGGCATGCCTGGCCGCCACCCTCTCACCAGGACGCCGCCGTCGGCGGCGCCTTGGCATCGAGGAGACGGTGATGAGAAGGATGCTCGTGGTGGCGGTGGTCATGACCGCAGTCGTGGCGGCGTTGGGACCGTTGCCGTCCCCGGCCCAGGCGAAGGAGCCGCTGCGTTCCGGGCAGATCCTGACCGGGTCGGAACCGAGCACGCAGAGTTGGTGGACGACCCGGGACATGGGCTGCCAGGCAGCCGCCGACTGCGCGGCCTGGATCACGAGCGGATGCGACCCCGCACTGGTCGGGGTCAACCCCGGCGTCCAGTCGTCGATCGTGGACGTTGCCGAGCTGGCCGACGGAAAGACGCCTCGGGTGTTCGACAGCAATGCCTTCGGCGCGACGGTGGTGCAGTTCTGGGACGGTGACTGGAACGGGAGCGTCGATCTCTGCTGGGAGATCGCCAACACCAAGTCCTCCTCATGGCACTGCTGGCAGGAGGCGACGCCCTGTCTGTGGACACGTTGGATCCTGCGGGTACCCGCCACGGCGAAGTGGATGACGGTCACCTCCGGGCAGGAGAACGTGAGCCTGAGCTGGACCCTCAGGTAGGAGCTCTACCTCTCCGACACCGGGCGGCGGACGATGGCGTGGCGGTCGGTGCGAGCCACCTCGACGAACCCGCGGGCGTCCCACATGGGCCGCGGGCCGCGGAAGTTGCCGGCGTCGTCGTCGTGCTCGGCCACGAACGGGTACGCCTCGATCCAGGCCGCGCCGCGAGCGGGAGCGTCGGCGATGACCCGCTCGAGGAGGCGGTCGGCCAGGCCGTGGCGGCGGTAGGGGGGCGCCACGATGAAGCATGAGACACCGATGACGTCGCCGTCGCCGGGGTCGGCACCCTCGCCCTCGCGGTACAGCGCGTACTCCGAGCGCAATGACGCGTTCACCCACGCCGCCGGCCGCCCGTCGACGTAGGCGAGGTAGCCGAAGGAGCGCCCGTCGCGCAGCAGGTCGAGGGTGATCCGGCGGCTCTCCTGCCACGGCCGCATCACCTCGTCGGAGGGGTTGCCCCCTTTGGGGAAGCAGTGGGGCTCACTGCAGTAGCACGCCGCCCATTCGGGCTTGCCGGCGAACGCGTCGCGGTCGAAGAACGCGCCCCAGTCGTCCAGCCGCGACTCGTCGACGCGGTGCACTTCGACGTCGCCGATCGACTCCCGGCGCGGCTCGACCGGCGCCAGCCGCTGCGTGGCGGCCGCGTAGTTCTTCACTGCGACGTCGGGGTAGGGCCAATCGGTGTGCTCGGCACGGACGTGGACCAGGAACGCGTCCTGCAACAGATCGAGGTCCGGGCCCTCGATCGTCGTGCCGCAGTCGCAAGCCATGGAAAGAGCCATGGCGACGGATCGTAGAGTCGGCTGGTGACGATCCGCGCCGTGGTCTTCGATTTCGACGGCCTCATCCTCGACACCGAGTGGCCGCTGTTCGTGGCCTGGCAGGAGACCTACCGCCGCCACGGCGGCGAGCTCACCGCCGACGAGTGGTCGGCCATCGTCGGCACGGTCGGCCACGACCCGAGCGAAGCCCTGAAGATCGTCGCCGCCGAGCCGTTCGACCCCGCCACCGTGCGCGAGGCGACGTGGGAGCGGGCCCGCGAGCTGATCAAGGGTGAGGCCGTGCTCCCGGGCATCGAGACCTGGCTGGCCGACGCCGCCCGCCTCGGCCTCGGGATCGCGGTGGCGTCGAGCGGGTCGATCGAGTGGGTCGAGGGTCACCTCCACCGGCTCGAGCTGCGGCATCACTTCCACGCCGTGCGCTGCCACGGCGAGGACCTGGCCGCCAAGCCGGCCCCCGACCTCTACCTGGCGGCCGCCGCCGCCCTCGGGGTCGACCCGACCGAGGCCGTGGCCGTGGAGGACTCGCCGACGGGGATCGCCGCGGCCAAGGCCGCCGGCCTCTTCTGCGTCGCCGTGCCCAACCGGCTCACGGTGGGGCAGGACCTGTCGGCCGCCGACCTCCTGGTGGCATCGCTGGCCGACCTCGCCCTGGAGGATCTCGTGGCCGACTCGCGATAGTCTCTCTATCGCGATAGTCGAAACGCACTCGCGTTCGGCGGAGGAGACGGTGATGAGCCCCCTGTTCGGTCACGGCGACCTGCGCCTGTACCTGCTGAAGCTGCTGGAGGAGTCACCCCGCTACGGCTACGAGGTGATCCGGTTGCTCGAGGACCGCTTCCTCGGGACCTACACGCCGTCGGCCGGCACGATCTACCCCCGCCTGGCCGCCCTCGAGGAGGAGGGCCTCATCACCCACGCCGAGGAGGACGGCCGCAAGGTCTACCGGCTCACCGAGAAGGGCGAGAGCGAGCTGGCCGAGCGGGGTGGGGAGATGGAGGACCTCGAGGAGCGCGTGGTCCACTGGACGAGCGACCTCACCCGCGAGCTGCTGGGCGAGATGAAGTCCACGCTCCGCGGCCTGCAGGGTGACCTGCGCGACAGCGTCATCACGGCCCGACGCTCCCGCCGCGAAGGCAGCCGGGAGGCCAGGGACGCCATGCGCGACGCGGCCCGCGGCGCCATGCGTGCCGACCGGCACCGCGTCCGCGTCGAGCGCGTCGAGCGCAGTGAGTCCCGCGGCCACGCCCGGGCCCTGCGTGCCGATCTCGACGCCTTCGTCGACGACATCGGCGGACTGGCCGCGACTCGGCCCGACCTCGACCGCTCGACGTTGCGCAAGGTGCAGGAGGTGCTGCTCGACGCCCGCTCGTCGGTGGCCGCCATTCTCGAGGACGTCACCGCGCCCGCGCCGGCGACCGGGGAAGCCGCGAGCAGCTAGTCGTCCATCCACCCCGGCGCGTGGTCGAGCAGGAACCGGCTCACCGCCAGGCACCGGTCGAAGACGTCACACAGGAGCTCCTCTCCGGCCAGCACGTGCGCCAGGGAGACCTGCTGGCGGGCCACCACGGTGAGCCGCCGCTCGACGGCATCGGTCGCCGACGGGTAGGAGTCGGCGGCCGAGACCTCGAGCGGCAGGTCCACGCCCCCCACGCCGGCCAGGTCGATCGTCAGGCGCAGCAGGTCGGGCCCGAGGGGCAGTGGCGGCAGGACCCAGTTGAACGTCAGCGGGAAGTGGAAGTCGTCGGGCGGGTCGCCGTCCTCGTCCAGCTCGACGACGACGTCCTCGAAGGCCAGCAGCACGCGCGGGTCGACCTCCAGCGCGAGATGCAGATCGAGTGGCCCGCCGCAGCCCTCCTCGGGGTGCAGGTCGACCTCCCAGGCCTGACGTAACGAATAGGTCTCGACGAAATGGCGCTCGTCGTGGACGTGGAAACCGTGGTCGACGGCGTGGTCCTTGAGCTCGGCGACGTACCCGGCGACATCGATCACAGCCACGCGGGTGATCCTAGGTAGGGTCAGCCGCGTGGACGACGACGAGCTGCTCGCCACCCTCCACGCCGCCGCCGACGCCATCCGCGCCGCCCTCGACTCACTCGCCGACTGGGGCCTGGCCGGCACCCGCCCGGGGCAGTACCACTCCGATCTGGCTGCCGACACCGCTGCGCGCGCCGTTCTCTCCGAGGCGGGACTCGGCATCCTGAGCGAGGAGACCGGCTTGCACGACGCCGACCGCGACCTCATCGCCGTGCTCGATCCGGTGGACGGATCGACCAACGCGTCGCGCGGCATCCCGTGGTTCGCCACCAGCATCTGCGTGCTCGATGCCGATGGGCCGCGCGCCGCACTCGTCGTCAACCAGGCGAGTGGCCGCCGGTACGAAGCGGTGCGCGGCAAGGGGGCGCGCTGCGACGGCGTCGTCATCGCGCCGAGCGCCGCCACGGCGCTGAGCGCGTCGCTCATCGGGTTGAGCGGTTACCCCCCGCACCACCTCGGCTTCCGCCAGTTCCGCTCGCTCGGTGCCGCTGCCCTCGACCTGTGCGCGGTCGCCAGCGGCCTGCTCGACGGCTACGTCGACTGCACACCCGGCGGCCAGCACGGCTCGTGGGACTACCTCGGCGGGATGCTCGTGTGCACCGAGGCCGGTGCCGTCGTCACCGATGCCTTCGACCGCGACCTCGTGACGCGCGAGCCGGCCGAGCGCAGGTGTCCCACTGCGGCCGCGACACCGGCCCTGCTGGCCGAGCTCAAGGCGGCGCGCACCACCTTCCCGTAGGCGACGTTTCGACGGATCCGTTAAATGGTTGACGGAAACGTTCGCGCGTGATCGGATGGGAGCTGCTCGGGAAGATCTCTCGGGACGCGCGCCGGACCATCCGGAACGCGGTTGGCAGTCGAGGAGCCCATTGGTGCTGCAGACGCAGACGTGGATGACGGGGAACACGGGCCATGGCCCTGCTTCCGCGCGCCCGTATGCCGCTGCACGGGCGCGCTCGGCGGCCATGAAGCAGATCGTCGGCCTCGCCGGCGGGATGCGGCTCGACAACTCCGACACCACTGTGCGGCCACTGGGCCTCGTTGGAGGGGATTCTGGGTAACCCCAGCCCCACCAACAGCAAGGCCCAGAGGCCGTCGGGATCTCCCGGCGGCCTTTTTGTTTGTCCGAAATGCAACACGACGAGGGGAGAAGGCGAGATGCTCGCCAGCTGGGAACTGGAGGTGGGAGTCGAGGAGACGGTGGTGCCGTGGCAGGACGCGGTCTGCCGGACCGACGGTGGGACCCTGGTCGATCTGTTCTTCTCCGAGCAGATCGACGACATCGCCCGTGCCAAGCAGATCTGCACCACCTGCCCGGTGATGGAGGCCTGCTTCGAGGGTGCCCTGGGGCGGCGGGAGCCGTGGGGCGTCTGGGGCGGTCAGCTGTTCTTCAACGGCAAGGTGCTGGCCCAGAAGCGCAAGCGGGGCCGGCCGCCCAAGAACCCCGTCATCGTGGCCCAGTCGGCATAGCCGTGGGGCCTCGGGACAAGGGTGTCAAGGACGCCGCCCCCGCCACCGATACCATGGTGAGCGGGGGTGGCGTCTGCCACCCGCGGCGGAAGAGGGGTTCGGGACGATGAAGAAGGTCTGGCTGGGGGCGGCGGCAGCAGCGGTCGTCGCTGTCGTTGCAGTGCTCGTGATCCTGCCGGGAGAGTCCTCGGCCACTGGCGCCGTCAAGCTCAAGGTCATCAAGGAGACGGTCTCCATGAAGGCCGCCGGGGCGTCCGGGTTCACCCGGGCCACCACTGGACAGGTCGTGGCGCCCCGCGCCGCCTTCAAGACCGACGCCACCGGTGTGGGGCAGTTCAACTTCTGGGACGGCTCGCTCACCCGGATCGGCCCGTCCACCGAGTACTCGCTCAACGTGCTCTCCCGCAACGGCGGCCAGCGGTCGGTCGAGGGCAAGCTCGACATCGGCAAGACGTGGCACAACGTCAAGAAGGTCACGACCAGCGGCTCGCGCTTCGAGGTCCGGTCGTCCAACGCCGTGGCCGCCGTGCGCGGCACGAAGTTCGCCGTCGTCTGCCTCGTCCGCAACGTGTGCACGATCGCAGTCGCCGAGGGCTCGGTGCTGGTGACCGGCAAGAACGGCGACGTCGTCCTCGTCGGTTCCGGCCAGGAGGTCACCGTCGACGAGCTCGGTCAGCTCAGCCCGCTGCGCCCCATCTCTGACGACCCGTGGATCGAGACCAATGTCGAGCTCGATCAGGTCGAGGCGGAGGTGACCCCCGGCGACGAGGTCACGACGTCCACGACGTCGGAAGAGGGTTCGGGTTCGGGTTCGGGCTCGGCCTCGGGCTCTGGTTCGGGTTCGGGTTCGGGTTCCGCTGATGGTGGCGACCCGGCTCCCGGTCAGGCTGGCGCCCCCCCGTCGAGCACCCCGGGCAACGGTCCTCCGACCACGACCACCGACACCCCTCGAGGTGGCCCGCCGGACACGACCCCCGGCAACGGCCCGCCGAGCTCGACGCCGCCGACCACCCGCGACGGCTACCCGCCGCGCCCGCCCGGCCCGTAGGCCGGAGCACCCCGGGGGCGCTTAGCTCAGCTGGCTAGAGCACCTCCCTTACAAGGAGGGGGTCGGGGGTTCGAGTCCCTCAGCGCCCACTGGCCCAACGTCGCGGGCATTCGCGGCCACGACGACCGTCTGCTCGACCAGCACGCGAAGAAGTCGATGAGGTGACGGCACAAGTCACATCAGCAGTCCGCCATGGCGTCGAGCGCAGCGCAGATCTGGCTTCGGCCCTCGGCTCCGAGCGCGCCAAGGCGGACGGTGAGCACCGACTTGGGCACGGCTGCAAGATTGTCGAAGGTCGCAACGCTGTCGTGATCGACCCCCTCGTCGGGACCGACAGGAATGCAGGTAGGGATGTCTCGGAGCGTGCTCGTGACTGGTGCGACCACCACGTTGTTGAGAACGGGAATGACCTCGTTGCGGGAGACAACGAGCACAGGCCGACGCTTCTGATTCGGTGTCTCCATGAGCCACAGCTCGGCCTGGGCTACCAAGGTTCGGCCTCGGTCAGCGCAACGGCATTCGCCATGGCGAGGTCGTCGTCATCGGGACTCTGCGGGAGCTGGCGATACGACTCGGCGATTGATGCTCCGACCCGCGTTCGCTGAACAGCGTCAGCGAGGTGACGTACGCCCTGTCGGATGACTGCGGACCGACTCTCGCCGATTCCCTTCTCGACGAGTTCGTCGATGAGGGCGATCTCGTCGTCGGTGAACCGCGTCGGGACAGGGGTCGTCATACAGAACAGTATACAAAATGTATACCGCTCGTGGGCGCCCCCCTGAGCGTCTTCCCGGTGCCGGCGGTCATCGCCGCCGAGGCGTTGCGAGCACGCTGATCGCCGCGGCGGAACGCGAGGCACGCTGCCGCGGGTTCGCTTCCTGGCAGAAGACCCTTCACGCTGCGAGGTGACAGTTACCACTCTCCGTGGTTCAGCGTCATCGTCGGCCGGCTCGTGCGTCTGAGAGCTGCCGGGGGGCCTGAACCGAGGAGTTGCAGTGGCTCAGACCGACGGCTTCAGCGCCCGTACCTTCACCGAGGACGGCACCACCGTGGTGGCCCTTGCCGGTGAGGTCGATCTGGCCACGGCCCCCGTGCTCGACGCCGCGCTGACCGACGCGGTCGACGCCGCCCCGTCCACGCTCGTGATCGATCTGGCCGACCTCGACTTCATGGATTCCACGGCGGCGGGTGTCATGGTGCGGGCCGGCAACAGGCTGGTCGAGTCGGGCGGCATGATCGCCGTGCGCCGGCCCCGTCCCCACATCCGCAGGGCGATCGACATCATGGGCCTGAACCTGGTGTTCGGCCTGGAGGACTGAGGGGCGATCAGTCGAGGGCGACGCGGCGACGGCTGCGCAGCTTGGCCCGGATGAAGTCCCGGTTCATCTGAGCGATGGTGCCGAGCGGGATCTCCTTCGGACAGGCCGCCTCGCACTCCCCGTGGTTCGTGCAGCTGCCGAACATCTCCGCCTCCATCACCGCCACCATCTGCTCGGTGCGCTCCAGCCGCTCGGGCTGACCCTGGGGCAGCAGGTTGAGGTGGGTGATCTTGGCGGCGGTGAAGAGCTGGGCGGCGCCGTTGGGGCACGCCGCCACGCATGCCCCGCATGCGATGCAGGCCGCGGCGTCGAACGCGCTGTCGGAGATCTCCTTCTGCACCGGCGTGAGGTTGGCCTCGGGTGCGCTGCCGGTGGACACCGAGATGTAGCCACCGGCGGCGATGATGCGGTCGAACGCCCCCCGGTTGACGACGAGGTCCTTGAGTACGGGGAAGGCCCGGGCCCGCCACGGCTCGATGAGGATCGTGTCGCCGTCGTTGTAGTGCCGCATGTGGAGCTGGCACGTGGTGGTGCCGCGCTGCGGGCCATGGGCCATCCCGTCGATCATCACCCCGCACATGCCGCAGATGCCCTCGCGGCAGTCGTGGTCGAAGGCGATGGGCTCGTCGCCGGAAATGATGAGGCGCTCGTTGAGCACGTCGAGCATCTCGAGGAACGACATGTCGGGACTGACGTCGGGTGCGTCGTAGGTGACGAACTCTCCGGTCGCGTCGGGCCCGGCCTGCCGCCAGATCTTGAGCGTCAGGTTCACTTGTAGCTCCTCTGGCTCTTCTTCACGTACTCGAAGGCGAGCGGCTCGCGATGCTCGACCGGCTCGTTCTCCTGCCCCGTCCACTCCCAGGCCGAGACGAAGTCGAACTCGTCGCGACGCTGGGCCTCGCCCTCGTCGGTCTGGTACTCGGTGCGGAAGTGACCACCACAGGACTCCTCACGGTTGAGGGCGTCGCGGCACATCAGCTCCCCGAACTCCATGAAGTCGGCGACCCGGCCCGCCTTCTCCAGCTCCTGGTTGAGGGCCTGCCCCGTGCCGGTGACCTTGACGTCGTTCCAGAACGTGGCGCGCAGGTCGCGGATGGCGTCGATGGCCTTGCGCAGACCGGCCTCGTCGCGGGCCATGCCGCAGTAGTCCCAGCAGATGTGACCCAGCTCGCGGTGGAGCGAGTCGACCGTGCGCTTCCCGCCGACACCGAGCAGCCGCGTCGTTCGCTCGGCCACTGCCGCCTCGGCCTGCTTGAACACACCGGCCCCGGTGGGCACGGCCGGCTGGTTGAGCCGGCCGGCGAGATAGTCGCTGATGGTGGCCGGCAGCACGAAGTAGCCGTCGGCCAGACCCTGCATGAGCGCGCTGGCGCCGAGCCGGTTGGCACCGTGGTCGGAGAAGTTGGCCTCGCCCAGCACGTAGAGACCGGGAATGTTGCTCATCAGGTTGTAGTCCACCCACAACCCGCCCATCGTGTAGTGGACCGCGGGATAGATGCGCATCGGCACGCGGTAGGGGTCCTCGCCCGTGATGCGCTCGTACATGTCGAACAGGTTCCCGTAGCGCTCGGCGATGACATTGCTCCCGAAACGGGATGTGGCGTCGGCGAAGTCGAGGTAGACGCCGAGGCCGCCGGGACCGACACCCTTGCCGGCGTCGCACACCTCCTTGGCGTTGCGCGATGCCACATCGCGGGGCACGAGGTTGCCGAAGGAGGGGTACTTGCGCTCGAGGAAGTAGTCGCGCTCGCCCTCGGGGACCTGGTCGGGGGAGCGGTCGTCGCCGGGCCGGGTCGGCACCCACACCCGCCCGTCGTTACGCAGTGACTCGCTCATGAGGGTGAGCTTGGACTGGTGGTCGCCGCTGACCGGGATGCACGTCGGGTGGATCTGGGTGAAGCACGGATTGGCCATCAGCGCGCCCTTGCGGTGGGCCCGCCAGATGGCGGTGACGTTGCACCCCATGGCGTTGGTCGAGAGGAAGAAGACGTTGCTGTAGCCGCCGGTGGCGAGCACCACGGCGTGGGCCGAGTGCGACGTCATCTCGCCCGTCACCAGGTCGCGGGTGACGATCCCGGCCGCCCGGCCGTCGTCGTCGACGACGAGGTCGAGCATCTCGTGGCGGGTGAACATCTCCACCGAGCCGGCCGCGATCTGGCGCTCGAGCGCCTGGTACACGCCGTAGAGCAGCTGCTGGCCGGTCTGGCCCCTGGCGTAGAACGTCCGAGCCAGCTGGGCGCCGCCGAACGAGCGGGTGTCGAGCAGGCCGCCGTACTCACGGGCGAACGGGACGCCCTGGGCCACGGCCTGGTCGATGATGTTCACGCTCGTCTGGGCCAGCCGGTACACGTTGGCCTCGCGGGCGCGGTAGTCGCCGCCCTTCACCGTGTCGTAGAACAGGCGGAAGACGCTGTCGCCGTCGTTCTTGTAGTTCTTGGCCGCGTTGATGCCGCCCTGGGCGGCCACGCTGTGGGCCCGGCGCGGGCTGTCCTGGTAGCAGAAGCACTTGACCCGGTAGCCCTGCTCGCCCAGCGTGGCCGCCGCCGCGCCACCGGCCAGGCCGGAGCCGACCACGATGATGTCGAACTTCTTGCGGTTGGCCGGGTTGACCAGCTTCACGTTGAAGCGGTGGTTGTCCCACTTCTCCTGGATGGGCCCCTCGGGGATGCGGGCGTCGAGCTTCACGTCGGTCTCTCTAGCTGACGGCGCCGGTGAGCACGGCGATCGGGAACGACACGTTGCCGACGGTGACGACGAAGGCGAACGCGAGGGCGAAGTTGCGGCGCCAGGGGTCGAAGCGGTCGTGGCTCCACCCGAGGGTCTGGAACATGCTCCACAACCCGTGGAACAGGTGCAGGCCGAGAGCCAGGTTGGCGACGATGTAGAGCGCGGCGACAGCCGGGCGCTCGAAGCTGGCGATGATGTTGCTGTAGACCTCACCCCGGTGGAAGTCCGGGTTCGCCGTCCCCCACGTGAGGTCGGCGAGGTGCCAGGCGATGAACAGCAGGATGATCACGCCGCCCCACCGCATGGTGCGTGACGCGTAGTTCGCGGCGATGTAGTCGCGGTCGGCGTACTTGGTGGGGCGGGCCGTGTGGTTGATGCGGGTGAGCGCGTAGGCGGCGTGCACGTGGAGGACGATCGCCCCGACCAGGACGGTGCGGGCGATCCACAGCAGCGCGGTGTGGGGCAGGGCGGGCTCGCCCACGTCGCGCAGCCATTCGCCGTACTCGTTGATGTGCTCGGCGCCCAGGTAGAGCTTCAGGTTGCCCACCAGGTGCCCGAGGATGAAGCCGAAGCCGATGATGCCGGTGACCGCCATCACGATCTTCTTGCCGAGCTGCGACCGGTAGAACTCCACCGGCCACGCCGCCCGCGGCGGCTTCGCCGCCGCCGTGTCCGTCGTCGTGTCGACCGCCATCAGGCGGGGTCCGCCGGCTTGCGCTGGGTGCCGACCCGCAGCTCGCGGAACGGCACGTCGTTGTCGTTCGAAGGCTCCTTGGGGAGGCCCAGCACGCGCTCGCCGATGATGTTGCGCTGGATCTCGTCGCTGCCGCCGTAGATCGACACCGCCGGGCTGAAGATGGCCATGGCCTGGATGGCGCCGTTCACCGGCGCATCAGCACCGTCGAGCATCCCGTGGGCACCGAGGATCTGCAGGCCGAGCTCGCGCGACGCCCTGGTCGTGCGCGACACGTTCAGCTTCCCGGTGGAAACCTCGGGCCCGGGTCGGCGACCCTGGGCGCTGGCGCTCTTGGCCCGCAGGCCGGTGTAGCGCATGATCTCGTTGACCGAGTGCAGCGCTGCGACCTTCTGGCGGACGACGGGGTCGGTGTCGCGGCCGTGGGCCTTGGCCAGGGCACCGAGCATGCCGCCCGCCCCTCCACCCATGGCCATGGCCATGCCCGCACCGCGGGCACCGCCGCCGGAGGAGGCGACCTCGCCCGCCTTGCGCTCGAGCATGCCGCCCTTCTTGCCCGGCACGCCGCTGGTGTGGCCGCCACCCCCACCGAGCCCCACCCGCTCGTTGGCCAGCGTGGTCAGGGCCACGCCCCAGCCCTGGTTGAGGTCGCCGATGATGTCGTCGTGGCGCACCCGCGCGTCGGTGAGGAAGACCTCGTTGAACATGGCGCGCCCCGTCATCTCCCGCAGCGGCCGCACCTCGACGCCGGGCTGGTCCATGTCGATGGCGAAGTAGGTGATGCCCTTGTGCTTGGGGGCGTCGGGGTCGGTACGCGCCAGCAGCATCCCCAGGTCGGCCACGTGGGCGCCCGAGGTCCAGACCTTCTGGCCGTTGACGACCCACTCGTCGCCGTCGCGCACGGCACGGGTCTGGAGGCTGGCGAGATCCGAGCCGGCACCGGGCTCGCTGAACAGCTGGCACCAGCCCTTCTGTCCGTTGACGATCTCACGGAGGTAGCGCTGCTTCACCTCGTCGTTGCCGTGGGCCACGATCGTCGGTCCCGCCAGCATCGATCCGAGGCCGGCCGGCACCCCTGGCACCTTGGCGGCTCGCATCTCCCGGGTCACGATGGCGGCCAGATCGCCTGGCAGGTCGCGACCGAACCACTCCTTGGGCCACGTGGGGACGCCCCAACCCGAGTCGGCCAGCGCCTCCCACCACGCCGCCATGGTCATCTCCGGGTCCCAGTGGTCCCGGATCCACGTCCTCACCTCGTCCGTCAGCGCCGTCTCGGCCGCCGACGGCTGCACCTCTTCAGCCATGCGCGCTCCTTCCGGTCACAGAACGTAGACCCCCGGCATGCCGGGCGCGGAGAGGCCCAGGTAGCCTGGGGGGGCGGTGCGGACCCTCGTACGATTCCTCTTGACCTTCGCGGTCGCCGGCCTGGGCCTGGCCGTGGGCATGGTCGCGCTCGCGCCCGAGGTCAAGGCCGTGCTCGCATCGGGCCGAACGGGACCGACCAGCGAGCTGGCACAACTCGAGCAGCTGTCGCAGCGATCCATCCTGCTACGTCGCGACGGGTCGGTGCTCGCCGTGCTCCACGCCGAGGAGAACCGGTCGCCGGTCGAGCTGTCGAAGGTGCCCGACCACCTGGTCAACGCCATCCTCGACATCGAGGACGAGCGGTTCTGGCAGCACGGGGGGGTCGACCTGCGCTCCACGGGCCGGGCCCTGTTCACCAACGTGAGCAGCGGCGAGGTGCGTCAGGGCGGTTCGACCATCACCCAGCAGCTCGTGAAGAACGCCCTGCTCACGCCCGAGCGCAGCGTCGACCGCAAGGTGAAGGAGGCGCTGCTGGCTGTCCGCCTCGAGGACCAGCTCTCGAAGCGGGAGATCCTCGAGCGGTACCTGAACACCGTGTACTTCGGCAACGGCGCGTACGGCGTCCAGGCGGCGGCGGAGACCTACTTCGGAACCGACGTCGACCGCGTCAGTGTCGGCCAGGGTGCGCTGCTGGCCGGCCTCATCCGCAACCCGGTCGGCTATGACCCGCTGCGCCATCCCACCCTCGCCCGTGACCGGCGCGACCTCGCCCTCGAGCAGATGGTGAAGCTCGGCCACCTGTCGGCCGCCGAGGCGACGGAGCTGCGCCGCACGCCGCTTCCCACCAGCCGCCTCAACCCCCTGCCGCCGCCGAACGACTACTTCGTCGAGGAGGTCAAGCAGCGACTGCTCGACGACAAGCGCCTCGGGGAGACGGCCCAGGAGCGGTACAACGCGGTGTTCAAGGGTGGTCTACGGGTGTACACGACCCTCGACCCACGAATGCAGCGGGTGGCGGCGGAGAAGGTGAACACCATCCTGCCGAACACCAAGGGCCGCTTCACCGCCGCCCTCGTCTCCGTCGAGCCCGACACGGGCCACGTGCGAGCCATGGTGGGCGGTCCGAACTTCGAGCAGGCCAAGTTCAATCTCGTGACCCAGGGCCGGCGCCAGCCCGGCTCGTCGTTCAAGCCGTTCGTGCTCATGGCGGGGCTCGAGGCCGGCTACGGGCCACGCGACAGCATCAACGGCACGTCGCCGTGCCCGGTCAAGCAGGGCAGGGGCAAACCCTGGCTTCCCGAGAACTACGAGGGCTCGGCCGGCGGCGTGATGTCGCTCACCCAGGCCACGGCCAAGTCGGTGAACTGCGCCTACGCCCGGCTCGGGCTGAAAGTGGGGCTCGACAAGGTGGCCTCGGTGGCCAAGCGCATGGGCATCACCACCCAGCTCGACGAGGTCCCGGCCATGAGCCTCGGCACCGAGGAGGTCAAGGTCCTCGACATGGCTTCGGCCTACGGGACGCTGGCCAACGACGGCGTGCACCACGCACCGACGTTCGTCGAGAAGGTGCTCGACCGCTCCGGCAAGGTGTTGTTCCGCGGCACCGACAAGGGCAAGCGCGCCGTCACCGTCCAGAACGCGCGGGTCGCCACCCAGATCATGCGGTCGGTGGTGGATGGTGGCACCGGCGTCCGGGCTCGGCTCCCCGGCCGCCAGGTCGCCGGCAAGACGGGCACGTCGCAGAATCACGAGAACGCCTGGTTCGTCGGGTTCACCCCGCAGCTGGCCACCGCCGTCTGGATGGGCTCGCCCGTCGGCAACGTGTCGATGCGCGGCGTCGGCGGCATCGCCGTGACCGGCGGCAGCTTCCCGGCCCGGATCTGGGGCGCGTACATGAAGGAGGCACTCGAGGGATCTCCTGTTGTCACCTTCGGTGCACCCGACCCCAAGCTCATCCCGCGGGCCCGCTTCATCGCTGATCCACCCGAGGCGCGCGGCATTCGCTGCTCGACGCCGGAGCCGACGGCCGGCGGGCGCAGCACGGCGCTGAACGCAGGTGCCTGCAGCGGCCGCTCGACGACGACGAGCACCACGGGACCGGACGACGCGATCCCGGAGGAGTTCCCGCCTCCGACGACCACCTCGCCGCCGACCACCGACCCGCCGCCTCCGCCCACCACCGCCACCACCGAGCCGCCGCCTCCTCCTCCTTCGTCGACGTCGACCACCAGCCCGCCGCAGTCGTCGACGACCCAGCCCTAGGCATGGCCGACCTCGAGGTGCTGCTCGACCTTCAGGAACACGACACCACCCTCGACCAGCTCGAGCACCGACGGACCCACCTGCCCGAGCGCGCCGAGCTGGCCCGGGTGGACGAAGCGTTGCGAGCCCTGGAGGCGAGTGTCACCGAGACCAGGGCCCGCCATGCCGAGGCCGCACTCCGCCTCGAGCGCATGGAGCAGGACCTCGGAGCCGTCGACTCCCGGATCAAGGAGGTCGAGGCGCGGCTCTACGGCGGAACGGTCAGCGCATCGCGGGACCTCCAGGCCATGTCGCAGGAGGTCACGCACCTGAAGGAGCGTCGCTCCGAGCTCGAGGACCGCGCCCTCGAGGCCATGGACCCCGTCGAGGCGCTGGTCGTCGAGCTCGACGAGCTGGCCGGGTCGCGGGCATCGCTCGACGCCGAGGCGATGGGCTACCGCGCCGCCATCGCCGAGGCCGAGTCGGCCACCCTCACCGAGGCGGCCGCGGTCAAGGTCGAGCGCGATGGCCTTGCCGCCGGCCTACCGGGCGAGCTCCTGGCCCAGTACGAGGGCTTGCGCAAGAAGCTCGGCGGCGTCGGCGCCGCCCGGCTCGTCGGTGCGTCCTGCAGCGGTTGCCACCTCACACTGCCGTCGGGCGAGGTCGACCGCATCCGTCACCAGCCGCCCGATGTCGTCGTGCTGTGCGACTCCTGTGGCCGCATCCTCGTGCGCTAGCCGCCGCGCCGATGCTCCTGTGGTTCCTGGGCGGTGGTGTCGCCCTCGTGTGGCTCGTCTTCAAGGACCCCGTCATCGACTTCCGGGTCGTCGGCCTCGGCGTATTGCTGCCCGACGTGCTCGACGCCGGTGATCCGGTGGCCCTGCCGTTCCACTCGTTGTGCGTGATCGCCGGAGTGCTCGGCCTGGTGATGGTGGCCACGCGGCGACGCCGGGATCGCCGGCGGCGGTGGCTGGCCCTGCCGATCGCCATGTTCGTGCACCTCGTGCTCGACGCGGCCTGGGGCACGGCCGAGGTGTTCTGGTGGCCCGTGCTCGGGCGTGGTGTCCGTCACGCGCTGCCGGCCGCCGACCGGGGTCTGGCGCTGGTCCTGCTCCAGGAGCTCGCCGGCCTGGCCGCGTTAGTGTGGGCGTGGCGCGAGTTCCGCCTCGCCGAGCCCGAGCGCCGCCACAGGCTCGTTCGTGAGGGTCGCCTAGGCGCGTGACGAGACGCCGATGCCGCCTTCGGTGGTGGCGCCGAAGCGGGCCTTCTCGGCGGTGAGGTCGAGCGGCGTGGTGGTGACGCCGTCGCCCTCGACGAGATGGAGCTGGTCGGCGGGGACCAGCCAGCTCACCTCGAACTCCAGGCCGTCCGGATCGTGGGCGTAGAGCGCCTTGGTGGTGCCGTGGTCGCTGGCCCCGACCAGCGCGCCTCGTTCCGCGAGGGCTCCGGACAGCCGCTCGAGCTCATCGAGCGTGTCGACCTCCCATGCCAGGTGGTACAGCCCCACGGTCGCCCGGCCGGCCCCGGACGCGCCGGCGGCGGCTCCGACCCCGAACAGGCCGAGGTCGTGATCGTTGGTGGACGCCGGCGCCTGCATGAACACGGCGGTGCCGAGGTCGTGCACTCGCCGGAACCCGAGCACCTCCTCGTAGAACGTCGCGCTCTTCTGCGCGTCGCGGACATAGAGGACGGCGTGGTTGAGGCGCTTGACCGGCATGGGTCCAGACTAGGACCGCCATGCGCAGCTTCCACCGGCCACCCGACATCGATCCCCGCGACGCCAAGCTCGACCGCGCCACCCTTGGTCGCATCCTCGGTCTGGTGCGGCCGTACCGGGGGCTGTTGTGGGTCTACCTCGGCTCCATCGTGGCCGCGTCCGTGTTGCAGGTGGCCCCGGCCTTCGTGTTCAAGCGACTCATCGACGGCGCCATCCCGCACCGGGACCTGGCTTCGGTCAACCGGTTGGCGGTCGCGGCGGTGGCCATCGCGGTTCTCCTCAGCAGCCTGAGCCTGCTCAACCGGTGGCTGGGATCCCGCATCGGCGAGGGGCTGATCTATGACCTGCGCGCCGCCCTGTACCGCCACGTCCAGGCCATGCCCATCTCCTTCTTCACCCGCAGTCAGACGGGGTCCCTGCTGAACCGTCTCAACTCCGACGTGGTGGGCGCCCAGGGCACGGTCCAGACGCTGGCCCAGATCACGTCCGATGTGATGGTGCTCGTCTCGACCTTGGTCGCCATGGTGGCGCTGTCGTGGAAGATCACCGTGCTGTCCCTGGTCGTGCTCCCCGGCTTCTTCGTCGTCGACCGGCGCCTCGCGCCGCGTCTGAAGGGTCTCTCCCGACGGCGCATGGAGCTCGGGGCCGACATGTCGACGACGATGACCGAGCGGTTCAACGTGTCCGGCGCCCTGCTGGTCAAGCTGTTCGGCCGGCCCGACGAGGAGCAGTCGCGCTTTGCGGCCCAGGCGGCGGAGGTCCGCGACACGGGGGTGACCCAGGCCGTGTTGTCGCGCGTGCTGTTCGCGCTGCTCGCGCTGGTCGGGGCCGTGGGGACGGCCGCCGTGTACTGGTACGGCGCCCGCGCCGTGGTGACCGGCGAGCTGGCTCTCGGCTCGGTCGTCGCCTTGGCCGCGTTGGTGGCGCGCCTGTACTCGCCCCTGACCGATCTGGCCGGCGCACGCGTCGACGTACTGACATCGATGGTTGCCTTCGAGCGCTGCTTCGAGGTGCTCGACCTGCCCGTGGCCGTGCGGCCGCCGGTGAGCCCATGCCGTCTCGAGCGGCCGACCGGTCGGGTCACCTTCGACGACGTGTGGTTCCGCTATCCGGCACCATCGTCGGTGACGGTCAAGTCACTCGAGGCGCCCGACGCGCCACGCGACGACGCGCCGTCGGCGTGGGTGCTGCAGGGCGTGTCGTTCGTGGCCGAGCCGGGGACCATGACCGCGCTGGTCGGCCACTCCGGGGCCGGGAAGACGACGCTGTCGTACCTCGTGCCCCGTCTCTACGACGTGGAGCGGGGGCAGGTTGCCGTCGACGGCATCGACGTGCGGGAGCTGGAGCCGTTGGACCTGGTCGCCGCCGTCGGGATGGTCACCCAGGACGCGCATCTGTTCCACAGTTCGATCGCCGAGAACCTGCGCTATGCGCGGCCCGACGCGACCGAGGCCGAGGTGGGCGAGGCGTGTCGCAGGGCGCGCATCGGGGAGCTCGTCGAGTCGCTGCCCGACCGCTACGCCACGGTGGTCGGCGAGCGCGGCTACCGGCTGTCGGGAGGGGAGAAGCAACGGCTGGCGCTGGCGCGCCTGTTCCTGAAGAACCCGGCCGTGGTGATCCTCGACGAGGCCACCGCCCATCTCGACTCCGAGACCGAGGCGCTGGTGCAGCAGGCACTGGCCGAGGCGCTGTCGGGCCGGACGTCGATCGTCATCGCCCACCGCCTCTCGACGGTGCGGGCGGCCGATCAGATCCTGGTGCTGGAAGCGGGCCGCATCGTCGAGCGCGGAACCCACGATGGGCTCGTAGAGGCCGGCGGTGTGTACGCCGACCTCTACGAGACCCAGTACCGCAGAGGTGCGCCCGAGCCGGCCTAGGCGATCTTGACCTCGGTCATCATCCCCTTGACGGCGTGCGGCGGGCCCGCCGTGCCCTTGTCGGGCATGAAGCACGCGAGGACGTAGGTGCCGGCCTTGAGGTCGGCCGTGTACACGATCCGCTGGCCCGGGTCGATGACGGCCGTGGAGTTGATGTGCTCGAAGTCGATGGGCGGGGGACCGGCGGGCTCCTCGTCGGAGAGGAGCGCCTCCTTGGCCTTGTCGAAGGTCGTGCCGGCCGCCACCGGGAACAGCAGAGCGTGGTGGACCTGCTTGCCGTCGTTGCCGAACGTGATCGTGTTCTCGCCCGCCTTCAGGCCTTCGGTGGCGAAGCTGTACTCGGTGGCGGTGATCGACCCGCTCTTCTCGGGCAGGGCGGCCCCGCTGTCGTCGGCGAGGGTGAGCTCGCCGCTCATCCCGTGGGTGGCATGGGACTTGTGGTCCTTGCCCTCGCCGCTCGACTCGGTGCAGAAGTACCAGTAGGTGCCGGGCTCGAGATCGAGAGTCGCCTCGTTGGTCTCGCCGGGGGCGGTACCGCCGATGCCGCCCGCGGCTACGACCCACTGCTCGAGCGGGGCGTCCTCACTGCCGACCTGCTTGAGGAGCTCCTCGAGGGTGTGACCTGGCACGGACTTGGCCAGCTGGAAGTCGTGGCGCTCCTTGCCGTCGTTGGTGAGTCGGAGCGTCACGACGCCGCCACTGAGCTTCCCGGGGAGCGAGAACTTGAACTCGTCCCCGTCCGGCCCCTCATCGGCGGCATGGATCTCGATCACGGGCGGCTCCTTCGGCGCCGCCGCGGTCGTCGTGGTCTCATCAGCCGCGTCATCGTCGTCGTTGCCGCAACCGGCCGTCACCAGGCCGAGTGTCAGGCCAACGGCCAGTACTGCACGCCAAGTTCGCATCAGGCCACCTTCAGCTCGACGAGCATGCCCTTGGCGACATGCGGTGGGCCGGCCGTGCCCTTGTCGGGCATGAAGCAGAGGAGGGCGTAGGTACCGGCCGCGAGCGTGGCGTCGACGACCATGCTCTTGCCGCCACTGACCACGGCGGTGAACACCGACTTCTCGAAGTCGATCGGCGGGGGGCCGGTGGGCTCCTCCTGCGACGTCAGCGCCGCCTTGGCGTCGGCGAAGGTCTTGCCCGGCATCAGCGGCACGATGCCGGCATGGTGGAGCTGGGCTCCCTCGTTGGTGAAGGTGAAGGTGTTCTTGCCCGCCTTCAGCCCGGTCGGGGCGAAGCTGTACTCCTTGGCCACGATCGACGCGTCGGTGTCGGGCAGCGACGCCTCGCTGTCGCCGGCGATGGTGATCTCACCGCTCATGCCGCTGTTGGCGTGCGAGATCTCCTTCTCGCCCTTCTCGGTGCTCTCGGTGCAGACGTACCAGTAGGTGCCCGGCTCCAGCTCGAGCGTGACCTGGTTGGTCTGGCCCGGAGGCGTGCCGCCGACGCCACCCGCGGCCTCGATCCACTCCGAGACGGGTGCCTCCTCACTGCCGAACTCCTTCAGGAACTCGGCGAGGGTGTGACCCGGTGCGGCCTTCACCAACTGGAGATCGTGCAGCTCCTTGCCGTCGTTGACCAGCTTGAGGGTCACCGCACCCCCGGTGACGTTCTCGGGAACGGAGAACTTGAAGTGCTCGCCGGCGGCGTCGTCGGTGGCATGGAACTCGAAGACCGGTGGGGTCTTGGCCGCTGCCGCCGTGGTCGTCGTGTCATCGGCCGCCTTGTCATCGTCACTGCCGCAACCTGCAGCCACCAGGCCGAGTGCCAGTGCGATCGTCAACAGTCCCCGCCAAGTTCTCACGTAACTCATCCCTTCAGGTCGGCACCCTGCCGCCGTTGGCGGGGAGCATATGCAGCCCGGTGCCAAAATGACGGCATGCAGCGGGGACTGCCCAGCGTCCTGACTCGGTGACGATGGAGGTCGACTACCTCGTCATCGGCGCCGGGGCGGCAGGGATGGCGTTCGCCGACACTCTGCTGAGCGACTCGGAAGCCACGATGGTCATCGTCGACCGCCGGGACCGACCCGGCGGGCACTGGAATGACGCCTACCCGTTCGTCCGCTTGCACCAGCCTGCGGCCTACTACGGCGTGGCGTCGCAGCCCCTCGGGTCGGGTCGCCGGGACGATTTCGGCCCGAACAAGGGCTTCTACGAGTTGGCCTCCGGCCAGGAGGTGTTGACCCACTACGACCGAGCCATGCGTCAGCGGTTTCTGCCGTCCGGCCGGGTGACCTTCCTGCCGCTGAGCGAGGTCGACGACGAGGGAGTCGTCACGTCGCTCCTCTCGGGTCGGACGACGACGGTGTCGGCCCGCACCGTCGTGGACGCCGCGTTCTCCCGCATCACTATTCCATCGACGCACACCCGGCGGTACGAGGTCGCCGATGGCGTCGCATGCATCCCGCCGAACGACCTGCCCCGCGCCGCTCCCGGTCGCTCGCGCTTCGTCGTGGTGGGCGCCGGGAAGACCGGTATGGACGCCATCCTCTGGCTGCTCGACAACGGCGCAGACCCCGACAGCATCCGCTGGGTGATGCCACGCGACTACTGGCTGCTGAATCGGGCGTGCTTCCAGCCGGGCCCCGAGTTCCTGGAGCGCACGACACGCAGCCTCGCCGACCAGGTCGACGCCGCCGCCCACGCCGAATCGGTGGACGACCTGTTCACCCGGCTGGAGGGGTTCGGAGAGGTCCGGCGCCTCGACCCTGCCATCAAGCCCGAGGGCTACCACGGCGCCATCGTGAGCGACGGCGAGGTCGAGCAGCTCCGTCGCGTCCGCGACATCGTGCGCCTGGGCCGTGTCAACCGCATCGACGCCGATGGGATGGTCCTCGAGGGTGGGTCGGTGTCGACGGAGCCCGACGCCATCTACATCGACTGCACGGCCACCGGGATCCCGACCGGCGATTCGCGGCCGGTGTTCGAGGACGGCCGCATCACGCTGCAGTTCGTCCGGGTGACCCAGCCGGTCTTCAGCGCGGCATTCATCGCCCACGTCGAGGCGGTGGTGGAGGACCCGGAGGAGAAGAACCTGTTGTGCACGCCGTTGCCGGCTCCGGACGTCCCGTTCGACTGGGTGCGGATGATGAAAGTGGAGCTGTCCAACCGCTACCGCTGGTCCAAGGATCCCCGGGTCGACGACTGGGTGGCGGCCACCCGTCTCGACTTCATCAGCGGCCAGATCAGGTCACTGACCGGTAACGAGACCGAGGTGATGGCGCATCTGCAGCGCTACGCGCAGAATGCAGCCGCCGCGGTGGCTAACGCGGAGCGACTCCTGGCAGGTGGATAAGGCCCGCCTTCGTCGGCCGGAAACCACAGGCGCCGAAGTAGAACGGCTCGAGGTCGTCCTCGAAGTCGACGTGGAGCCACTCACAGCCCGCCGCCTTGGCCTCCTGGACGGCGAGGGTCACCACCGCGGTGGCGATGCCCTCGTGCTGCCGGTCGCCGCGGGTCTTGGTGTCGATGAGGAAGGCGTGGTCGCCGCCGTCCCACGCCACGTTCACGAACCCGACCAGCCGCCCCTGCTCGTCACGGGCGGAGACCCAGCCCAGGCTGTGCGGACGGATCCCGTCCCACCAACCGGCCACGGCCTTGCCGCCGTGCGACTCGACAAGCGCGACCATCTCATCGTCGCTGATCGGCCCACACCACTCCAGGTCCACCCCACCATGCTGGCAGTGTCCGCGTCGCGCGGACCGGACCTCAGCCGCTGATGCGACGCTGCACGTCGGTGCGCACGGCCTCGCTGATCGCGAGCTCGCCCCCGTAGACGTATGCCCGGGTGATCCGGTCGCGGTGGGAGCTGAGGTACTCGGCGATGGTCGGCGACAACGTGCGCGGATCAGTGATGACCAGCGGCCCACCGTTCATGGCGGCGTGGACACCGCCGCCCAACCCGTCGGGGAAGTCGGCCCGACTGGCCACTCCCACGGCTGGCGGGTTCGGAGTGAACCGCTCGGCCACTCGTCGGCTCGTGTCCGGCGCATCGGTGCCGACGACCGGGGTTGCGCCCGGGTCGGCAACGGCGGCTGGACCGCCGATGGCATAGCGGGGAGCGCCTCCCCGGGAGACGATGTACGAGCGCGTGACCTGGGGCATCGAGCGGCCGGACGTCAACACCACCGCTGCGCCTGCGAACGGCGCGGCTGCGCCAGCCACGAGAGCGTCACGGTAGCTGGTCCCGTCCGCCACGAGGAGGGTCCCCGGATCGCCGAGAGCATCACGGGCGATCCGGACCGCCGTCTCGAAGCGATCGGCTCCGGCGTATCGGACGGTCCCGTAGCCGGCGTCGGTCAACTCCCTCTCCACGTTGGCCGAGAGGGCGACCTGGCCGCCGAGGAGGACCACGGTCCCGGTTCCTCCCGTGACGCGCCCGATCTCATTCCGCGTACGCGGGTCGAGCGTGTCGCGGCCGGAGAGCAGGAGCGGTGCGCCGCGCCTCACCGCCACCGGTGACCCCGCCAGCGCGTCCGCGAAAGAGTCGGCCCGGCTCAGGACGACCGTGTTGGCGGCCGCCGCCGGCCACCGCTCGGAGGAGATGGCGATCGCCGTCTCGATCCGGTCGCGACCCGCCAGGCGGGGAACGGGCTTGGCCTGGGCGGTCGAGGCCTGACTGTTCGTGGTGCTGGTGGTGTCGCTCTGCGGTGTGGTCGTGGTCGTGGACGTGCTCGTGCTTGTCGTCGTCCCGCCTCGGGCCGTCGTCGTGGTCGTACCGCCGCCGGACGAGGTGGTCGTAGTCGTGGTCGTGGTCGTGGTCGGCGTCAGGCCGGCAACGGCCGCGGCCAGGTCGAGTCGGCCGGAGCCGAATGTCGAGTCGCGACCGGGGCTGCCGATGTCCTTCGCCGTCGCGAGCAGCCGGGCCACCGCCGCCTGCGGCGTCAGGCCCAATGATCGGAGGACGGCATAGGCCCCGGCGACGTGCGGGGCCGCCATCGACGTCCCGGACTTGTAGCAGTAGGTGCTGCCGCGGCACGTCGACCAGATCCCCTGCCCGCTTCCGCCGAGGAGGGCGTCGCCGCCTCCAGGTGCGGCGATGCCCCACATGGCCGCACCGACGCCGCTCGAGTAGCTGGGCTTGCCGTCGTAGCGGTCGACGGCCGAGACGACCAGCACGGGATCGTCGGCGGTGTACCCCGAGCCGGTGAAGTAGTCGTTGCCCGCCGCCGCGACACACAGCGTTCCCAGGCTCCATGCGTACCTGCAGGCGGGCCCGATCGACGCACCGGTGATGCCCTGGGCGGTACCGCTGAGTGACAGGTTGATGACATCGGCATCCTGCTCGGCGGCGTGGCGGATGGCGGCATCGGCAAGGTCCCCGGTGCCCCTCCCGTTGGCGTCGAGCACCTTCAGGACCATCAGCCGGGCCGACGGTGCCGTGCCTGCCACGCCGAGCGCGTTGTTGGTCACCGCGGCAGCGATGCCCGAGACATGGGTGCCGTGACCGTGGTCGTCCTGGACGCTCGCGCCCGGGGTGACGAAGTTCCGCTGTGCGACGACTTGGGGGGCGACGTCGTTGTGGGTGAGGTCGATGCCGGTGTCGGCCACGGCGATGACCGTGCCCACGCCGGTGGCGGTGTCCCACGCCTGCGGCGCCCCGATCAGCACTAGCCCCCACTGCTTGGAGAACTCAGGGTCGTTCGGTTGCCCGGCCGAAGCCGTCGATCCGTGCCAGATGCTGGCCGCGGCCAGGGCGAAGGCGACTCCGACCGCTGTCCACCGTGAGGGCCGCATGGCGAGGCTCTACCCGGAACCCTCCGCGGTCATCCCCTGAAGCCTTGGCCGGTCACGGCTCAAAGCACGAAGCCCAGGATCAGGGCGGCGAGGACCCCGGCCGCGCCCAGGGCGATCAGCAGGCGGTCGCGCCCAGCCCCGAGCAGCATCCGGCCCACCACGATCGGGACGACCACACCCGCGGCTGCACCGACTGCCAGGAGCACGACGTAGAACGGCCTGACCTGCGCATCACGCGGCCGCCCGAAGCCGTCGCGCTCGAACACCAGTGCGACGACGCACCCGATGGTGGTCAGGGCGCCGGCCGCCACCAACCCGGCCACCGCGACACCACGCGCCGCCCGATGGCGGAGCGCACCGCGCCGAGGCTCGCTCATCGGCAGAGGATCGTGCCACGGCCGGGCGGTCCGAAGGGTGTGAGGACGGTGAGCCGGTCTGTAGGCGGGGTTCTGTCCACCGGACCCTTGCGGGACACCGGATGGGTGACCATCCATCTGTGCGGCCTACCTGGGGAGATCGAACGGGCCGTTCCTCCCACGCTTGGCCTTGCTCCGGGTGGGGTTTGCCGAGCCGCCCGGGTCACCCCGGACGCTGGTGCGCTCTTACCGCACCGTTTCACCCTTGCCTGTGGGGCCGGAGCCCCCATCGGCGGTCTGTTCTCTGTGGCACTTTCCTGCGGGTCGCCCCGACTGGCCGCTA
>DATLDH010000140.1:0-21147 GCA_035526015.1 Acidimicrobiales bacterium
GTTCCCCGCGACGACATGGCCCTGCTCGTCCTGCGGGTGCCCCCGGCCGGAGCGAGCGGCCTCCCGCCCTATCCGGTGTACACGGCCGAGTACCCGGCCGAGGTCGAGTCGGTGCCCCGCGCCCGGCGCGAGTTCGTCACGTGGTTCACCGACGAGGTCGGGCAGCCGGCCGACGCCGAGACGGTGCTGATCCTCGCCGAGCTCGTCGCCAACGCCGCCCGCGCGGCGCGGACCGGATTCGAGGTGCATGCCCGGATCCTCGACGACTCGATCGAGATCGAGGTCGTCGACGACGGCCCGGGCCTCACCGGGGAGCTCCCTCCCGCAGACGTGGCGCCGGACCCCGAGGCCGAGCAGGGGAGGGGTCTCTACCTGGTCCGCCTCATGGCCGACGAGCTGTCCATCGCGTCCGACGGCCGGCGCACCAGGGCGCGCTGCCGCCGCCGGCTCACTGCCGCGAGGCGGCCGCCGGTTCGATAGTGGCCGCGAGGGGCAGGTAGTTCGGCATGGACGCAATCACCCTGCTCAAGCAGGACCACAAGACCGTCAAGGGCCTGTTCCGGCAGTTCGAGAAGGCCGGCGACAACGCCAAGGCCAAGAAGCGGCAGATCGTCGACAAGATCATCGAGGAGCTGTCGATCCACGCCGCCATCGAGGAGCAGTACTTCTACCCCGCCGTGCGGGAGGCCATCGAGGAGGCCGAGGACGACGTCCTGGAGGGCCTCGAGGAGCACCACGTCGCCAAGTGGACGCTGCACGAACTCGTGACCATGGATCCCTCCGAGGAGCGCTTCGACGCCAAGGTGACCGTGCTCATCGAGATGGTCGAGCACCATGCCGACGAGGAGGAGGAGGCGATGTTCCCCAAGGTCCGCAAGGCCGTGGGGCGCAAAGCGCTCAGCGAGCTGGGCGACATCATGGAGAAGGCGAAGGCCACGGCGCCGACCCGCCCGCGTCCGAGCGCTCCGGACACCCCACCGAACAACAAGGCCGCCGGTGGCGCCGCCGGCCTCCTCGAGAAGGCCAGGGCGAGCGGCAAGAAAGCGGTGCGCTCACGCCGTTAGCCTGAGGGCATGTGCGGCCGGTACGTCGCGGCGACACCGGTCGACGTCCTCGTCGAGCACTTCGGCGTCACCGAGGTCAGGCTCGACGCCGACCTCCCGCCGTCGTGGAACGTGGCGCCCACCCGCGAGGTGTACGCCGTGGCCCAGCGGCGGGAAGACAACGAGCGCACGATCGGCGCCCTGCGCTGGGGCCTCGTGCCGTCGTGGGCTCCGGACCCCTCGGTCGGCGCCCGTCTGATCAACGCCCGGCTCGAGACCCTCGACGCCAAGCCCGCGTTCCGCCGCGCCCTGGTGGCGCGGCGCTGCCTCATCCCTGCCGACGGCTTCTACGAGTGGGAGCGCCGGGCCGACGGCTCGAAGCAGCCCTACCTCGTCAGCAGGGCCGACGGTGGCGTGCTGGCCTTCGCCGGGCTGTGGGAAGTGTGGAAGGACGCGTCGGGACAGTGGCTGCGCTCGTGCGCCATCGTGACGACCGACGCCACCGGCGCGCTCGGCGCCATCCACGAGCGGTGCCCGGTGCTGGTCGCACCCGACCGTTGGGAACCTTGGCTCGACCGCACCCGGCACGACAGCGCCGCCGCCCTCGCCCTGCTGGAGCCGGCCCCACCCGACCTGCTGGTGATGCACCCGGTGAGCCGCGACGTGAACGACGTCCGCAACGACCGCCCCGATCTCGTTGCCGCCGTCGAGCCCGAGCCGGAGGGCGAGTCCGAGCCCACCCTCTTCTGATGCCCGTCGTCTTCCTGCTGACCGAGATCGTCGACAGCATCCACCGGTGGGAGGAGGACGAGGGGGCCATGGCGGCCGCCACGACGCGTCTGGATGCCGTGGTCGCGGCCACGGTCGGTCGGTACCGGGGAACGCAGGTCAAGCCGCGGGGCGAAGGCGACAGCCACTTCCTCGTCTTCGACGACGTGGTCGATGCCATCGGCTGTGCCGTCCAGCTTCAGCGGTCCCTCGCCGACGAGCCGATGCTGCGGATCCGGTCGGCCTGCCACGTGGGCGAGGCCGAGTTCCGGGGCGGCGACTGGTACGGCACCACGGTCAACCGCTGTGCCCGGCTCCGCGCCGCCGCTCACGGCCGCCAGGCGCTGGTGAGTCCCGATGTGGCCGTTGCCGCGGCGGGCCGGCTCCCAGACGACGTCATGCTGGTGAGCCTGGGACGTCACCGGCTCAAGGACCTGGACGAGCCCCTGGAGGTCTTCCAGGTCGCCGGGCCTGGGCTGGTGGACGACCATCCGCCTCTGGCGACCCTGGCCCTCTCCCATGGGCTGACACTGCCGCAGTCGTCGTTCGTGGGACGTGAGGCCGACGTCGCGGCGGTGCACGCCGCTCTGGCCGCCGGAGCGGCGGTCACGGTCACCGGTGCGCCCGGCGCCGGCACGACGCGCGTCGCCACCGAGGCGGCGGCGCAGTGGTTCGGCGTCACCGGCGAGCGCGCGTGCGTGGTGGCGGCGCACCGCCCGTCAGGCGTCGACGGCGAGCACGTGGTCCGGTTGGCGCCCCTCGACGACTTCGACGCCGAACGGCTCCTCCGCGACCGGCTCCCCGACGACGCCGCCGTTCCGCCCGGTCTCGCGACCTGGTGCGACGGGCTCCCGCTCGCCGTCGAGCTGCTGGCGCGGCGGGCGGCCAGCCTCGACGCCGGCGTGCTCGCCCAGCGACTGGCCGCCGACCCACTCGCCGTCCTCGCCGGAAATCGCCGGGCCGACCCGCCGCGCCACGCCGGCATGCGTTCCACGCTGCAGGCCGCGTTCGACGAGCTCGGGGCCTCCGAGCGGACGGAGCTCCTGGCCGCCGCACCGGGTGATCCACGGTGGGTCGAGTGCGGCTGGCACGAGCCGGACACCGTGCTACCGCTGGTGGCGCGGTTCCTCGCCGAGCAGGACCAAACGCGGTGACGGCGCTTCCCACCGGCGAGGTCACCCTGCTCTTCACCGACGTGGAGGGCTCGACGCGGTTGTGGGAGCTGCACGGGGAGCGGATGCTCGCCCTGCTGGCCGATCACGACCGTGTGGTCGCCCACGCCGTCGCCGATGCCGGGGGTGTCCTGCAGACGAGTCGGGCCGAGGGTGACAGCAGCTTCGCCGTGTTCGCCGATCCTCGCGCCGCCGTCGCCGCTGCGGTCTCGCTGCAGCGGGCCATGACCGCCCATTCCTGGCCCGTCGATCTCGTCATCCGCACCCGGGCCGCCCTGCACACCGGCACCATCGAGGTGCGGGGCGGCACCTACTACGGCCCGGTGGTCAACCGGTGCGTGAAGCTACGGGCGCTGGCCCACGGCGGGCAGACGATCCTGTCGAAGGCGACGGTCGACGCCGCCGTGCGGGACGGCGGGCTGCCGCCCGAGGTCAGGCTCACCGACCTCGGGACCCACCGGCTCAAGGACCTCATCGTGGCCGAGCGCGTCTTCGAGCTGGCCCATCCCGACCTCCCTGCGGGCTTCCCGCCGCTGCGGTCACCCGACGTCCAGCAACACAACCTCCCCGAGCGCGTCGGCCGCTTCATCGGCCGCTCGTCCGAGCCCCGCGCCATCACCAAGGCGCTCGACGTCGAGCGGCTCGTGACCCTGGTCGGCTCCGGCGGCGTCGGCAAGACGCGCCTGGCTCTGGAAGTGGCGTGGGCCCGGGTCGAGGAGGACCCCGGCGCGCCCGCCTCGGCCGCCCACGAGGGCACGTGGTTCGTGGATCTCACCGGCGTCCGGGACGACGACGACGTCCACAGTGTCCTGGCGACGGCGGTCGGCGTCCGGGAGCAACCCGGGCGCTACCTCCTCGAGACCGTGGCCGAGCACCTGGGTGACAAGGCCGCGCTCGTCGTGATCGACAACTGCGAGCACCTGGTGCCCGGCGCCAGGGCGGTGGTGCAGGTGCTGCTCGACCGTTGCCCGCACCTCCGGGTGCTGGCGACATCGCGAGAGGCCCTCGGCCTCGACGGTGAACGCACGCGGGCCGTACCTGGGTTACCGCTGGCTGATGCCGTCACCCTCTTCGCCGACCGGGCCGGGCTGGCTCTCGGCACCCTCGGTGCCCACACGGCGGAGGCCGTCGAGCGCCTGTGCGACCGGCTGGAGGGGATCCCGTACGCCATCGAGATCGCGGCCGCCCGGGCCGAGGCGATGGGGCCGGACCTGATGGAGCGGGGCATCGGCGGTGCCCTGCTCGAGGAGGAGGGTCTCTCCGTGCTGGAGGCCACCCTCGCGTGGTCGCACTCGCTCCTCGACCCGGAGGAGCAGGTGCTCTTCCGACGCCTCGGCGTGTTCGCGGGGACCTTCCCTCTGGACGCCGTCGAAGCGGTGGTCGTCGATGACGTGATCGACGCCATGGACGTGCTCGACCTCGTCACGTCGCTGGTGGAGCGCTCGCTCGTGCTCCGCTCCGAGGGCGGTGGGTACCGGCAGCTGATCGCGGCCAAGGTGTACGCGGCCCGACTCGCCCGCGGGGCCGGGGAGTTCGACGCCCTGGCGGCGGCCCACCTGGCATGGTGCCTCGCCCTGGCCCACGCCCAGCGGGCGCCGGACGTCCACGACCGCGACCGGTTCGACGCGCTGCGACAGGTCGGCGAGGACCTGGTCGTCGCACTCGACCGCCGGTTCCCCGACGACCAGGCCGCGCTGCAGGTGCAGCTGGCGGCGGCGCTCGAGGCGTTCTGGTTCCACGTCGGCGCGTTCAGTGAGGGGCGGGCCCGGTTGGAGGCGGTGCTCGAGCGGGGTGCGGGGTTCCGCAGCCACCGCGCCGAGGTCCACAGGAGCGCCGGGTACCTCGCACGATGGCAGGGCGACCTGGATGCCGCTGATGACCACCTCGAGCGCTCACGCCGCCTCTATGACGAGATCCTCGTCGAGCTGCGGGAGGCGGCGTCGCCCCACGTCCGCCTCTTCGAGGAGCACCTCGCCCTGACGCTCGTCCTCCTGGGCGAGGTCGCCCAGCTGCGCGGAGACCTTCACGCCGCTGCCGATGTCCTCCGCCGGGCCCTGGCGTTGGGAGGTCCAGGGGCGCCGAGCGCGGCGATGAAGCTGGGACTGGTCGAGCAGGGGATGGGCGAGACCGAGGCAGCCCGTGGTCACATCGATGACGCACTGGCGGCCGCCGAAGCGGCCGGGGCCGACGACGTGGTCGCCGACTGCAGGCGCAACCTCGGCGTGATCGCCCGCTCCGTCGGTGACCTCGGCGCCGCCGAAGCGCACTACCGGGCCGCGCTGGAGCTCGACCGGCGCGGGGCGCCCGACCACGTCCTGGCCCGGACGTTGATCAACCTGGCCGAGCTCCTCCTCTTGCGCGGAGGTGACGCCGGCGACCTGCTGGACGAAGGGCTGGTGATGGCCCGCGCCGCCGGCGACCGGCTGGCCGCGGCCCACGGGATGTCGACCCTTGCCGAGCTGACCGCGCCCACCGACGAGGCCGCGGCCGCCGCGCTGCATCGCGCCGCTCTCGACGAGGTGTCCGCCATCGGCATCCCCCTGGAGGAAGCCCTGTGCCTCGTACGGGTGGCCGGCTACCAGGAGCTCCAGGGTGCGCTCGACGAGGCGGTGGTCACGGCGGTCAGCGCGGTGACGATCTTCCGGGGGCTCGGCGACAGCAGGGGGGTCACCGAGGCGCTGACCCAGCTGGGCCGGGCCGAAGCTCGGCGCGGCAATACCGTTGCGGCCGCCCGGGCCCTCGGCGAGGCGCTCGAGAGCGCCGCCCGGGCCGAGACGGCGATCGAGCGCGCCGACCTGCTTGGCGCAACGGCCTGGCTCGCCCATGCCCTGGGCCGGCCGGACGTGGCGTGCGGGCTGCTGGAGGCGGCGCGTCGACGGCGCGCCGGCCTGGGCGTCCGCCCGGTGTGGCCCTCGACCCGCGCCGAGACCGCCCTGGACGACCTCCTGCTCGGTGCCGTGGCGGCGACGGAGAGTGAGGACGTCCTCGTCGACCGGGCCCTCGCAGGCGTGGTGTGACCTACGCCTCATTGCGCTCGGGCACTGGTCGTGGTCGGATACCCGGGATCGCACCGCTGGGGTGCGCGGATCTTCGGGGGCAACTCTTGTACAAGAAACTGCGGAGGCTCGCGGTCATCAGCCTGGCCATCACGGCCGGCACGGTCATCAGCCAGGCGGCGCCCGCCTCGGCCGCACCGCGCGTGACGGTGCGCACGGGCGACTACCTGACCACGGGTGACGTCGTCGTCAACCCCGACATCGACATCGTGTCCCGGGGTTACTCCTATCTCGGCCGTGGCCTCGGCGATGCGGCCCAGGGCCTCGGTGGCGGCGGGCTCGGACCGCTCCCTGCCCCGACGCCCGGCATTCGCCCCGACGCCATCGTCGAGTGGGCCAAGAGCCGCGGCGGCAACGTGTCGCAGGGCCTCGGCGGTGGCGGTCTCGGCCCCATCCCGGCGCCGACGCCCGGCATCCGACCCGTCCAGGTGCTGACCTACATCATCGGCCAGTTCAGCCCGGCCCCGGTCGTCGAGATCGGCGGCGGCTACGACTCGGTCAGCCGAGCGTCCTACTAGCTAGACCCGCACCACCCGGCGCCACGCGTCGGGCACCGCAGCGTCACCGGCGACCTCCAAGGGGGTCGCCGGTTCGCGGTTCCAGAGGAACAGCAGCAGGTCACTGGCCGTGCCACTGACGGTGGCGTCGACCGCGCTCTCGTCGTCGCCGGACCTTACGGCGATGGGACCGCCCTCGAGGTCCGGGTGGAAGCGGACCCGCCACTCCCGGCCGCGTTCGGTGTCCCTGAGCAGCATCGAGCGTCCATCGACCACGCCGCGGCGGCCTCCGAGGATGACCTCGAGGAACTCGTCGATGCCGTCGGCCGCCAGGTCGGCGTCGATGGGTTGCTCCTGGCCGACGGCGCGCTGGGCGTCCCAGCGGTGCACGGCGGTCTCCTGGGCCTGACGACGATGCCACCACCCGGCGCGTAGATCGGCCCCGGTGAAGTTCCACACCCGCTCGTCGGGGTCGACGTTGCCGAGGCCCTCGACCAGCCGGTCGGCCCCCTCCCGCAGCCACGCCGGCAGGTCGACGTCGTCACCGGGACGGGGCGGGAACGGCGGCCGCTCCTGGTGACGGCTGCGGATGATGTCGTCCACCCACCGGTGGATGCGCCCCATGTGCAGCACCAGGTCGGTCATCGACCAGTCGGGGCACGACGGAACCGGGGCGGCGAGATCGGCTTCGGCCGCGCACGCCATCCGCTCGGCGTCGGCGCGCAGGGTGGCCAGGTGCCGGACCGGGTCCATCAGGTCATCCTCGCGCCGCGTCGGCCTGGTGCCGCAGGCCTTCGACCAGGGGGAGCGGTGCGGGGAGCCCGAGGTCACGCGTCGCCCGGGTGGGGTCGGCCCATGTGCGGTGGGCCTCGTGCGGGCGGGGTGGTCCCCACTCCACGTCGGGTCGCCGCCCGGTCGCCTGCTCGAGGGAGTCGATCAGCGCGGCGGCCGTGACCGGCCGGCCCGACCCGAGGTTCCAGCAGGCGCGTCGTCCCGTGAGCGGTGCGGTCACGGCCGCCACGACACCGGCGACGACGTCGTCGATGTAGGTGAAGTCGCGGGCGAAGGGCCAGAGGGTGCAGCGCTCGCCGGCCAGCATCCGCGCCAGCAGCATGTCCGCCCGTTGGCCGGGGCCGTACACGGTGAACGGCCGCACGACCACGACCTCGATGTCGGCGGCTCGGGCGGCCGCCGCCTGCTCGGCGGCCAACTTGGTACGCCCGTACGGAGACAGAGGGCGCAACGGTGTGTCCTCGCCGGCCGGGCCCGCGCACTCGCCGTACACCGACGAGCTCGACGCCACCACGAGGCGCGGGACGGCGGCGGCCACGGCGGCGTCGGCGACCCGCGCGGTCCCGTCGACGTTGGTGTGCTCGTAGGCGACCGGCCGCTCCAGGGAGGGAGCCACGCCGCTGAGCGCAGCCAGGTGGACGACGGCGTCGCACCCGGCGAACAGGTCGGGCTCGATGTGGAGCCGGACGTCGACGACCCGGGCCTCGTCGCGCAGGTCGAGAGGGACGACTTCGGTTCCGAGGGACCGGAAGGCGGCGGCGACGTGGCGCCCGATGAAGCCGCTCGAGCCCGTGATCGCAACCCTTGCCGGGTGCGCGCCGACGCGCGCCGGATCGTCCTCGGTGGTCATCGCCGGCGCGTCGTCGCGGCTAGCGGAGCGGGGCGGGGGCGCCCGTGGGCTCGGCCACCAGGGCGCGGCGGACGGCATCGGCGATGCCGGGGCCGTCGAGCCCGAGGCGGGCGAGGATGGAAGCGGGCTTCGCCTGGGGGATGAACTCCAGCGGCGTGCCGAGGCGGATGACCCGGGGTGCGGCTCCGTTGGTCCCGAGACCGGTCAACGCGTCGGTGATGTGCGAGCCGGCGCCGCCGACACGGATGCCGTCCTCGACGGTGACCACCAGGGAATGGGCGGCGGCGTCGGCCAGCATGGCGGGATCGAGCGGCTTGACCACGCGCACGTCCCACACGGTGGCGGCGGTGCCGTCGGCTTCGAGCAGAGCGGCGGCTTCTTCGGCGGCCTCGACCATCTTGCCGACGGCGAGGATCGCCACGTCGCGGCCCTGGCGGACCCGGCGGGCCGAGAGGCCCCTGCCCACCTGGTCGGCGGGCACGCTGCGCGCCACGCCCTTCGGGTAGCGGATGACGGCCGGGCCCTCGAGCTCCAGGGCGTCGTGGAGCATGACCGCCATCTCCTGCACCGACGATGGCGCCAGCACCGTCATCCCCGGGATGGCCAGGGTGAGGGCGAGGTCGAGCACGCCGTGGTGCGACGGCCCGTCCTCACCGGTGATCCCGGCCCGGTCGAGAGCGAAGACGACGGGCAGGCCGTGGAGCCCGACGTCGAGGTTGGCCTGGTCGAAGGCCCGCGTGAAGAACGTGGAGTACAGGGCGACGACGGGGCGGAGGCCGGCCATGGCCATGCCGGCGGCAGCGGTGACGGCGTGCTGCTCGGCGATGCCGACGTCGAAGAAGCGATCGGGGAAGCGGGCCTGGAACGGGAGCAGGCCCGTGGGGCCCGGCATGGCGGCGGTGATGGCGACCACCTGGGGGCTGCGCCCGGCCTCGGCGATGATCGCCTCGGCGAAGGCCCCCGTGTACCCGCCCGGCACGCCGGCGGCGGGACCGGTGAGGGGGTCGAAGCCGCCGGCCGGCGCGTCGTGCAGCTTCTTCTCGTCGTCGTCGAGCGCCGGCGCGTAGCCACGGCCCTTCTCGGTGAGGACGTGCACCACGATGGGCCCGTCGAACTCCGCCGCGTTGCGCAGGGCGTTCTCCAGCCCGGCGATGTCGTGGCCGTCGATGGGGCCCGTGTATCGCACGCCGAGGGCCTCGAAGAAGGCGATGGGCTCGACGACCTCGCGCAGCGCGGCCTTGAGGCCCTGCAGGCCGGCGTCGGCCAGCTTCCCCACGCCGGGGAGGTCGCGCAGCATGTGCTCGAGCCGTTGGGACGCGCTGACGTAGCTCGGGTTGAGGCGGAGGCGGCTGATGCTGTCGGACAGGCGCGACACGGTGGGGGCGTAGGAGCGGCCGTTGTCGTTGACGATGATCACGCAGCGGCGGCCACTGTGGCCGAGGTTGTTGAGCGCCTCGTAGGCCATGCCCCCGGTCATCGACCCGTCGCCGATGATGGCCACGACGTGGCGGTCCAGGTCGTTGTGGGCGATCGCCGTCGACACGCCGTGGGCGTAACTCAGGATGGTCGACGCGTGGCTGTTCTCGACCCAGTCGTGGGCCGACTCGCGCCGCGACGGGTACCCGCTCAGCCCACCCTCCTGACGCAGGGTGGGGAAGCGGTCGGCGCGCCCGGTGAGGATCTTGTGGACATACGCCTGGTGCCCGGTGTCCCACAGCACGATGTCGCGGGGCGAGTCGAACACCCGGTGCACGGCGATGGTCAGCTCGACGGCGCCGAGGTTGGAGCCCAGGTGCCCGCCGGTGACCGAGACGGCCTGCACGATGAAGCTACGGATCTCGGCGGCCAGGGTGTCGAGCTCGGGGTAGCCGAGGCCCTTCAGATCGTCGGGACCCTTGATGGAGTCGAGGACCATGTGGATCACGACGTTAGTACGGCACCCGGTGGCGCCAGAGTCGGCCGGGAGCCCTCGCTCCTACCGCAAGCACCCCCTCATTCTCGAGGCAATAGCCCGGCCTGCGGCCGGAGCATTGCCTCGACTACGCGGACTTCGGCGTCCGTTCGACCCGCAGGGTGCGAATGTCGGCCGCGACCCCAGCCGCGTCGTGCTTCAGGTCTTCCCACATGAACCTGACCGTCAGCCAGCCGGCGAGAGCCGCCTCACGGTCCCGGAGGTGGTCCTTGGCCAGGTCGCGAATGCGCGTGTGCCAGCGGCGTCCATCGACCTCGATGATCAGACGGGCCTCCGGGTAGGCCGCATCGACGAACCCAGTGATGAGCTGCCGCCCCGGGAGGGCGAACTGGCGCAGCGGCGACGGCTCACCAGCCGCCTTCAAAGCGGCGAACAACATGCGCTCGAGCTTGCTGGCCGGCGGGACCTTCCCGTCACTCCGCTCGTCCAGCAGGACCGCCATCAGTCGCATCCCGGGCTTGCCGCGGCGGGTGAGCCGGCGCAGGCATCGACCGAGCTCGATCGGTGAGGTCTGCTTGGCGCCGAGGGCGTCGTCGAGCGACGTCGTGAACCTCCTCAGTTGGCCGGGCCGCACCACTCCGGCCATGTCGACGAGGGTGCGTGTCACTACCACATCCCCGCCGATCGCCAGGCGCGCGATCCACAGTCGGCGCTCGAAGGAAGGCCGATACCCGGCGAGCCCGTAGACACCCTCGGCGAGGGGATCCCACATCTGCACCGCGGTCCGGTGCTCGATGATGTCGTCGGTCCCGCCCTGCTCGAACACCTGGCCTCGACTGAAGACACCCCACTGCGTCGCGGCGATCCGTGCCACCCCCCTGTCGACATCCCATCTGGTCATGCCTCCAGTACACCGATGGGGTGTGACATCCAGAACTCGAGGCAATGCCCCGGCCGCAGGCCGGGCTATTGCCTCGAGAATGGGGGGTGGGAGGGGTAGGGGCTTAGGCTCGGAGGGGACCGCCATGGATCTGTCGCCTTCGACCACCGCCGCGCCGGCCAGCCTCGGCCCGATCGCCGACCGGGTGGAGGCGCGCATCAACGCGCTGCTGGAGGCGGAGGTGGCCCGCTGGTCGATGCTCGACCCCGACCTCGGGCTGCCGCTGGAGAAGCTGCGCGAGCTGGTGCTGGCCGGCGGGAAGCGGTTGCGGCCGGCGTTCTGCCACTGGGCGTTCGTCGGCGCCGGCGGGGATCCGACCGACTCCTGCGTGGTCGACGCCGGTGCCGCCCTCGAGCTGCTGCACACCTTCGCCCTCGTCCACGACGACGTCATGGACGGGTCGTTGCGCCGCCGCGGCCTCGACACGATCCACCTCGGCTTCGAGTCGCGCCATACCCTCGCCCAGTGGAAGGGCGAAGGTCGCCGCTTCGGCGAGGGCGTGGCCATCCTCGTCGGCGACCTGGCCTTCGTCTACGCCGACCTCCTCCTCGCCGGCGCCCCGCCCGACGCCGTGCGGGTCTTCACCGAGCTGAGGCTCGAGGTCAACATCGGCCAGTACCTCGACCTGCTCGGCACGGCCAAGGGCGTCGCCGACCGCGACCTGGCCGCCCGCGTGTCGCTCTACAAGTCCGGCAAGTACACCGTCGAGCGCCCGCTCCACCTCGGTGCCGCACTGGCGGGACGGCTGGAGGAGCTCGCCGCGCCGTTGTCGGCCTACGGCATACCGCTGGGTCAGGCCTTCCAGCTGCGTGACGACCTGCTCGGCGCCTTCGGTGACACCGAGGTGACGGGCAAGCCCGTGGGTGACGACCTGCGCGAGGGCAAGCCCACCGCCCTCTACGCCATCGGCACCGAACGGGCCGAGGGTGCCGGCTCGCGGCTCCTGGCCGAGCGCTTCGGCGCCGCCGACCTCACCGACGCCGAGATCTCCGACATCCAGGCGGTCCTCACCGACACCGGCGCCCGCTCCGAGGTCGAGGCCGGCATCCAGTCGCTCGTGACCGAGGCGCTCGCCGCCCTCGACGATCTCCCCCTCGCGGCCGACGCCATCGCCCATCTCGTCGAGCTGGCCCACTTCGTCGCCGGCCGGGACCACTGAACGCGTGCCGGGGAGCACCGAGCGGCGCCGGGCTCGCCAGCAGCAGTTCGCCCAGCGGCTCATGGAGCGGTTGCGCACCGTCGACCCCGACCTCCACCGGCAGCTGGAGGAGGCCGGCCTGGCGCGCCGGGCCACGACCGACGTCGGCGACGGCCACGACATCGCCGACGGTGACGCCGGCCCCGAGCCCGCCGGAACCGGCCTCCTGGTCAACCCGATGTTCGCCATCGAACGGCTCCTCGAACGCCACGTGGAGAAGCGCCCGTCGATGCTCGGCAGCCTCGGGCTGTCGGCCATCCAGATCCTGTCCAGCTCGGTCGACGGCGACGGGCCCGGCATCCCTACGCCGCTCACCGTCGTGTTCACCGATCTCGAGGGGTTCACGTCGTTCACCGAGGCCGAGGGCGACGACGCCGCCAGCCGCCTCCTGCACGACCACCACCGCACGGTGGGGCCCATCGTGCGCGGCCGTGGCGGGCGCGTCATCAAGCGCCTCGGCGACGGCCTGCTGCTGACCTTCCCCGAGCCGGCGGCGGCCGTGCTGTGTGGCGTCGAGATGACCGAGAACCAACCGGCGCCGCTCCGCCTGCGCGCCGGCATGCACTGCGGCGGCGTCGTCGTGACCCGTGATGACGTCGTCGGTCATGTCGTGAACGTGTCGGCCCGCGTGGCCGAGGCCGCTGACGGCGGCGCCGTCCTCGTCACCTCCACCGTGCGCGAGGCGGCCGACGATCTCCCCGGCCTGACGTGGGGTCCGCTGGAGCCCCGCTCGTTCCGCGGCCTCAACGACCCCATCGCCGTCTGCCACGTCAGGCGCGGCGGCCCCACAGAAGAACCCGCTTGAAGGCGTAGAAGTACGGCGCGCGGTCGCCCAGCTCGGCCAGCAACGCATCTCGGTACGCGTCGACGAACGATGCGAACACATCCGGCGCCAGCCGCTTCTTGAACCGGGTGAGCGACGTTCCCTTCACCCACTCGACCACGTCGGCGGTCGATGCCAGCCGGTGGCCGTAGACCTGGAGCCGCACGTGCTGCTCGACGTAGCCGAGCTCGTCGAGCAGCTCGGCATAGGCCTCGGGCACCAGCACGTCGAGCACGGGGTCGGGCGGGGGCCCGGCTGGGCCGAACGCCGAGAGGAAGGGCTCGCCGGCGGCGACCTGCGCCGACAACCGGTGGGAGGCGTGGTCGGCGTTGGCCGGCACCTGCACCGCCAACTGCCCACCGGGAGCCAGCGCCCTGGTCCACCGGCGGAGGACGGCCCGGTGGTCGGGCACCCACTGCAGGGCGGCGTTGGCGATGACGAGATCGAACGTCCCGTCGGTCGAGCCGGGAAACGTCCCGATGTCGCCCTCGCGGAACGACACGCCGCCGCCGGCGAATGCCTCGGCCTCGGTCAGCATGGCCGCCGAGTTGTCGATGCCCACGACCGACGCCGCGCCCGTCGCGTCCAGGACGGCGCGCGTCAGCTCGCCGGTGCCGCAGCCCAGGTCGACGGCGGGCCCACCGGTGATCGGCCGCACGAGGGCGAGCAGATCCTCGAACGGGGCTCGGCGCTCGGCCTGGAAGCGGTGGTACTGCTGCGGGTCCCACGTGTCCGTCGGCATACTTGTATTGTACTTGTCTTATCGGGCGGGGCGCCACCCACTACGGTCCCGCCCATGTTCGATCTGCACGGTCACGTCGCCCTCGTCACCGGCGGCAACAGCGGTATCGGCCTCGGCATGGCCGCCGGTCTCGCCGGCCAGGGCGCGGATGTCGCCATCTGGGGTACCAACGAGTCCAAGAACGCCGACGCGGCCGCGCAGCTGGCCGGGTACGGCACCCGGGTGAAGGCGTTCCGGTGCGACGTCGGTGACGAGGCCGAGGTCAGCCGGGCCATGGCCGCCACCCTCGCCGAGTTCGGCCAGGTCGACTCCTGCTTCGCCAACGCCGGCATCGGCGGCGGCGCCCCGTCGTTCATGGAGATGAGCCTCGAGGAGTGGACCCGCGTGCTGCGGGTCAACCTCGACGGCGCGTTCCTCACCATGCGCGCCGCAGCCCGCCACATGGTCGAGCGCGGAGAAGGCGGCAACCTCGTCGTCACCGCGTCACTCGCCGCCATCGAGGGTGGGCAACGCAACCAGCACTACGCGGCGTCGAAGGGCGCCGTCATCTCCATGACCCGCTCACTCGCCGTCGAGCTGGCCCGCCACCGCGTCCGCGCCAACGCCATCCTCCCCGGATGGATCGACACCCCGATGACCGAGGGCGTCCTCGGCTGGGACCGCTTCCGCGACAAGGTGCTGCCGCGCATCCCCGCCCGCCGGTGGGGCGAGCCCGAGGACTTCGCCGGCGCCGCCGTCTACTTCGCCAGCCCCGCCAGCAGCTACCACACCGGCGACACCCTGATCATCGACGGCGGCTACCGGATTTTTTAGCCCGAGCGGGGAGCGGGTTCGCCCCAGGTGAGGCGGGTGATCACCCTCGCCAGGAGATGGCCGAGGCCGAGGACGGTGAGGCCGCCGAGCGCGTCGATCCAGTAGTGGTTGGCGGTCACGACGATGGCGAAGAGCGTGCCGACCGGGTACAGGGCCATCGCCACCTTGGCCCAGGTGGTGCGCATGGCCGGAAGCAGCACGCACACGCACCACGTGGCCCACCCGATGTGGAGGCTCGGCATGGCCGCGTACTGGTTTGCCGCCTTCTTCATGGCGCCCGAGTCGAACGACCACAGCGCCGGATAGTGCACGAGGGTGTCCACGAATCCGTAGCTCGTCGGCAGCAGCCGCGGCGGCATGAGCGGGAACGTGGCGAAGCCGACGAGGGCGAGCCCGGTCATGCACGCCAGCGTGTTGCGCCACAGCGGGTAGCGCGTCGGCATCTTCCTGAACATGTACACGAGGGCGACGATGGTGACGATGAAGTGGAACGAGCCGTAGAACACGTTCCAGAACTGGATGAAGGAGCGCCACCCGAGGAACGCCTGCTGCACGCCTTCCTCCACATAGGTCCCGATCGCCTGCTCGAGATCGATGATGCGCCTGGCATTGCCGAAGGCGCGGCCCTTCGAGCCTTCGAGCCGGATGCGGATGCTCGAGTAGACGGCGTAGAAGGCGAGGACGTAGAGGACCTCCTTCCACCACCGCAGGCGGGGCCTGCGGTGCTCGCTCACGTCGGGATCACGCGGTGGCGGAGGCCGTCGGTCGGCCCCGGCCGCGATCGCCGACGGCGAACGCCGGCGCGCCGAGCAGGCTCACCACCAGGTTCATGCCGTACAGCAGCACGTCGAAGGTGATGGCCTGGGCCGCGCCCACGCCGAGTGGCCCGAGGAACAGCAGGACTGCGCCGGCCCGTACGCCGAGCCCGCCGATCGTGACCGGGATGAGCTGGGCGATGGCAACGGCGGGCATGAAGGCGAGGATCGCCGTCCACCCCACGTCGAGGCCGATGGCCTGGGCCCCGAGGAACGCGGCGAGCATCACCACCAGCTGGTAGGCGAAGCCGGCAACCAGTACCTCGACGGCTGCGCCCGGATGGCGGCGGAAGCGGTCGAGGCCGAGGTGCACGGCGCCCATGAACCGGAGCCAACCCTCGTTGTGGGCGAGGCGGCCGCCCAGCCTCGGACTGGCGGTCGCGATCATCAGCGCCAGGAGCAGGGCCAGGGTGCCGAGGGCGATGGCCAGCGCGAGGCGACTGGCGTTGCCGAGGCGGAGCAGCGTCGGGTTCCCGAACAGGCCGATCAGGGAGATCACCGGGAGCACGACCCATCCACTCAGCCGCTCGAGCACGACCGACGCGAACGTCCCCGGTGCGTCGCCGTTGCGGCCCGACAGACGGCCGACACGGAGCACGTCGCCGCCGATCGTCGACGGCAGGAAGTTGCCCACGAACAGGCTGGCCAGGTAGTTCGCCACCAGCACGCGCAGCCGGGCCGGCAGCTCGAGGGCGACGAGGACGCGTTGCCACCGCAGGGCCGACAGCACGACACCGCACAGGGTCGCGGCCAGGGCTCCTCCGAGGAACACCGCGCCGTGCGGCCGCCACTCCGGCAACAGCGACGAGAGGTGGACGCGCCGCACGAGCAGGCCAAGCATGAGGACGCTCGCCGCGGCCCGCAGCGCGGGGACGAGAAAGCGCCGCGCGCCCTCCGGCCCCCCCGTCTCGCCGCCATCCGTCACCGTCGGTAGGTTAGGCGACCCCATGCCTTTCGTCGCCAGGCTCACGACCCGTTTCGGTGCCGCCGCGCCCGCCACTCTGCTGGTCGCCGGGCTGGTCGCCGGACTGGTCGGCGGGCTGCTCGCCGGGTGCGGCGCCGACCGGCCCAAGCTGCCCACCGGCGACCCGATCGCGATCGTCGCCGGGTCGGCCGAGGCGACGGCCCGACTGCCCCGCGCCCGCGTCGTGGTCACCGATCCCGACAGCAACCTCGATGCCGTCGTCACCCTCGCCGACCCGGGCACCCGCGACGTCGACCGCTACGCCGCCGCCGTTCTCACCATGCTCTCGGCGGCGTCCGACGTCGACCCGTTCGGCGGCCAGGCGATCCGCGGTGTCTCGACCATGCGCTATTCGGTCACCGTCGACGCCGGCCGCGCCAACCGGGTGCTGGGCCCCACCGACCCCCTGGGCGACCTCGGCACCTCGACGTTCGAGACCGACGTGTGGATCGACGCCGACCGCCACGTGCGCCGGGTGCAGCTGGCCACCGTGCCGGGCAAGTCGCCGCCGCCGACGGCGCGTGGGGGCGTCCCGGCGCTGCTCACCGTCGACTTCGTCTCCTTCCCCCGATGACGACGACGCGCCGCGTCGAGCTGGCGGGCCGCGGCATCGGCCTCGCCGTCCTCGAAGCAGGCGCAGGTGGCCGCCCGCTGCTCGTGCTGCACGGGTTCGCGGCGGCCAAGGAGGACTGGGCCGACGGCCTCGACGACATCGCCTCCCGCGGGTGGCACGTCGTCGTGCCCGACCAGCGCGGCTGCGGGACCAGCGACCACCCCGACGGGCTGGAGAGCTACTCGATGGCGATCGTCGCCGACGACGCGCTGGCCCTGGCCGATGCACTCGGGTGGGAGCGGTTCGTGCTGCTCGGACAGTCCCAGGGCGGGATGGTCGCCCAACTCGTCGCCCTCGCCGCGCCCGAGCGGCTCGACGCCCTGGTCCTGGTCGGCACCAGCGCGCGCAAGCCTGACGGCGTCGACCCCCAGATGGTGGCGACCGGGCAGCAGGTAGTGGCCGACGGAGGCCTCGAGCTCCTCATCGAGCTGCAGGCCAAGACCGACGACCCGCTCTCGACGCCGGCCCACCGCCGGCTGCTGGCCGAGCGACCGGGCTACGCCGAGTACGGCGCCGCCAAGCTGCGCGCCTGCTCACCGGAGATGTGGCGCTCGATGTTGGGCGACATGGTCGACCAACCCGACCGCACCGAGGCGCTCCGCACCCTGGCCGTTCCCACCCTCGTCGCCGTGGGTGCGCTCGACCACATGTTCCTCGCCGACTCCGAGGCCCTGGCCGCCACCATCCCCGCCGCCCACCTCGCCGTCATCGAAGAAGCGGGCCACTCCGTCCAACTGGAGAACCCCGAGCGCTGGCAGGCAACCCTGTTCGAGTTCCTCACACCACCAACTCGCCGAGCAACCTCTGGTTGTGACGGCGAAAGCTAGAAGCCGGCGACGCCGCCGCGGCGGTGGACGATGAAGTAGCCCGCCGCTCCCAGGAGGATGAGCGGGGCCACGACGAACCAGATGGCGACGGTGCCGCCGCCGACCTTCTTCACCTGGTTGGCCGGCGCCGCCGACTCACCTTCGAAGCCACCCTCGGGCCGCGGGGGAGCGGCCAGCTGGTCCTCGAAGTCGGAGGTGCCGAAGTCGAAGTCGTCGTCGTTGCTGACCGCGGCCGGCGCCAGCGTGGGCGGGGTCGTCTCGGTGGGCGCCGTGTCGGGCGGCGCCGTCACCTCGACGGGCCGGGTCGTGCTGGTCGTGGTCGTGGCCGGCTTCTTGCCCGGTGCCAGGGCCTCGAACGGCGCCTGGTACTTGGAGTCGAGCAGGCGGGCCGTCACCTTGTAGCCGGTGTTCGGGCCCACGAAGTTGAGGATCACGGCGTTGTAGGTGCCGAGGGTGGGCCGGAACAGGCGGAGCGTCTCGGGGTTGTCGGCCGAGGCCCCCGAGGCCTTCTGGGTGTACCCGGCGCCGCCCTTGGTCTGCTGGTCGTCGTAGGCGAAGGTGTCGATGTCGTTCTGGCCGCTCGGGTTGTCCCAGCTGATCTTCACCTCGACGAAGAAGTCGTCTTCGTCCTTCAGGCCGGGGGGCGGGACGATGTCGAGCGGGACGGTGTCGCACCACGTGTAGGTGGCGCAGTCCGACGGGTTCGGCCTGACCTGCTCCTCGCTCTGGGGCACCGAGCCCACCAGGGCGGGGAAGGTCGCCTCCACCGTCTTGCCCTCGGTGATCTTCATCGGCTCGCGCTTGGTGGCCTGCGAGGGCGGCGCCGGCGCCAACACGACGCCGAGCAGGGCGACGAGGGCGGCGAGCCGCAGCGGGCGCCTCATGCCAGGTCCCCCCTGCGGCGGCGGGCCACGAAGAGCCCGGTGGCGCCCAGCAGGGCGGCCGGGGCGACCACGAACCACAGGGCCACGACGCCACCACCCACCTTGGCCGGCTTCTCGGGCGCCGGTGCGATGGCACCGCCGCCGGGCGCCGGCGGAGCCGCCAGCTGGTCCTCGAAGCCGGAGTCGCCGAAGTCGAAATCGGTGTCGGCGGAAACGGGCACGGGCGCCAGCGTAGGCGGCGGGGCGGCCTCCACTGCCGGCTCCGGCGGCGGGAGGGTCTCGGCCGGCCTGGACTCCACCGGCGCGGGCTCCTGCCTCGGCGCCTCGCGCTTGGTGGCGAGCAGCTCGATGGGGGAGGTGAACGCCTTGGTGCTCAGCGACGCCTTCACCGAGTAGCCGATGTTGACGCCGAGGACGTTGCGGACCACCAGGTTGTAATCCACCTGCGACACCCGCGCGAGGCGCACCCGCTCGGGGTTCGACGTCGACTCGGCCCTGGTGAGACGGACGTAGGTATCGCCCAGCTCCTGGTTGTCATAGATGTCCATGTCGAGGTCGTTGGTGGTCGTCGGGTCGTCCCACGACAGCTCGATGCTGAGCGTGAGGGTGTCGGGGTCGACGCCCTCGGGCCGGATCACCTTGAACGGGATCACGTCGCAGAAGGTCACGGTGGCGCAGAACGTGGGGTTGAAGTTCAGCGCCGCCTTGGCGTCGTTGCCGACGAGGGGGGCGAAGGTTCCCGAGAACGCCTTGTCGGCCGACACCTCGAACCCGGTCTGCGTCGTGGCCCGGGCCGGACGGAAGGATGCGGCGCCGGCCAAGAGGGCGACGAGCGCGATGACGGCGGCCAGTGCCGGCAGGCGGCGCTGTCCCGTGATGCGGGGGAGGGCGGGTGTGGTCGTCATGTGGGTTTGGTCAGCGACAGGGCGTTGTGGCCGTTGCAGACCTCGTTCCCCTTCAGCTGGGAGTTGATGTTCCCTGGCGGCCATTCGCCGGGCAGGTACCGCTTTCCTCCGTCGATGACCTTCCAGCACCCCGGCCGGTTGTCGCCCGGCGGCTGGTCGTCGGAGTCCCAGATCTCGAACTGGGCGTCCTTGACGCAGGTGTAGTCGCCCTTCTCGTAGTAGCAGGCGGGCGTGGTCGGGTCCTTGGAGCGCACCGGCGGGATGGCGTGATACCCCTGGTCGACCGAGGTGGGCCCGAGCCGGGGACCCGCCACCTGGATGCCGGTGAAGAGCTGGAACAGGTTGCGGTAGTAGGGGCAGATGAAGCCGATGTCGGCCTTGGGCCTGGTGGTGTTGACCTCCCGGAACGCCTGGGAGCAGCGTTGCTGCGGGACTGACGGCTCATAGACCTCGGGGGTCACCACGAATCCCCGGCCGTCGAAGTTGCCCGTATTGCCCGAGATGCGGTTGGGATTGTTGCCGTCGAGGGTGCCGTCGCCCATGACGACCCATTCGGGGAAGTAGCCGATCGCCGTGGCCGCCCTGGCCGTGTTGCCCTCGAGGCCGCCGGTCCACAGGATCGTCGTGATGCCCTGCTGGCGGAAGTCGGCCATCTGCTGGGCGGCGTAGTCGGGTGGCGTGCCGTTGTCCTGGTTGAAGCAGCACACGGGGAACGTGGCCTCGGCCTCGATCTTGCCGCCGCACGCCTCGACCTTGTCCTTGATGAGGTCGGCGACCAGCAGGAGGCCGGGCCAGGCGCTGTCGGAGGTGTGGAACAGCCCGAGCTTGCGGGGCTGGCCGTTGTACTCGGGGTTGCCGGAGAGCACGGCCGGGTGCTTGACGACCTTCTCGCACACGAACGTGGAGTAGATGTCGGCCATCTTCTGCAGGTGGGGCTGGTAGCCCCAGACCAGCTTGGGGAACTCCCGATAGAAGGCGTCCGGCTTGCCGGTGAAGGTGCCGAAGTTCAGGACCCCCTTGCGGGCCATGGCCTCGACGTAGTCGACCTCGTTCTCGTTGGCGTCGCTCAGGACGGCGAACGGCTTGACGGTGGCGAAGTTGTCCGCCGCGTCGGCCCGGCGGTTCTCCGGCTCGTGGTCGAAGCCGGTGAAGTACATGTAGAAGTGGACGGTGCGCCCGTAGGTCTGGAAGCGGTCGTTGAAGTACCGCTGCCAGCCCCGGAAACCCTCGACCAGCAAATGCTCACCCTTGGGGTCGGGTGGCTTGAACAGGTCGAAGTACTGCTCGAGGGGGCGGTCCTCGCGACCCTGGCTGCCACCGGTCTCGCTGATGTTGCCGTCGATGTAGACGAGCAGGCGGATCTCGTCCTCGGTCACCCCCTGGTAGGTGGCCCCGAAGTTGTCGCCGTCGAAGTACGCCACGCAGGGCGGGGCGACGGGATCCTCGGTCTGGCGGGGCGGGTTGCCCACGCAGCGCTTGGTGGTGGGGTTCTTGCCCCTGCCACCCAGGGGGAGGGGCGGGAGGGTGACCTCG
>DATLDH010000156.1:0-6917 GCA_035526015.1 Acidimicrobiales bacterium
CGGCTGATGGCGTCGTGGGGGATGCTCGCCGACCTCTGCTTCGCCGACCTGCTGCTGTTCGTGCCGAGCCGGCCCGACGGCTCGCAGTTCGTGGTGATGGGCCAGATGCGGCCGACCTCCACCCAGACGCTGCACTGGGACGACCTGGTGGGCAGGGTCATCGAGGAGGCCGACCGTCCGCTCGTCGCCCGTTCGTGGCGGCTCGGCGAGATCGTCGAGGGCGAGGTGCTGGTCTCGCCGCGCGAGGAGCAGGCCCGCGTGCAGTGCATCCCCGTGCGCAGCAAGGACGGCGAGGTGCTGGCCGTGCTCAGCCGCGAGTCGGCGTTCACCGTTCGCCGCAGCCCGGGTGAGCTCGAGCGTGTCTATCTCGACACGTTCGTGCGTTTCGCCAAGATGATCGTCAACGGCGGGTTCCCGTTCGACGTCGAGGACTCCAGTACCGAGGAGTCCCCGCGCGTCGGTGACGGCGTGCTCGTGCTGGATGCGGGACGACGCGTCGAGTACGCCTCGCCCAACGCCGTTAACGCCCTCCACCGCATGGGCATCCACTCCAACGCCGAGGGCATGCGCCTCGACGAGCTCGGCACCGACGAGACGTCGGTGGTCGAGGCGTTCGCCACCGCCCAGCCCGTCACCGTCGATGTCGAGCGCGGCAACGACGTCATCGTCCTGCTGCGCTGCCTGCCGCTCATCGACAAGTCCCAGGTGACCGGCGCGCTGGTGCTGCTGCGTGACATCAGCGACCTGCGCCGACGTGACCGCCTGCTGCTCTCGAAGGACACGACGATCCGTGAGATCCACCACCGGGTGAAGAACAACCTGCAGACGATCTCGTCACTGCTGCGCCTGCAGGCCCGACGGCTGTCCGACGGTGAAGGCAAGGCCGCCCTCGACGAGGCCGAGCGCCGCATCCGCTCCATCGCCCTCGTGCACGAGATCCTGTCGCGCGACGTCGGTGAGCAGGTCGAGTTCAACGAGATCGTGAAGCAGCTCGTGCGCATGGCCGAGGAGGCCCTGCCGTCGCCCGACCGCCCCGTGCGCTTCCGCCTGGTGGGCGACGCCGGCGAGCTGGCGGCCGAGGTGGCGACGCCGCTGGCCGTCGTGCTCACCGAGCTGCTGCAGAACGCCGCCGAGCATGCCTTCCCCACCGAGGGGGGCGTCCACCCGGCGGACGCGTCAGTGGAGGTCGGCCTGGAGAACGACGGTGAGGTGCTGCGGGTCCGGGTCCACGACAACGGCGTGGGCCTGCCGCCAGGGTTCTCCGTCGACGACACGACGAGCCTGGGGCTGTCGATCGTCCGTCACCTCATCACCAGCCAGCTCGAGGGCACCATCGAGATGCACGACGACCACGGCACGGTGGTCGACCTCTGCGTGGGGCTGGAAGCCCCGAGTTAGTACGGCCGGCTCAGCTCGCGGCGCGTGCTGCCCGCTGACGAGCGAGCCACTGCTTGCGGAGCTTGCGGCGCTCGTCCTCGGAGGTGGCACCCCAGACGCCGGACTCCTGGTTGGTCGCCAGCGCGAACTCCAGGCAGGGGGCGAGGGCCTCACAGCCGCGGCAGACGGCCTTGGCCGCCTCGATCTGATCGAGGGCCGAGCCGGTCGCGCCGATGGGGAAGAAGAGGTCCGGATCGGTGTCGCGGCAGGCGGCGTGGCCCCGCCAGTCGTCGATGTCCCAGTCGATCGTGCGGTTCCAGGTCAGGGTCACCGGTGACTCCTCAGGGGCGGGAAAGTGCGAATGTGAATCCGTTCACATGGGGCCTGGTCTGCAACGACCCGGTATGTGAACGTGTGATGAACGAGGGTAGAGGCTCATCCGACACCGGGCAAGGGGTCATCCTGACAATCTTCGGCGGCCATCTGTGACTTCCGTCATGGGGACATGGGGGAGGACCCGGCCTCTGGTGCTCGGGCACCGAGGTGACCGGGCCCATCACCCCGACAACTCCGCCGCCGCCTTCACCGCGGCGCTCGAGGCCGGGGCCGACGGGGTCGAGCTGGATGTCCGGGCCACCGCCGACGGGCGCCTGGCAGTCCACCACGACGCCGCCATCGAGGGCCTCGGTGTCATCGCCGAGCTGTCGCGGGAGGCGCTGCCGCCCGGGATCCTCGACCTCGTCGCCGCCCTCGACACCTGTGCCGGCATGGGCGTCAACATCGAGATCAAGGCCAACCCGACCGAGCCCGACGCCGCCACCGCCCCGTGGCTGGCCGAGCAGGTCGTCGAGCTGGTCACCACCCGCGGGCTGGAGGCGTGGGTCGTCGTTTCCAGCTTCAGCCTGGCGACCATCGACCGCGTCCACGAGCTGGCCCCGGCCATCCCCACCGGCTGGCTCACCGCCCACGGCTATGACCACACGAAGGCGGTGGGGACGGCGGCCGACCGCGGCCACGTCGCCCTCCACCCGTACTTCACCGGTGTCACCGAGGAGCTCGTCGCCGCCGCCCACGAAGCCGGCCTGGCCCTGGCGACCTGGACCGTCGACGACCCCGACACCCTCCGCCGCTTCGCCGCCTGGGGCGTCGACGCCGTCATCTGCGACGACCCCGCCGCCGCCCTCGCCGTCCTCAGGGGATGAACAGGTCCAACGAGTCCGGGACGTGGCGGAACTCGAGGCGGTCGGTCTCGCCCAGGAAGTCGCCGTCCATCTGGTAGGGGAAAGGGCCGAGGCCGCGGATCACGACGTGGTCGACGTCGAGGCGGCGGTCGAGGCGGCGCATCGTCCGTAGCGCCCGGCCCGAGCCGAGGGCGGAGCCGGCGGCCCGCATGAGGGTGCCGATGCCGAACGAGCGGAACGTGACGAGCACGAGGCCGCGGTCGAACGTCGCCTCGGGCGCAACGTTGAAGGGCCGGTTGCCGAGGTAGGTGTAGGGGTTGGTGTTGAGACACAGGGCGAAATAGCCCTCGACGTCGGGGCTGCTGTCGTCGCCGCTGTCGTCGCCGCCCACGACGAAGCGCGGTCGGGTGCGGTCGTAGTGGCGGAACCACGTGGCGAACGAGGCGTAGACGAACAACGGATGCCCCATCCACCGCTTGAGTCCCGATCGGCGCTCGACCTGCTCGACGACGGCGGCGTCGAAGCCGATCCCCACATGGAACAGGAAGTACCGCCCGTTGACCTGGCCGAGCCCGATGCGTCGACGCGTGCCCGCGCCCATCGCCCCCAGCAGCTCGCCCGTCGCCTCGATGGGGTCGTTGGTCATGCCGATGGTGCGGGCGAAGACGTTGGTCGACCCGCCCGGCAGCACGCCGAGGGCGACACCCGTGCCGGCCAGGCCGTTGGCCGCCTCGTTGAGCGTCCCGTCGCCACCGAGCACGACGACGGCGTCGACCCCTCCGCGCGCCGCACCCTGGGCGAGACGGGTGGCGTGGCCGCGGCGCGACGTCTCGGCCACCGACACCTGGTGGTCGGCCGACAGCGCCTTCTGGATGACGACCTTGCCGCGCGCCGTCACCGACGACGCCGAGGAGTTGACGAGCAGCAGCACCTTCACCGGGTGCGGGCCCCGCTCAGTTGTCTTCGGCGGCGGCGCGCAGCTGGGCGAGGCTGCGGGCCAGCAGCCGGGACACGTGCATCTGGCTGATGCCGAGGCGCGTGGCGATCTCCGACTGGGTCAGGCCCTCGAAGAACCGGAAGTGCAGGATCGTCTGCTCCCGTTGCGGCAGCAGGGAGATGAGCGGCTGCAGCGACGCGCGCCGCTCGGCCTCGGCCATCTCCTTGTCGTCCGCTCCCAGGAGCGCGCCCATGGTGTCGCCGTCGTCGTCGTTCCCGCCGGGGCTGGGCGCGTCGAGCGACGCGAAGCGGTAGGCCTGCCCCGCTTCCATCGCCTCGAGCACCTCTTCCTCCGACACCTGGGCCTCGGCGGCCAGCTCGGGGATGGTGGGGGAGCGGCCGAGCTCCTGACTCAGCTCCCCGATGACCTTGCCGAGCCGCAGGTAGAGCTCCTGCATCCGCCGGGGGGCGCGCACGGCCCACCCCTTGTCGCGGAAGTGGCGCTTGAGCTCGCCCACGATCGTGTGGGTGGCGTAGGTGGAGAACTCCACGCCGCGGTCGGGCTCGAAGCGGTCGACGGCCTTGAGCAGCCCGACCGACGCGACCTGCACGAGGTCGTCGAGCGCCTCGCCGCGGTTGGAGAAGCGGCGCGCCAGGTACTCGGCCAGGCCGATGTGGGCCTCGATGAGCTCGTTGCGGGTGTTCTGGTCCCGGGTCTCCGCGAACTCGGCGAACTTCAGCCGCAGCTCAGCGCGCTGGTCGGCGTCGAATGCCATGTCAGCCCATGACACGGCGCTTCAGCAGGCGGAACGTCGCCTGATTCTCGCCCCCGGACACCTCGTGCTCGTCGACCAGGGCGGTGAGGATCTGGTCGCTCCATTCGGTCAGCTTCGGGGGCTCGACGATGGGCCCGGTCAACGTGCCTTCGATCTCGAGCGCCTGCGGGTGGACGCGGTACTGCAGCCGCACCGTGCCCTCGGCGCCATGGCCGATGAGGGCGAAGCACAGCTCGTCGATGGCGAGGCGCAGGTCCTCCACGTCGTCGAAGGTGAACCCGAGCCGGCTGGCCAGCCCGGTGGCGGTCACCCGCGCCAGGCGCAGGAACTCGGGGGACGCGGGGAGCTCGAGGCGGATCTCGTCGAGACCGCCAGCCCCGTCGGCACGCCCGGCTTTCGACACGGCGGCGACGCTACCAGCGGCGCCGGTTGGTGGTGAGCGGGCAGTTCGGGAACAATGCCGCCCCATGAACGTCGTCGTGTGCGTCAAGCAGATCCCAGACCCCTCGACCCCGGGCCAGCTCGACCCGGCCACCAAGACCCTCGTACGGGGCGGCAAGCTCGTCATCGACGACTCCGACATGTACGGCGTCGAGATGGCCCTGCAGCTGGTCGACAAAGCCGGAGGCGGCGAGGTCACCCTCGTCTCGATGGCCCCGAACAGCGAGGTCTCGGGCCTGCGCACCGGGCTCGCCATGGGAGCGGCCAAGGCCATCCTGGTGAGCGACGACGCCCTCGTCGGCACCGACGCCTTGGGCACGGCCAAGGTGCTGGCCGCCGCCATCAAGCGGGCCGAGCCCGACCTGATCCTGGCCGCCACCGAGTCGACCGATGGCTACACCGGCACCACGCCGGTGCAGATCGCCGAGCTGCTCGGCCTGCCCGCCATCACCTTCGCCAAGCACATCGAGGTCGCCGACGGCACCGTCAAGGTCGACCGTCAGACCGAGGCCGGCTACGACGAGGTCAGCTCGCCGCTGCCGGTGCTGGTCACCGTCACCGCCGGCGTGGTCGAGCCGCGGTACCCGTCGTTCAAGGGGATCATGGCGGCCAAGGGCAAGCCCGTCGACGAGGTCAAGATCGCCGACCTCGGCATCGAGGCCGGCCAGGTCGGCTGGGGCGGCGCCCGCCAGGAGATCACCGACATCGCCAAGGCCGAGGAGCGCAAGGCCGGCGAGATCCATGTGGACGAGGGGGACGGCGCCGAGAAGGTCGTCGCCTACCTCGAGAAGCTCAAGGTCATCTAGGCCGGGAACCGGGAGACGAGAACAGACATGCCGATCGCAACCACGTGGGTACTGGCCGAGGCGGCCGGCGGCAAGCCGCTGGGCGTCACCCTCGAGCTGCTCAGCAAGGCCCGTGAGCTGGGCGGCACGGTCGAGGCCGTGACCTGGGGCGGCGACGCCGCCACCGTCGCGCCCGAGCTGGGCAAGTTCGGCGCCACGCGCGTGCTCGACGCCGGCGACATCGGCGACTCGCTCCCGGGCGTGGCCGTGGCCGCCGCCCTGGCGGCCCGCATCGGCGCGGGTGAGGGAGCCGATGTCATCCTCATCCCCCAGACCTACGACGGCCGCGACATCGCCGGGCGCCTGTCGGCCAAGCTCGACCGGCCCGTGCTCACCAACGTCGTCGACCTGGCCGGCGGTGACCAGCCCGAGTCCTGCCACGCCGTGTTCGGCGGGAGCGAGATCGTGAAGGCCAAGTTCACCGAGGACGGGCCGCGCATCTTCGTCGTGCGACCCAAGTCGTTCGCGGCCACCGAGAGCGGGGGCGGTGCGCCCGAGGTCGTCACCATCGAGGTGCCCGACTCCGGCGCCACCAACGCGGCCAAGGTCGTGCAACGCCACGTCGAGGAGCGCAGCGGCCCCAAGCTGGACGAGGCGCCCGTCGTCGTGGCCGGCGGCCGCGGCCTGGGCGAGGCCGAGAAGTACTCGCTCATCGAGGACCTGGCCAAGCTGCTGAAGGCGGCGCCCGGCGCATCGCGCGCCATCGTCGACGCCGGCTGGGTGCCGTACTCCTACCAGGTGGGCCAGACGGGCAAGACGGTGAAGCCGACGGTGTACATCGCGTGCGGCATCTCGGGTGCCACCCAGCACATGGTCGGCATGAAGGGCGCCAAGAACATCATCGCCATCAACAAGGACCAGGACGCGCCCATCTTCTCCCTCGCCGACCTCGGCATCGTGGGCGACGTGCACAAGGTCCTCCCCAAGCTCATCGAGGCCCTGCAAGCCAGGGGCTGAGCATTGACGGTCCCCACGCTGCTGCTCTCGGGGACCGTTGGGGTCGGGAAGTCGACGATCGGCGGCGAGATCGCTGATCTGCTGGCCGAGTTGGAGATCCCGAACGCGTTCGTCGACCTCGATGCCGTCATCTGGCAGTGGCCCTCGACGTCGAAGTGGAACAACGACCTCATGTTCTCCAACCTGTCGTCGCTCTGGCCGAACTTCGCCGCCCACGGGTCGACCCATCTGGTCCTGGCCCGGGTGCTCGAGGACCCGACCGACCTCGACCGGTACCGCCAGGCCGTCCCCGGCGCCGAGATCACCGTGTGCCGGCTGGTGGCTGACGAAGATGTCCGCCGGGACCGGCTCCATCGGCGGATGCAGCCGGGTCGACTGCTCGACTGGCACCTGCACCGCACCGT
>DATLDH010000165.1:0-13731 GCA_035526015.1 Acidimicrobiales bacterium
GGTCGACATGAGCATTTTCACGAAGGTCCTGCGGGCCGGCGAGGGCAAGAAGCTCAAGGCCCTGCAGACGATCGTCCCCGACATCAACGCCTACGAGGCGGAGATCCACGCGCTCTCCGACGACGCCCTCAAGGCCAAGACGGGGGAGTTCCGCTCGCGCCTCGAGCGCGGCGAGGACCTCAACGACCTCCTGATCGAGGCCTTCGCCGTCGTCCGCGAGGGGGCCAGCCGTGTCATCGGCCAGCGCCACTACGACGTCCAGATGATGGGCGGCGCCGCCCTCCACTTCGGCTGGATCGCCGAGATGAAGACCGGTGAGGGCAAGACACTGGTGTCGACCCTGCCCGTCTACCTCAACGGCCTCACCGGCAAGGGCGTCCACCTCGTCACCGTCAACGACTACCTGGCCAAGTTCCACGCCGAGTGGATGGGCCGCGTCTACCGCTGGCTGGGCCTCACCGTCGGCCTGGTCGGCAGCGACGACGAGCGCAGCTTCGACCGGAACGACCGCAAGCGGATCGCGTATGCCGCCGACGTCACCTACGGCACCAACACCGAGTTCGGCTTCGACTACCTGCGCGACAACATGGCCCGCTCCAAGGAGGCCATGGTCCAGCGGGGCCACGTCTACGCCATCGTCGACGAGGTCGACTCGATCCTCATCGACGAGGCCCGGACACCGCTCATCATCAGCGGCCCGGCGGCCGAATCCGCCAAGCTCTACTACCAGTTCGCCAACATCGCCCGGTCGCTGCACCGCGAGCTCGACTACGAGGTCGACGAGGAGAAGCGCACCGTCGTGCCCACCGAGGCCGGCATCGAGAAGGTGGAGCGCGAGCTCGGGGTCGACAACCTGTACGACGCCGTCTCGGTGAACTACGTGCACCAGATGCAGAACGCGCTGCGCGCCAAGGAGCTCTACCGCCGCGACAAGGACTACATCCTCGCCGACGGCGAGGTGAAGATCGTCGACGAGTTCACCGGTCGCATCCTCGAGGGCCGCCGTTGGTCCGACGGCCTGCACCAGGCGGTCGAGGCCAAGGAACGGGTGAAGATCAAAGAGGAGGACCACACCTGGGCGACGGTCACCCTCCAGAACTACTTCCGCATGTACGACAAGTTGGCGGGCATGACCGGCACGGCCGAGACCGAGGCCTCGGAGTTCGCCGGCACCTACAGCCTGCCCGTGGTGCCGATCCCGACCAACCGGGCGATGATCCGCACCGATCTGGCCGACCTGATCTACAAGACCGAGGCCGGCAAGTTCGCCGCCATCGTGGCCGACGTCGTCGAGCGGCACGAGAAGGGCCAGCCCGTCCTCATCGGCACCGCCTCGGTGGAGAAGTCCGAGGTGCTCAGCCGACTGCTCGAGAAGCAGGGCGTGCCGCACACCGTGCTCAACGCCAAGCTCCACGCCAAGGAAGCCGAGATCGTGGCCCAGGCCGGCCGCCTCCACGGCGTCACCGTCGCCACCAACATGGCCGGTCGAGGCGTCGACATCCTCCTGGGCGGCGCGCCCGAGGGCCTGGCCCGCCACGAGGTCATGGCCCAGGGCCTCGATCCCGACGCGGAGGAGGGCCGCGAGCGCTACGAGGCGCTCCTCCCCGGCTTCGTGTCGCAGTGCCAGGCCGAGGGCGACAAGGTGCGCGAGCTCGGGGGCCTGTACGTGCTCGGCAGCGAGCGCCACGAGAGCCGCCGGATCGACAACCAGCTCCGCGGCCGCGCCGGGCGCCAGGGCGACCCGGGCGAGAGCCGCTTCTTCCTCTCCCTCGAGGACGAGCTGATGCGCCTGTTCGCCACCGGCGCCATGAGCTGGGTGATGGGCAAGGCCCTCCCCGACGACGTGCCCATCGAGGCCAAGATGGTCACCAAGGCCATCGAGCGGGCCCAGAGCACGGTCGAGGCCCGCAACGCCGAGATCCGCAAGGACATCCTCAAGTACGACGAGGTGCGGAACTCACAACGCAAGGTCATCTACGGCCGGCGCATGCAGATCATCGACGGCGACGACCTGCGCGAGGAGACCCTCGAGATCCTCGCCAGCGCCATCGACGGCCTGGTGCGGGAGTTCTGCACCACCGACTACGCCGAGGACTGGGACCTCGACGGCCTGCTGGCCGAGACGTCGCTGTACTACCCGACGAAGTTCACCGCGTCGGAGTTGGCAGAGGCGGTCACGCCGGAGCAGATCATCGAGAGCCTCCATACCGAGGCGGTGGCGTACTACGAGCATCGCGAGCAGAACCTGCCCGGTGGCCCGGAGATGATGCGCGAGCTCGAGCGCGAGGTGATGCTGCAGATCATCGACCAGCGCTGGCGCGAGCACCTGGCCGAGATGGACTACCTCTACGAGGGCATCCACCTTCGCGGCATGGGTCAGAAGGATCCCCTCATCGAGTGGACGCGGGACGCCTTCGAGATGTTCAGCCAGCTGATGGGCTCCATCGACAGCGACTACGTCAAGTACGTGATGCACGTCGAGGTCGTCCAGGAGCAGGAGGAGCCCGACCTCGAGCAGGCGAGCTACCTGGCGGCCGACGACCCCGTGCAGGGCACTCAGGGCATCGAGCGCGCCGTGACCGCCGCGTCAGCCGAAGAGGCGGGTATGAGCCTGCCCCCGCCCGCCTTGGCCGAGGAGGAGACGCAGGCCCCGATCGTGCGGTCCGAGCACGAGAGGCTCGGCCGCAACCAGCCCTGCTACTGCGGCAGCGGCAAGAAGTTCAAGCTCTGCCACGGGCGCTAGCCCCCGTGCGCGACGTCACCGACGACCTGGCCGGGCTGCGCAAGCGGCTGTCCGAAGCCGAGGGCTACCTCGACCTCGACGGCCTCCGGCAGCGCCTGGCCGCGCTCGAGCCCGAGGTGGCCAGGCCCGACCTGTGGGACGACCCCGATCGAGCCCGGAAGGTGACGACGGAGTACGGCCGGCTGGGTGACGACGTTCGCCTCCTGGAGGGTCTGGCGGCTCGCCTGGAGGACGTCGAGACCCTCTACGGGCTCCTGGTCGAGGAGGCCGACGAGTCGGTGGCGGCCGAGGTGGAGGCGGCCGTGGCCCAGCTCACACGCGACCTCGACGACGTGGAGCTGCGGTCCCTTTACTCCGGTGACCACGACGAGCTCGACGCCGTGTGCGAGATCCACGCGGGGGAGGGCGGCACCGACGCCCAGGACTGGGCCGAGATGATGCTGCGGATGTACATGCGCTGGGCCGAGCGGAGGGGCTTCGGCTTCGAGCTCGACGAGGTGTCGGCCGGCCAGGAGGCGGGCATCCTGTCGGCCACGTTCATCATCCGGGGTCGCTACGCGTACGGGCTGCTGCAGGCCGAGCGTGGCGTGCACCGGCTCTACCGCATCTCGCCGTTCGACTCCCAGGCCCGCCGTCAGACCTCCTACGCCGCGCTCGACGTGGTGCCGTTCATCGAGGACGTCTCCTCAGAGGTCGTCATCGACGACAAGGACGTCCGGGTCGACACCTACCGCTCCTCGGGTGCGGGCGGCCAGCACGTCAACGTGACCGACTCGGCCGTGCGTCTCACCCACCTGCCCACCGGCGTGGTGGTGTCGTGCCAGAACGAGCGCAGCCAGCTGCAGAACAAGGCCAAGGCCATGCAGATCCTCGCCGCCCGCCTGGCCGAGCGGCAGCGCCAGGAGCACAAGGCCGAGCTCGAGCGCCTGTCCGGGCCGCAGGGCCAGGTGTCGCGTGCCGGCAGCTTCATCCGGGGCTACGTGACGGCGCCGTACCAGAAGGTCAAGGACGAGCGAACCGGCCACGAGACCGGCAACGTCCAGGGCGCCCTCGACGGCGACCTCGACGAGTTCATGGAGTCCTACCTGCGGTGGCGCCGCCGCGACGGGCCTGCCGCGACCTCCTAGCCACGCGCTGGTAGCGTCGTCGGGCCGCTCTGGGCGGGGCGGACGTGCTCATGATCAAACTCGAAAACGTCACGAAGTCCTACAAGGGGACGACCGTCGCGCTGCGCGACTGCTCCGTCGACATCCAGAAGGGCGAGTTCGTCTTCCTCGTCGGGCCCTCCGGCTCGGGCAAGTCGACCTTCATGCGCCTCATGACCAAGGAGGAGCAGCCCGACCAGGGCTCCATCTGGGTCGCCGGCCGCAACATCGCCGAGCTCAGCCCGTGGAAGGTGCCCTTCCTGCGTCGCAACATCGGCTGTGTCTTCCAGGACTTCCGCCTGCTGCCCAACAAGACGGTGGCCGAGAACGTCGCGTTCGCCCTCGAGGTGATCGGCCGCCCCAAGCACGTCATCACCTCGACGGTGCCCCAGATCCTCGACCTCGTCGGTCTGGCCAAGAAGTGGGACAGCTTTCCCGGGGAGCTCTCCGGTGGTGAGCAGCAACGCGTCGCAGTGGCGCGCGCGTTCGTCAACCGCCCCTTGATCCTCCTGGCCGACGAGCCGACCGGCAACCTCGACCCGACGACGACCGAGGGCATCATGCGCCTCCTCGACCGCATCAACCGCACCGGCACGACGGTGGTGATGGCGACCCACGACAGCGGCATCGTCGACACGATGCGCCGTCGGGTCATCGAGCTCGACCGCGGCACCGTCGTCCGCGACCAGGCGCGCGGGGTCTACAGCTGATGGCGCTCTCCGTCGACTACGTCGTGCGGGAGACGGTCAGCAACCTGCGCCGCAACCTGCTGATGACCTCGGCCGCCGTGCTCACCGTCATCGTCTCGCTGTCACTGCTCGGTGGCGCCCTGCTGCTCAAGCAGGGTGTGTCGAAGGCGACGCTGCAGTGGCGCGGCGGTGTCGAGCTGAGCATCTACCTGCTGCCGAACGCCTCGCCGAGCCAGTCCGGCGCCGTCGAGCGCGAGCTGAAGGGCCTGGAGGAGGTCAAGAAGGTGACCTACCTCGACCAGCAGGCCGCCTTCAAGGAGTTCAAGACGATGTTCGCCAACGACCCCGACATCGTCGAGAGCCTCACCCCCCAGGACCTGCCTCCCGCCTATCGCGTCGTGCCCAAGAAGGCGGAGTTCGTGGAGAGCATCGGCGATCGCTTCAAGAAGCGGCCCGGGGTCTATGACGTGGTGTTCGCCAAGGACGAGGTAGAGACGCTGCTCAAGGTGACGCGGGCGCTGCAGGTCGGCATCGTCAGCGTGGCCGCCGTGCTCCTCATGTCGGCGTCACTGCTCATCCTCAACACCATCCGCATGGCCATCTTCTCCCGCCGGCGCGAGGTGGGCGTGATGAAGCTCGTGGGCGCGACCAACTGGTTCATCCGCGTGCCGTTCATGCTGGAGGGCCTGGTGCAGGGGATGGTCGGCGGCATCGGCGCCTTCTTCCTCATCTACATCGGGCGCGCCCTGGTGAAGCGCAGCATCCAGGGTGACCAGCTGCAGCTCATCAACACCATGGTGCCGTCCGGTGGTGATGCCATCGGCACCGGCATCTTCCTGGTGATCGTCGGCGCGGTGGTCGGCGCCGTCGGTTCCGGCATCGCCGTGCGGCGGTTCCTGGACGTGTAGTCGGCCATGACCATCACTTCCCCCCTGGCCCGCCGCGTCCTGGCGGCCGCCCTGGCCGTCACCATGCTGGCCGCCACCCCCGCCGTCGCCGCTCCGTCCCGAAAGCGGAACCCCGAGACCGAGCGCCAGATCCGGACGCTCAAGGACCAGGTCGAGGAAGCGTCGGCCGAGGAGACCGAGCTGCTCGGCCGTCTTGACGAGGCCGAGAGCCGGCGGCGCGACGTCGATGCCGAGGTGGCGGCCGTCGACGCCGAGCTGGCCGCCGAGGAGTCCAAGGTCTCCGCTGCCCACGACAGCGTCGACGAGGCGACGGCCGACGTCGTGCGCGCGCAGCTGCGGCTCAAGCAGACGCGCTCGCAGCTGGCCGCGGCGCGCCAGACCCTCCAGCGTCGCGTCGTCGCCGCCTATGTCCACCACCCGAGCGCGGCTGTGGCCAACCTCATGTTCCGGGTGCACAGCGTCCGCCAGTACTCCGCCTCGAAGGCCTACCTCCAGACTTTGGCCCGTTCCCAGCACGAAGCGGTCACGGCCTATCGCTCCATGCGCACCAGGGCCGAGGTCGACGAGCGCCTCGTGCAGGAGCACCTGGGCCAGGCCCGCGACCGCTACGAGGAGGCGGCGGCCCGTACCCGCCAGCTGGAGGCGGTGCGCGAGCGCGCCGCCGAGGTGCGCAACAGCGCGGTGGCCGAGGAGCAGCTCCAGCGCTCGCTGCTCGACGAGGTCCAGGCCCGCAAGGCCGAGTTCGAGGAGCGCCTGGCCGACCTGCAGGTCCAGTCGAGCAGCATCACGGCCCTGCTGCGCGCGCGGCCCTCGTCGGGACCGGATGCGCCTCAGGCACCGGGCACGTTGCAGGTTCCCATCCCCGGCACGGCGATCACGTCGCGGTTCGGGCCCCGCGTCCATCCCATCTACGGCACCGTGCGCAACCACGCCGGCATCGACATGCGCGGCGCGTACGGCACGCCGATCCGGGCCGCCGGCAACGGCGTTGTCGTCGCCGCCGATGCACGGGGCGGCTACGGCAACGCCACCATCGTCGACCATGGCAACGGCCTGGCCACGCTCTACGGCCACCAGAGCCAGATGTTCGTCACGGCCGGGCAGCAGGTCGCCGCCGGCGCGGTCATCGGGCTCGTGGGCTCGACCGGGTTCTCGACCGGCCCCCACCTGCACTTCGAGGTCAGGATCAGGGGCATCCCCGTCGACCCGATGGGCTACCTCTGACCGACCGTAGGATCGGTTGGTGACCGTGAGCGAGAAGACCAGCGCAACCACCGACCTCGAGACCATCCGTCGGGAAGCGGGGGAGTGGTTCGAGACCAACTGGGACCCCGAGCTCACCGTGCGCGACTGGTGGGTGCGGTTGGCCGACAGCGGCTGGGCGTTCCCGACCTGGCCTGCTGCGTGGTTCGGCAAGGGGCTGTCGTCGAGCGAGGCGGCCGTCGTGGCCGACGAGCGACGCCGCGTGGGGGCCGCCGGGCCGCCCAGTGGCATCGGCGTGATGATGGCCGGTCCCACCATCGTGGCCCACGGCACCGACGACCAGAGGCAGCGCTTCCTGCCGGCCATGGTGCGCGGCCAGGAGGTGTGGTGCCAGTTGTTCAGCGAGCCGGGTGCCGGATCCGATCTGGCCGGCATCCAGGCCTCGGCGGTGCGCGATGGCGACGAGTGGGTCGTCAACGGCCAGAAGGTCTGGACGTCGGGCGCGCAGTTCTCGCGCTGGGGGATCCTCATCGCCCGGACCAACCCCGACCTCCCGAAGCACAAGGGCATCACCTTCTTCGTCATCGACATGCACCAGGCCGGTGTCGATGTGCGGCCGCTCAAGGAGATGTCGGGTGGGGCCACCTTCAACGAGGTGTTCTTCACCGATGCGCGCGTCCCCCACGACAACGTCATCGGCGACGTCGACGAGGGGTGGTCGGTCGCGGTCACGACCCTGGCCAACGAGCGCAACTCCCTCGGCGCCAGCAGCATGGGCGGGATGATGGGCGGCGCCGGGGGCGGCGAGATCATCGGCAGCCCCGACCTGACCCGCAAGGCCGGCGACATGGCGGCCGGCGGCGGCGGGATGGGTGGCGGCGGCATGAGCGGGTTCGGGGGCGGCGGCGTGGCCCAGATGCTCGGGATGCTGGCGGCCGTCAACGGCAAGGCCAAGGATCCGGTGACGCGGCAGCGGATCGCGCGCCTGTACTCCCTGGTCGAGATCGCCCGCTTCACCGGGCTGCGCAGCCAGGCGGCGGTGGCGGCCGGCGGGCGGCCCGGGCCGGAGGTGTCGACAGGGAAGCTGGTGGCGTCGCTCATCATGCGCGAGTTGCGCGAGACGAGCCTGGCCATCCTCGGCGCCGGCGGCATGCTTGCGGGTGAGGACGCGCCCATGGGCGGCATGATCCAGTACCTCGCCCTGATGAGCCCGGCCATCTCCATCGCCGGCGGCAGTGACGAGGTGCAGCACAACATCATCGGCGAGCGCGTCCTCGGCCTGCCCTCGGAGCCGCGGCCGGACAAGGACGTGCCGTTCCGGGAGCTGCGGGTCGGCACCCAGGCCGGCTGATGGACGCGCGGACGACGGCGGCGCGCCTCGGAGAGCTCGTCATCGTCGACGTGCGCGAGGCCCACGAGTGGGATGCGGGCCACATCGAGGGGGCGCGGCACCTTCCCCTCTCACAGCTGGAGGAACTCCACGGCGACGTGCCCGAGGACGACGAGGTCGTGTTCGTGTGCCGCGTCGGAGGCCGCAGCGCGACGGTGCGCGACTGGTTCCGACGTCAGGGCTACGAGGCCGACGACCTCGAGGGCGGCATGCTGGCCTGGGCCGACGCCGGGCTCCCGATCGTCACCGACGCGGGCACGCCCGGCATCGTCGCCGACCATTGACCCTCAGCCGTCGGAGCTTCCTCGCCGGGGCCGCCGCGGCCGCCACGCCGGGGTTCTGGCAATGGGCCTACGGCGGGCCGGCCCGCTCCGGCGCGGGGCCCTACGGCCCGCTGCGCCCGGCGGATGCCAACGGGCTGATGCTGCCTGCCGGCTTCCGGTCCCGCGTCGTGGGGCGGAGCGGCCTCACCGTCCAGGGCACCGGCAGGATCTGGCACGGTGCGCCAGACGGGGGCGCCACCTTCCCTACGCCCGAGAGCGACGCGTGGGTCTACGTGTCGAACAGCGAGGCCCCCGCCGGGCTCGGTGGGGCATCGGCGATCCGGTTCGACTCCCGCGGCACGATCACGCAGGCCTACGCCATCCTCACCGGCACCACCGGCAACTGCGCCGGCGGGCCGACCCCCTGGGGGACATGGCTGTCGTGTGAGGAGACCGACACGGGCCGCGTGTGGGAGTGCGACCCCTTCGGGCTGCAGCCGGCGGTCGCCCGCCCGGCCATGGGCGTGTTCGCCCACGAGGCCGCCGCCGTCGATCCCACCGGCCATCACGTCTACCTGACCGAGGACAAGCCCGACGGGCGCCTCTACCGCTTCACTCCGTCGCGGTGGCCCGACCTCGGCGCCGGGTCGCTGGAGGCGGCGGTCGTCACGGCCGATCGCGTGACCTGGGTGACGGTGCCGGATCCGAGGGCCGCGTCCGTACCCACCCGCCACCAGGTACCGAGGTCGACCTCGTTCAGCGGTGGTGAGGGGATCTGGTGGGCCGACGGAACGGTGTGGTTCACGACCAAGGGCGACAACCACGTGCGCGCCATCGACACCGTCACCGGCCGTATGGAGGTCGTCTACGACCCGGCGTCGGCGGGCCCTGACGCGCCGCTATCGGGTGTCGACAACATCGTGGCCGCGTCGCCTTCGGGGGATCTCTACGTGGCCGAGGACGGCGGCAACATGGAGCTGGTCGTGATCACGTCGGAGCGTGTGGTGGCACCGTTCCTCCGCCTGGTCGGTCACGACCGGTCCGAGCTCACCGGCCCGGCCTTCGACCCCTCGGGCTCACGGCTGTACTTCAGCTCACAACGCGGCGTCGTCGGTCAGTCCGCCGGCGTCACGTTCGAGGTGCGGGGTCCGTTCCGCCGCGCGCGGTCCTCCTCGACCAGCCCCAGCCCGACGACCACGATCGCCGCGGCTGCCACCTCCGGCCGGCGCGACGACGACACACCGCGCCGGCTGGTGGGCGCGGCCGGTGTCGCCGCCGCCGTCGGCGCTGCGCTGGCCGTCAGGCGCCGCCACCAGAAGGGAGACCCCACATGACCGCACCGACCGGCGTCACGCTGGCGCCGCTGATGGGACTCGGCGTCCCCATGGCGCTCGACGTCGCGCGCACTGCCGAAGCCCTCGGGTACGACTCGTTGTGGACGGCGGAGGTCACCGGCCCGGAGGCGTTCGCCACCCTGGGCGCCGTGTCGGTGGCCGCACCGTCGCTCGGGCTCGGCACGGGAGTCCTGGCGTTGCAGCTCCGTACTCCTCCGCTCCTCGCCATGGCCGGGGCCACGTTGGGCGCGCTGGCGGCGGGCCGCACCGTCCACCTCGGGGTGGGCATCTCGTCGCCGGTCGTGGCCGGGCGCTGGCACGGCGCGGGCTACGGCGAGCGCCCGCTGGCCCAGGTGCGGGAGTTCGTCGCCCTGCTCCGAGCCTGCCTGAGTGGCGAGAAGGTCGACTTCGACGGCGACTTCTACCGGATCAAGGGTTTCCGCCTGGGCGTCCGGTTCGAGCAGCAGCCCCAGATCGTGATCGGTGCGCTCAATGCACAGATGCTGCAGCTGGCCGGGGAGATCGCCGACGGTGTCCTCCTCAACTACCTGCCCCACACCCACGTCCCGTGGTCGGTCGAGCAGGTGCGCAAGGGCGGTGCGGCGCGCATCCTCGCCTATGTCCACGTCGGCGTCGGGGAGCGCCAGGACGGCGTCGAACCGGCCCGGCGCGACCTGTTCTCCTACGCCACGGTCGACTCCTACGCCGCCAACTTCACGCGCGCGGGCTACGGCGACGCGGTGGCCGAGGTGCGCGAGCGCCACGCCGCCGGCGACCGCGCCGGGGCCTTGGCGGCGGTGAGCGACGACATGATCGACGGGATCGACTTCATCGGCACGGCCGAAGAGGTGGCGGCGCGGGTGCGGGCCTACCGCGAGGCCGGCGTCGACCTGCCCATCGTCTTCCCCCTGCCGTGGGCCAAGGACCGCGCCGCCGCCGTCGACGCCACCCTGGAGGCCGCCATCTCGTCCTGATGGAGATGGGTCGCAGTGGCGGCGGCCATTGCTGTCAGGGCCGACCAGTCGGGCTCGGCGGCGGCGAGGTCGTCCGGCCACTCCTCGACGACCTGCGCGGCCCACTCGGACCACTGATCCACCATCACCAGGAAGTCGGTGAGGAAGCGCCCGGCGAGGACGAGCCAGGGCAGACGCTCCGGGAATGGGCCGCTCCCCTCCAGGTAACCCTCGGAGATCCCCGCGGCGGCGCGGAACTGCTCGTCGCTCCATCGCTTCGCGTCGGCGATCGTGCGGAGGAGGTCGGCCTTGGAGCCGTGCTCGGCGAAGAACACCTTCACCAGCTGCTCGAACTCCAGCACGGGGCCGTCGCCCGGCGTGGGCACCCAGGCCGCCAACGCCCGTCGACCCTTCGGCGTGATCGAGTACACCGTGCGAGGTCGTCGACCAACGGCATCCGACGACGCCTTGGCCAGCCCGTGCGCCACCAGCTTCTTGGGCTCCTCGTAGAGCTTGCTCTCGGCGCGCGGCCAGAACTGCCCCAGGGCGCGCTGCATCTGCTGGGCCAGCTCATACGTCGTCCACGGCTTCACGGCGAGCAGGCCGAGGATGGCGTAGGACGTGGTGGTCAGTGGAGCGGCCATTGACTCCCTCCCTTTGGGGGTATACGGTCCTCTCAATGGGAGTATACGGAGTGCGGGAGGCGGACATGGACATCGTCAACGTCGAGCAGGCCGAGGCGTGGAACGGCCACGAGGGTGACGTGTGGACCGAGCAGGCCGACCGGTACGACCGAGCCAGCCGGCTCGTCTGGCGCCGGTTCCTGACTTCCGTGCCGGTCGGCCCGACCGATGGCATCCTCGACATCGGGTGCGGCACGGGCCGGTCGACGCGCGACCTGGCCGTGATCGCATCGGAGGGCTCGGTGGTAGGCGCCGACCTGTCCGCCGTGATGTTGGAGCTGGCCAGGGCCCGCACCGCGGGCGACGGGCTCGGCAACGTCAGCTATGTGCAGGCCGACGTGCAGGTCCACGATTTCGGTGAGGCCGTCTTCGACCTCGCCATCAGTTCGTTCGGGGCCATGTTCTTTGCCGACCCTGTCGCAGCCTTCACCAACATCAGTCGGGCGCTGCGGCCCGATGGGAGCCTCGCGTTGCTCGCGTGGCGTGAGCTGGAGAGCAACGAGTGGCTGATGGAGCTGCGATCGGCGCTGGCCATGGGACGCGACCTTCCCACCCCGCCGCCCGACGCCCCGACGCCGTTTTCACTGGCCGACCCTGATCGCGTGCGGTCGCGTCTCAGCGATTCAGGGTTCGAGGACATCGAGCTCGGTCCCATCGACGAGCCGATGGACCTTGGCCGCGACGCCGAGGACGCCATGGCGTTCGTGCGGACGATGGGGATCGTCGAAGGTCTGAGCAACGGTCTGACCGAGGCGGATCGAGCCCATGCGATGGAGCAGGTCCAGAAGATGCTCGCCGCCCACGAGACCGCCGACGGCGTGCTCGTCGGCGCGGCGGCGTGGGCCATCACCGCCAAGCGGTCAGCCACGGGCTAGCAGCGAGGGTCCTGGGTCACGAAGGCACGCCCGCTGCCACTCGATACCCAGAGGCGCTGCTTCGGGACGCCGGAGCACTTGGTCGCAACGTTGGAGTAGCCGCCGGGCATCCGGATGACGTGGGCCTTGTCGGTGTTGACCGTGCCTGCCGGGGCCGAGCCCGACTTCGTGGGGCCCACCTTGCTGCCGACGATCGTCGCCGCCAGCGCGGCGCCGGCGATGATGGCGAGGGCGATCAGGAGCGGGCCGACGATCGAGCCTCGTTGCGGGGCGGCGGCGTGGGCCTTGCTCTGCATCTGGGGGGGCGCGGACTTCTCGGCGGTGTCGACCATTGGTCATTTCTTCCCGTTATGAGAGATCCCTAAGCGGATGCCATCAGCTCGGCGATGATCCGGGCCGCGGGCTGCCGGCGGTGGACAGCGCCCACGGACGTGCCGGCATAGAGGGCGCGCGCCGACACCTCACCGGTGAAGTCTGCAGTGGGCCAGTCCGGGGTCCATGACTGCGCGGGGCCGAGGGCCTCGCCCGCCGACACCGCCGACCGCAGCACGCGGTGCGGGGCGTCGGGCCAACCGGTGCCGAAGGCCGTCGTCAGCACCGTGTCGTCGGCACCAGCGGCGATGAGCGCCGCCACGTAGTCGGGATGGGCCGCGGACTCCTCGGCGGCGAGAAGACGCGTCCCGATGCGGACGGCGTCGGCGCCGGCGCCGAGCGCAGTCGACACGGCAGCAGCTGTCCCGATGCCGCCGCCCGCCACTATGGGCAGGTCCAGGACATCCCGGACGGCGGCGAGCAGCTGGATCAACGGCGTCGTCCCGCGGACATGGCCCCCGGCCTCGACGCCCTGCACCACGACGAGGTCGCACCCGGCGTCGGCCGCAGCCCGCGCCTCTCCGACCGACCCGACCTGCCAGCCGGCGCGGCTCCCGGCGGCGTGGACGAGGTCGACCAGCCGCGGATCGGGGTCGCCCCAGAACATCTCGCACAGGGGGCTGCGGGCCGCCGCCGCCTCGAGCACCGCCGGGTCGAGGAACGGGACCAGGAAGTTGACCCCGACGGCCGCGCCCTCCGGCACGTCGTCGAGTTGGCGCCGTAGGGCGTCGGCACCGACGATGCCCGACAGCATGCCGAGACCACCGGCCCGGCTGACGGCGAGGGCCAGCGCCGGCGTCGCCGCACCGCCGAACGCCGCCTGCTGGATCGGGAGCGAGCACCCGAACATCCGGGTGAACGCCGTGGCCGTCGTCATGTGGTGGAGGTGGGGGGAATCGAACCCCCGTCCTTCAGCTCCTCCATGGGTCTTCTCCGAGCGCAGCCGGTGAAATGTTCTCGGGCCCCGCACTCGCCACCGGCACCGGCGCGAGGCCCCAGTCACTCTTTGATGTCCCCTCGGCCTGGTGACCCGGCCTTCGGGTGAGTCCCACTGGATGACGCCTGCAGTCGGACCGTGGGACCGGGCCCGGTGAGGCGTCGCCTAAGGCTGCTTACGCAGCTGCGGCGAAGTCGGCGCTGAATGCGTCGGCATTTATTGTTGGTTCCGGCTCT
>DATLDH010000166.1:0-2396 GCA_035526015.1 Acidimicrobiales bacterium
CTTCAGCTCGGCGAACATGGCGTCGACGTCGGCATCGGCGCGCAGCCCGAGGTACACCGACGCGCCGTCGACGGCGTCGAGCACGTAGTAGCTCTCGTGCTGGGTCCACCCGTGCCCCGAACCGGCGCCGAACGTCTCGGCCAGGTACGACTCCAGCGGGTGCACCTGCAACGAGAGGTTGCCGCCGCCCACGGTGTCGAGGAAGTCGAAGCGGATGGGGAACTCGCCGTGGAAGCGCTCGTGCACCTCGCGGCCGAGTACGTCGACGCCGTGACGGTGCACGAGGTCGAGGGCGGGCAGCTCCACCGACGTGGCCCCGAAGCCGAGCAGCACGGAGTTCTCCTCCGGCACGCAGTCGAAGCACCACCCGTAGTTGGAGGGGGACGGCGGGAGGTCGCACACCGCCTCCATCCACCGGCCGCCCCACGGCGCCGGATCGAAGAACGGCACGACCCGGAACGGCCGCCGGGCCGCATCGGCCAACGCCGCCCGCACCGCATCGCCGTCGACGAGCACCGGCCGGTCGCCGTCGACGGTGTCGAGCACGAAGTCGGCCCGCGCGAGCACGGCGCGCTTGTGGGCATCGGCCACGCGCCACTCGACGAAGAACGACCGCTTGTAGCGCTGGCTGGGGCGCAGCCCGGTCACCTCCCCGCCGAGGCCGTCGGTCTCGCCGGCGCGCTGGCGCTGCTGGGCCTCCCACCGCGGCAGGTCGGCCAGCACCACCACGTCGCCGTCGGGCACCACGAACGAGGCGCCCACGCCGTGCACGACGACCCGCCGCCCCGCCGACCGCGCCCGGGCCACGGTGGCCCGCACCGCCGCCAGCCAGAGCGGGTCGAAGAACGCGTCCATGGTGAGGGACGTGATGCGGCCGAACACCGGGTCGGTGCCGAGGTCGGGTGCCACCAGGCGGTCGATGTGGGTCGACGGCAGGAGGGCATCGGCGGTGTCGACGACCAGCTCGGCGCCGGTGGCCCGGGCCAACGGTGCGAGGTCGGCGCGCCGCACCCCCGGGTAGGCGTCGATCACAGTCACGGCCGCCCCCGTTCCCGCCAGTGCGGCGACGGCCGCGTCGCGGCCGACGCGCACCGCCGACGCCGGGCCGGTGGCCGCGATCGGACGCTTGTCGTAGGTCGACCGCAGCCCGGCGACGAGGGCGGTCATGACAGCAGGGCCAGCCCGACGAGAGCGGCGTCGTCGCCGAGCGCCGAGCGCCGCACCTCGACGCGCAACCCGAACCGCAGCTGCGCGTTCACGGCGTCCTCCAGCCCGTCGAAGAGCCCCGCCGTCGTGGCGGCGCCGCCGCCGACCACGACGCGCCCTGGACCGAACGCCGTGGCCAGGGCGGCCATCCCGGCGGCCACGTCGGCCCGGTAGCACTCGACGTCGACCGACGCCGTGGCGCGGCACCGGGACTCGATCGTGCCGTCGCCGAGCGGCAGCTGCCCGGCCAGGATGCCGCCGCCGAACGGCCCGTCGCCCAGCGGCCGCCCGTCCTCCAGCACGCACACCCCGACGCCGGTGCCCAACGTGACGACCACGACCCGCCGACATCCGACTCCTGCCCCCGCTCGCGCCTCCCCGACACCGGCCGCGACGGCGTCGTTGACAACGGGCCCGCCCAGCCACGAGGCCACGTCGAAGCCCTCGGCGCCGGGGAACTTGCCCGGCAGCGACAGCACCCGCCCGCCGTGGATCACACCGGGCATGGCGAGCGCGACGGCCTCGCCGCCGCGCTCGTCGCCGTCATCGTCACCGCGACCCAGCTCGGCCACCGCCTTCTCCACCGACTCGCGGGCCTCGTCCCATGTCGACCCCGAGGGCCGCGGCTCGAGCCGCTCCACCACCAGGCCGGCGGCGTCGACCCGCCCCGCCTTCAGCCGCGTCCCGCCCAGATCCAGCGCGATCACGACTGCTCGTGGACGCCGTCGCGGTCCACCGTGTACAGCCGGCCCTGGTACTGGAGGTCGACGAGGCGCGCGTCGGTGTCCCACTGGTCGAGGTCGGGGGCGGCGCGCAGCCGGCCGTCGAGCCCGGCCTGCACGCCGAAGACGCCTTCCAGGACGTACTTCGCATAGGACCCGCCGGCCGAGCACGCCCAGTCGCAGATGTACGGGAGGTCGGGCGGGGCCTTGCGCGCGCCACCCGCGTCGGTGCCGCCGACCGACTCCACGAAATGGGCCTGGCCGAACGGTCCCTGGTTGGCCGACTGGGCCACGCCCCGCATCCACCGGTGGGCCAGCTTGCCCTCACCCACCTTGCACAGCCCCAGCGCGGTCTCCGACGGCCATGCCGTGTACGCGCCCGTCCACTGGTGGTCGGGCCGCACCGTGAAGGTGGCGTCGGGGTCGGCCGACGACAGCGCGTGCATCCACGCCGGTGTCATCAGCTCG
>DATLDH010000167.1:0-3388 GCA_035526015.1 Acidimicrobiales bacterium
TGCGCTCTTGCCGGCGGCGTCGTCGGCCAGGCGCTCGATGCCGATGCCGACGATGGCGACGCCGCGCACGGTGCACCCGTCGGCGGCCTCGCAGATGGGCGCGGCGATGACGAGCATCGGCACCCCCCCGTCGCGGATCACGCCGGCGCGCCGGGTCGCCGCCTTCGACCGCAACGCGTCGGCCACGAACCGGTTGGCCGCCCACTGGCCGCCGCCGCTCGACGCCGGCTCGCGGCCGGCGGTGCGCCGGAGCTCGACGATGCCGACCCCGAGGTCGTCGGTGGCGACGAGGAGGGTGACGTCGGTCTTCAGGGCGAGCACCGAGCCGAGCAGCGTCTCGACCGCCGCGCGATCGGAACGCCCGACGGCGTCGGCCATGCCCTGGATGTTGGTGGCGAAGTTGGCCGACTCCACGAGGTACAGCTCACGGTCGCGGGCGATGGAGCGGGCCTCGAACGAGCGGCGGGCGAGGTCCTGGTCGAGGGCATCCTGGGCCCGCACCGAGAGGTTCCGGACGATCAGGAACGCGCCCAGCGAGCCGAACAGCACGATGAGCCCGAGGAACGGCAGCAGCAGCTTCCAGAACAGCGGCAGGTCCCTGACCCGCGTGACCGCCACCTAGTGCCAGCCCGTGGTGCGCCGCGGGCCGGGGAGCTCCCGCACGAACACGTCGACGTTGTCGTTGTCGTCGCCGTCGACGAGGTTGCCGGCCTGGCAGTCGAAGGCGACGAACCGGGCGTCGCCGGAGATGGTCGGCGACCCGCAGGCACCGCCGCTGTCGGCCTCTGCTCCGGTCGAGGAGACCGACACCCTCGTCGTGGTGGCGGTGGCGACGCTGTGCATGAAGATGTCGGTCGACTCGTTGTTGTCGCCCGGCACCAGGTTGTCGGCGTCGGAGTTGAACACCACGTGCTGACCGTCGGCCGACGCCGAGTACGACAGCGGGCTCACCGCCACCGTCAGCCCTCCGGCGAACAACGGCGGCGCCAGCGTGGTGAGCAGGATGCGGCGGGGGTCGCTGACCGGGAGTCCGGTGACGCCGGCGTTGGCCCGATCGCCCGCCGACGCCACGGTCACGAGCGCGGTGGTCCCGCGGCGCATGTCGCGGCGGTAGACGTGCTCGACGCCGTCGGCCGTGGGCGGCGACACCAGGTTGGTGGCGTCGGAGTTGAAGAACACCCACCGCCCGTCGTCGGAGATGGTGTGGACACCGAAGCCGGCGATGCTGCGCGTCTCGCCGTTGGCCTGGGCGCCGTCCGACGACAGGTTCACCCGGGTGGTGACGCCGCGAAGGCGGTCCCGGACGAAGACATCGGTGACGCCATTGGTGTCGCCGGTGACGAGGTTGGACGACGCCGACTTGAACACCACGTACCGGCCGTCGGAGGAGATCGACAACAGGTCCGAGCCCTCGTCCCCGGAGGGGCTGGCCGCGTCGTTCGGCTGGCCCAACCGCACCGTCTCGGCGTCGGACGCCACACTCACGCGGGTGGTGATGCGCGTGCGCATGTCACGGACGAACACGTCGCGGACGGTGTTGGTGTCGTCGCGCACGATGTTCTCGGCCCAGGAGGTGAAGGCGATGAACCGACCGTCGGCCGACATCTCGGCCCGGCCGCTCGAGCCTTCGACGTCGCTGCCACACCCCGAGCACGGCACCGACACCCGCTCGACCACGCCGGCCACGCGATCGCGACGGAAGACCTCGAGCCGGTACGGCGACGACGGGCGCCGGGTGTCGGTGCCGGGAGGGTGCACCTCGACCGTCGCCCAGTACGCCACGTACCGGCCGCCCGGCGTGAGCGAACCCGGGATGGCGAGGCTCCCGACCGGCGTCCCGGCGGCGGAGACGGACTGCTCGGGGTACTGGTTGGCGATGCGATGCGCCACCCGGTCGCGCAGGTAGAGGCCGAGCTTCCCGCAGGGGACCATCGTCCCCGGCGACGGCGCGCACGGGGCCGACCGGCCGTCACCGTCGAACGTGCTCGATCCCGAGGCCATCAGCAGGGTGCGGCCGTCGGCCGCCAGCGTGGCGCCGTAGGAGTCGCCGTCGCCCCGCTCGCCGTTGCTGCCCACCGACGCCAGCGTCGTGATGCCCTGGCGCTGGAGGCTCAGCACCAGGTGGCCGCCGATCGTCCCGCCGACCTGGAGGAAATAGGTGGTGCCGGCCGTGGCGGCGAACGCCACGAGGGCGTTGCCCCTGGTGTTGCTCGAGCACGTGCCGACCCGTTCGAGCCCGGCCAGCGAGCGTCCCGTGTAGATGGTGAGCGAGGTGGCGAAGGTGCTCCCGAAGGTGTCGGCCATGAGGCCCATGTCGTCGGTCGCGGTGTAGCGGTACCAGGCCGTCTTGCCACCGAGGGCGCCGCACGGCGCCGGCTCCCGCGGCTCGGTGGTGGCCGACCGCGTGTCGGTCTCGCCGCGGAAGGGCACCGACGGGATGACGTAGGCGTCGTCGAACCCGTCGTTGGTGAACGGGTGGGTGACCACCACCGGCGGTGCGTCGAGTCCGCCGCGGGCGCTGCGCTCGCGGGCGGCGTCGCCGCCGGAACCGGATCCCGCCGGGGCCGCCGGCCGCTCGACTCCGAACAGGCGGCTCCCCAGCAGGTCGGCCACGAGGCGGGCGTCGAGCGGGGCGAAGCCGCCCGGGGGCCCGGCGGAGTAGTCGAGACGGGCCCGGTCGGGGAACGACGGGAGGAAACGGGTGCCGCCGACCTCGAGGCCCACGCCCACGGCCGCCGCCAGCACGATCGCCGACAGCGCGGCGATGGCGGTGACTGGTGCGTTGCCCCCTCGCAGTCTCATGTGGATCCCATGTTCGGCCCGGTACGCTCGGTCGCGTTACGACCCGGGCAACAACTGTTGCGGTGTTCCGACCTCCTCCCACTATGACCCAGGGGTTTCCCGACCGACCGTGGCGAGGACGATGAGCGACCAACCGAACGTCTTCGTCCGCGAGGGCGACTACTGGACCATCCGCTACGGATCCGAGTCGTTCCGGGCCAGGGACTCCAAGGGCCTCGGGTACATCGCCACCCTGTTGCGCCACCCTGGCAAGGAGTTCCACGCCATCGACCTGGTGTCGCCGGGGTCGGGCGCCGCCGGTCGCGCCAAGGCGGCCCGGGAGGACGACCTGCACGCCGGCGGCCTGGGCGACGCCGGCGACGTGCTCGATGCCAGGGCCAAAGCCGCCTACCGCACGCGGCTCACCGAGCTGGCCGAGGAGATCGCCGAGGCCGAGGAGTTCAACGACGCCGAGCGCGCCGGCCGGGCCAGAGCCGAGATCGAGGCCCTGGAGGACCAGCTCACCGCCGCCTTCGGCCTGGGCGGCCGGCCCCGCAAGGCGGCGTCGGCGGCGGAGCGGGCCCGCGTGAACGTCCGCAACAGCATC
>DATLDH010000168.1:0-24413 GCA_035526015.1 Acidimicrobiales bacterium
GCGCCATACGGTCGCAACTACGCCACCAGCGACACCTCGTTGGGGACGGTATCGGCCGAGGATGCCGAGCGTTTGAGAGGCGCCCCCGCGGTCACGTACTCCTCGTCCGACCTGGGAGACTAGGCGTGGCCTCGGCTCAGCGGTAGTATTGGAACGGCTGACCTCACCTACTTCGGGAGACATCGGATGCTGCGCAAGATCATCGTGCTGGTTGGAGTCCTCGTAGGGACCATGGCAGCCCCCGCGCTGGCCCAGCAGTATCCGCTGCAGACTGGCAACAACCTCGCCGTGAGCGATCCGACCTTCGCGCCGGGCGACCTCACCACCGGCGTGAGCGGCGAAGGGTTCCAGGGGGGCTCGAGCGTGACACTCACCCTCTTCTCGGCGCCCGTCGTCCTCAAGACCGTCACCGCCGACGCCGCTGGAAGGTTCTCCACGACCGTCACCATCCCTGCGTCCACGACGCCCGGGAACCACACGATCACCGCCACTGGAGTCGCCCCCGACGGCAGCCCCCTCACCCTGAGCAACGCTGTCACGATGCTCGGCGCCGGCGGCACCACGGCAGGCGGGACAACCGGGACCTCAGGCGGCAGCTCGACCGGACTGGCCCGCACCGGCGCCTCCATCGGTCTTGCGACGTTGGCCGGCTTCGTCCTGGTCCTGCTCGGCGTCACCATGGTGCGTCGCAGCCGCTCGGCCGAGGCGCCCTCCGCCTGAGCCACGAGGCTCCCTGACCCCGGCCCTTTTCGGCGGGGCGACACAGAGATTCGGTGGCGACCGAGCCCCCTCCCGAGATCGTGGATCGGGTGCGCGTCGCCTGTGCCCACCTCCCCGAGGCCAACGAGGAGCGGGCCTTCGTCGGCACCCGCTGGCGCATCCGCGGCAACACGCTCGCCCACGTGCACGACACCGCCACCGACCAGGGGGCGGTGACGGTGATCACGTTCCACTCCCGTGGCGCCGAGGCCGAGGCGCTCCTGCACGCCGGCCACCCGTTCTACGAGGGCTGGGGCCCCGGCCTGGTCGCCATGGTGCTGGACGACACCACCGACTGGGAGGAGGTGGCCGAGCTGCTCACCGAGAGCTATTGCCTCCTGGCACCCAAGAAGCTCGTCGCCCTGCTCGACCGCCCCGCCGCCGGCGATTGACCCGGCATGTACTTCGACCCGCCACCCGAGGTCGTCGACCAGCTTCGTGTCGCCTGCGCCCACCTGCCCGAGGCCTATGAGGAGAAGGCGTGGGCGGGCGCCCGCTGGCGGGTGCGGAAGCGGACCTTCGTGCAGGTGCTCGACGCCGACACGCCCCGCGGCCGGGTGACGGTCATGACGTTCCGATCGTCGGGCCCCGAGCTCGAAGTCCTGCAGCACGCCGGGCACCCGTTCTTCCGGGCCGGCTGGGGCGCCAATGTCGTGGGCATGGTGCTCGACGACCACACGGACTGGGCCGAGGTCGCCGAGCTGCTCACCGAGAGCTACTGCGTCCTCGCCCCGAAGAAACTCGCGGCCCGGGTCGACCGGCCGGTGGAGTGAGGGATTCGGAGCCCCAGTCGTCAGGTGCTCGACGGCCAGTGCTCGACGTGCAGCCCCGCCATCGGGAAGTCGTCGACATTCGCCGTTGCCAATGTCGCTTCGATACCGACCGCAGCGGCTCCGATGAGGCAATCGGCTTGGTGCAGCGTCACGCCGCGCTCGGCGTGCTCCCGTCGCCAGCTACCGGCGAGGATTCCTTCGCCGACCCCGAGCGGCGCGAGGCGCAATCCATTGAAGAGCCGCCGCACGACCGCCTCCTCGTCACGACGGACCCCCCGCCAGATCTCCTCGACGGAGATGGCGCACACCCACGGCTCGGTGCCGGCCCGACGCAGCCCAGCGATCCGACTCGCGGCGGGCCGACCCCGCAACGCGTCGATGAGCACGGTCGAGTCGAGCAGCAGGCGGGCCACTCAACCAGCGCGGCGAGCGTCGCCGCGGCGCTGCGACCGCACCCACCCGGCCGGGTCGTCGTCCCACGGATGCCCGGTGTCCGCGAGCGCACCGAGCGCCGCCTCGACATCGTCCCAGCGCCGCTCGTCGTCGAGACCTCGCCGGATCAGGGCCGCGATGTAGGCACTGCGCTGGCGGTGCCCGACACGGGCATCCAGCTCTGCCACCAGCGCGTCGTCCAGCGCTATGTGCAGTCGCATGTGCTTACGATAGCCCACACCCTACGCAGCGGACCGCCGAAGGGCGGCCCGCAGTGCGGCGGGCACGCGACCCACCACGTCGGCGCCCATGTCGCGCACGGAGCCGTCCGGGAGTCGGACCTGCGAGGCGATCCCACCATCCCGACCGATCACGAAGACCTGCAGGACGCGCAGTGCGTCGTGATGGGCCGAAGGCGCCACCGTCGAGTCGAGCGGTGCCATCCAACCCCCGCTCACAAGGCCTAGCGCGACGCAGTCCGCGCCAGGGCGAAAGTCGCCGAGGTAGTCGGTGGGATGCCCGTCGACGTGCAGGACACCGATGTCGACCTCGTCGGCGGCGTCGACGGGTTGCCCGAACGTATAGAGATCGGAGCCTGTCAGCTCGCGATCGGTGTAGACGCGCAGGAGCAGGTTGGCGAGTACGCCGACCGGGACAGTGGACATGCGTCCTCCAGCAGGTTGAGTGAATTCGCTGGGGGAAGGGCGGGCGTCAGCCGGACAGTACGGCTCCGTTGGTTGTCTGGCAACACTCGACGAGACATCCTCTCGGGATGGCCGCTGCGGTCCCCCTCGTGCAAATGGCGGGACGGCCCGGGGTGGGCAAGTCGTCCATCGCCAGGGGCGTGGCCGCGGCGATGAACGCCGTGGTCCTCGACAACGACGTCATCAAGTCGACGCTGCTCGACAGTGGCGTCGACTGGGATGCTTCGGCGAAGGCAGCGTGGGACCTTGTGTACGCGTTGGCGCACGAAGTTCTCGACGAAGGGCACAGCCTGATCCTCGACAACCCGTCGCACTACCCGAGCGTCCCCGTTCGCGGACAAGAGGTCGCGGCCCAACACGGCGCTTGCTACGCCATGGTGGAGTGCATCTGCGCCGACGACGCCGAAGTCGCTCGCCGCATGAGCGAGCGCAGGCGTCTCCGTAGCCACATGGCAGGCTTCGGCGAGTGGTCACCCGAGGGGTTGGGCCCGTCGGCGGCCGTGCGTACCGGCCCCACGACTTCGTGTCGAAAGCCGTCTCCTTCCTCCGTCGGCTCCAGTGACGACAGGGTGGCAGCTTCAGCGCGCTGGGAGGGATTCGAACCCCCAACCTTCTGATCCGTAGTCAGATGCTCTATCCGTTGAGCTACCAGCGCAGGGTGGCCGGTCATCCTACGCCGAGCGGCCCTCAGTCCGGAAAGGGGTGCTCGTCGAGTCGGCCCGTCGCTGCGAATCACGGAGGCTCAGGGATGTCTCGGACCGACGCCGCCGTGATGCTCTGGGTGCAACCACCCGGAGGAGACACCCATGAAGCGGCTCATGATCATGTTCATCACGATGGCGATCACCGTCGGCGGCGCTGCCACCGCCGAGGCGAAGCAGCCCCCGCGGTCGGAACGGACCGTCCAGGGCAGCTACGGGCCCTACCCCGCGCCGGTCACCGCCTGCAACGGGGTCATGGGCTCGTGGGCGTGCATGGTCGTCCCCACCCGGCCCACCGAGCGCTTCGTCAACGTGAAGGTGACCGACACCCATGGCCTGCCCGTCTACTTCCTGTTGTCCAGCCCCGGCGCCCAGTTCTGGGCCGGCTTCTGCGGCGAGACGAAGGGTCCTGTCCCGTTCTGGGGTGGCCACCTGGAGATCGAGGTCGGGGTGTCCCGTGGGGTGGTGCAGACCGACTGCCCCGCGAACAGCGTGAAGACGACCGGGACGATCAGGGTCACGCTGTCAGACCAGCGCTGAGCCCTGCCGCAGCAGCCTGTGAGCGGAGAGGGAGGGATTTGAACCCTCGGTGGGTTGCCCCACACCTCATTAGCAGTGAGGCCGATTCGGCCGCTCTCGCACCTCTCCCCGAGGTCGCAGCATACGCGGAGCGGGAGGGATTCGAACCCCCGGTCCTTGCGGACGGCCGCTTTCAAGGCGGCTGCGATCGACCAGACTCTGCCACCGCTCCGTGATCGAGGCTACCGGCGGACCTGGCTGCGCAGCGTCGTGATCCACTCGTCGGCCGAGCGCCACGACTCCTCGGCGTCACGACGGATCGCCGGACCGTGCTCGCCGGCGGCGGGATAGGAGCCGAGGAACTTGAGCCCGGCCAGCTGGGCGTGCAGGTCGCGGAGGCAGTCGGCAACGACCTCGTCGTCGACATGGCCCTCGAGGTCGATGATGAAGCAGTAGTCGCCCAGGCCGCGCTTGGTTGGCCGCGACTCGAGCTTGGTGAGGTTGAGGTTGCGGGCCGAGAACTGCCCGAGGATGGCGTGGAGACTGCCCGGCCGGTCGGCGTGCTGGAAGCAGACGATCGACGTCTTGTCGTGGCCCGTCGGCGCCGGGACCCCCTCGCGCTCCATCAGCAGGAACCGCGTCTGGTTCTCGGGGTGGTCGGCGACGTCGGCCTCCAGGACGTCGAGCCCGTACAGGCGGCCGGCCAGGGCGGTGCCCACGGCGGCTGCGTCCCGCGTGCCGACCCGCGCCGCCGCGCCCACCTGCTCGACCGCCTCGGAGGTGGAGTTGGCGGCCGTCACCTCGACATCGGGGAGCTTGTCGGCCAGGAAGCCGCGGCACTGGGCGATGGCCGGCGGAAAGGAGACGACCCGCCGCACGTCGGCCAGCGTCACTCCGGGCGGTGCCAGCAGGTTGAGATGCACGTTGAGCACGACCTCGCGCTGGATCAGCAGGTCGTAGTCGAAGACGATGCTGTCGAGGCTGAGGCTCACGGTCCCGTCGATGGAGTTCTCGATGGGGATGAAGCCCTGGTCGCACTCGCCCGACTCGACGGCGGCCAGGACATCGGGCAGGGCCCGCACCGGGATCAGCTCGCCGTCGGCCAGGTCGGGCTGGGACAGCAGCGCCTCCTCGGTGAAGGTGCCGGGAGGACCGAGGTAGGCGATCCGGCTCAACGAAGGACGAGGGTCTTGTTGCGCTCGTTGTCGGCCAGGCGTCCTTCGCCGTCGACCGGACCGGCCTTGATCGACAGGGCGGTCGCGCCGCCCGCTTCGAGGTGGAGGCCGCCCACCGTCACCGTGCTCTTCTGCCCCGGCGCCAGGTCGACGTACTGGCGGGCGGTGTCGACCTTGCCGTCGGGCCCGGTGATCTCGGCCACGACCGGCACCCGCTTCAGGGGGTCGTTGCCGACGTTGGCCACCACGACGTGGACCTTGAGCGTCTTGACCGTCGGCAGCACGACCGACTCGCCTTCGGTCGCCACCGGCGTCGGGTCGAGGGTGGTGATCACGATGGCGACGTCGTGGACCGGCTGCAGGGAGGCACTCGACCGCAAGGCGGTCACATATGCCGCCGCCTCATCGGCATGCATGATCGTGCCGCGCTGCCAGGTCGACTCCGGCATGGCCGTGTCGGCCCGCTTCGGGAGCCCGGCGACGAAGAGGCCGTAGGTGCGGTCGGCGGCCAGCAGGTCCTCCGACACCATGACCAGCTCACGGATCGGGGTCTTGGTCGACTTGGGGTCGAGAGCCGTGGTGAGCGCCTTCTCCAGGGCCACCGCCGACTTGGCCCGGATGGCGAAGGTGGCGACGGCCAGGCTGTGGGCGGTGCGCAGGGTGTCCGGCGGCTCGATGGCCTCGACCGATTTCAGCGATGCGCCGGCATCGAGGCTGACCCGGTGGAGCCGCTTGCTGAGCGTGGCGCGTCCCAGTTCGACGGCCCGCCCCCGGAAATCGGCGAGGTCGGCGCCCTGACGGGTGGAGCGCTCGACCTGGGTGCGCACGGCGTCGAGGTACGACGCCACGGCCAGGCGGCGCTCGGTGTCACGGGGAGCGCTCGATGCCGCCGCGTTGACGAGCAGCACGATGATGCTGGCGAGAATGCCGACGAGCAGCCACGCCGGGCGGCGGCGACGCCGACGGCGGGAAACGACCATCGGGTGCCCACCCTACTTGCCCCCGCCTCCGAGGGGAACACCCTGTTGATTACTCGCGCCTACTCGCCCTCGCGGTCGTGGGAGCGAAGGCGGCGGCTGAGATTGGCCATGACCTTGCGGGCGATCGACCAGTTGTGCTCGAGGATGCCGAGGAACGTGGCCGACGGGATCGACAGGCCGCGTACGTCGGCCTCGGCGCGCACCGTCGCCGACCGCGGCTCCTGGTCGATGAGCGACATCTCGCCGAAGTACTGGCCCGGCCCGAGGGTGCGCCGGGGGGCTCCGTCGATGAGGACCTTGGCCCGACCTTCGAGGATCAGGAAGAACCAGTCGCCGGCATCGCCCTGGGTGACGATGTCCTGACCGGCGGCGTAGACGCGGTCCTGGGCATCGACGAGCACCGACAGCAGCTCCTTGTCGGACAGGCCACCGAAGAGGGGCACGACCCGCAGCGCCGCCACCTGGTCGTCATAGGTCACGACTGCGGAGGTTAGTTACCGCGGCGCTTCCCGGCATGGCCGGCGGGCGGGGCCGAGATCTGGTCCAGCTGCAGGTCGCCGTTGACCACGGCGAAGGCGACCGCCGTCAGCTGGTGGTTGTTGTTGCGGGCGTAGATCCGCAGACGACGGAAGGCCTCCTCCATGGGCACCTGGCCGCGCTCGGCCAGCATTCCCTTGGCCTGCTCGATCGTGACCCGGCTGTCGAGGGCGTGCTGCAGCTGGCCGGCCAGCACCTGGGACTCGCGCAGGCTCTGGTCCTGGAGGATGGCGATGCTGGCGACGTCGGCCATGGCCCGGGCCACGACGACATCGTCCTCGGGCAGGACCTCGGGCTTCGCACGGAACAGGTTCAGGGCCCCGATGGTCGAGCTGCGGAGGCGCAAAGGAATGGCGTAGACCGATCGGAAGCCTGCGCTCACGGCCTCCGGGGCGAAACGCGGCCACCGCTTCGAAGCGTCGGCGAGGTCGCCGACCACCACGGGCTTGCCTCCGGAGTGGGCCTCGAGGCACGGCCCCTCGTCGTTCTGCAGCTGGAACAGCTCGAGCAGTCGCACCGCTTCACTGGATGCCGCCATCACCCGCAGCTTGCCGTCGCCGTCGGCCAGCAGGATCCCGGCGGCGGTGACATCGAGCAGCTCGACGCACCGGTCGGCCAGCATCGTCAGGAGGTCGATGATGTCGAACTCGTCGACCAGGGAGTCGGCGAGCTGGACGAAGGTTCGGGTCAACAGATCCTGCTGTGCCATTAGGCCTTCCTTGCTGGTCTCAAGTAGATCACTCGGCGCCACCGCGTGCACGGTCGTCGGCCAGGCGGAGGTGCCCACCGACGATGTCCTCGGCCACGGCCGCGACCATCCGCCCCGCCGCATAGGCGTGGGCCCGGATCCGGTCCAGCGCCTCGGCCACGCCCACGCCGAGCTGGACGGCCACCATCCCCGTCGCCTGGTGGACCTCGGCCCGATGGGCGCCGGTGTCACTCAGATCCGACGGGAGCACACCCGACCGGCCGGAGGCCTGGAGGGTGATCATCGTCTGGGCCACGACGTCGGCCACCACGAGGCTGTCGGCCCGCTGCTGCTCGGTGAGGCCGACGGCGGTGTCCTGGTACAGCGTGAGCACCCCGATGCGGCTCTTGCCGACACCCAGCGGGAAGGCGAACACCCCGCGCGCTCCCGCCTCCAGCGCGGTCGGCGTGTAGTTCGGCCAGCGCCCGGTGAGGACCGACCCGAGGTCGGCCACGCTCTGCGGATCGCCGGTGACGTAGGCGTCGCGGCACGGGCCCTCGCCGAGGACGAACTGCAGCTCCTCGAGCACCTCGGTGCGCTCGTTGGAGGCGCACACCGGTCCGCTGTTGGTGCCGCTCATGACGGTGATGCCCGCGCCCGACACCTGGAGGACCTCGACGCAGGCCTTGCACAGGCGTGCGGGTGACGTGCCGGTGGACTGGCGCGCGAAGGCGACGGCCACGCGCACGGCACGGTCGGCTTCCATGGGCCTAGCCACCCTGGCCGACGAGGTCCTGCAGCCCGCACAGCTCGAGGACGCGGGCCACCGGAGCCGATGGGCGGCGCAGGGTCAGCCACCGCCCGTGGTCGATGAGCAGACTGCGGCCCCGCAAGAGAGCGCCGACGGTCGACGCGTCGATGAACGTCACGTCGCCGAGGTCGACGACCAGATCGGCGTCGTCGGTGGCGAGGACCTCGACCAGGACCTCGCACAACGCCGGCCTGCTGGCAGCGTCCTGCTCGCCCTCCAGCCATACGACGACGCAACCCGCCTCGCGGGACACCCTGGGACCGGCCGCCACGGCGCGCCAACCCTCAGGGGCACGCGTGATCGTGCGGACAGCGGTGGCGCTCAAGGGACTCCTCCTGCATGCGTCGAGACGACGCGTTGCCGGGGACCCGAGCACCGCTACATCAAGGTCAAGCGTACTACCTACCGGGCGTGCCGTTCACCCCCTGTGGACGATGGTCTTGGTCACCTTCATCGTGATGGTGCTCGAGCCCTGCGCCCCCAGCGGCTCGGTGTAGCTGTCGGTGAACACATAGGTGCCGGCGACGATGTTGACGTTGATGGTCCCCTTCGGCACGTTGCCGTTCGGGTTCGTGGCGGTGGCCGACAGTTTGAAGGTCTGGCCCTTCAGTGTCTCCGGCGTGTCCGTGATCGGCAGCGTGTCGGCCAGCACCACGACCTCGCTCGACGAGCACGGCTTGCAGGTCGAGTGGATCACATTGAGGATCACCATCACCACCGCCTTCGTCGTGGCGCGCGCCTGTGGCGGCACGTCGGCAACGGCCTGGTCGACGGTGAAGGTCGCATCGAACTCGATGGAGGGCGTGGCCGCAGCGAGCTTGTAGCGACCCAGCAGGAACGGGTCGACGTACGAGACCGTGCCCTCGGTCGACGTGCCCGTCCCGCGGGCGGCGATGGAGGCCGACATCGTTGACGCCCTGGAGCTCGCCGCCTTCCTCGAGGTGCACTCGACCTTGGCGCGCGACGCCGGCCCCGGCGCCGGATGGGGCACGCCGAGCTCAGCCGGGCCGACCCAGCCGCCGCCCGCCCCGCACGCGTAGAGGCTGTGGGCGCCGTCGAGCACGAACCATTCCTCGGCGGCGGAGTGGGCGGTGCCGGGGAGCGCGGCAGCCGTCATCACGCACGCGACCAGCGCCGCAGCAACCTTCGCCCCCATGGCCTCTACCCCCCAGTCGGGCCGCCCCTAGACCTCGCGATCGTACGTTTCGACGACGGCGCGCACACCCAGTTTCTCGACCGCAACGGTCACCTCAGGTAGGCGTGTGCCATCTGTCACCACTGCCACCACGGCGCCGCCCGACCCGGCCGCGTTCGGCTCGAGGCCGGCCGCCGCCATCGCGGCCGCGAGACGATCGTGCGCCGGTGACAACGGAGCGACCCGGCTCCGCAGCCGACCGGCCTCTCCCACGAGCTCGGCGAGGCCGTCGACGTCGCCCGCCGTGAAGGCCTCCGCGGCACGACGGGCCAGGGTCGCCAACGCGACCATGCCGTCGGCGGTGGCGGAGCCCGCGGCGCGTCGCAGGCGCCGGTGATACTCGCCGGAGTCCCCGGCGGCCGCATCGAGCCAGGCGACAACGACGCGAACCGGTCGCGCCGGCGTCAGGCGCGTGATGGTCGGCCTCCCCCCTCCGACATCGACGAGCACCGGGGCGTCGGCGGCCTGCACGGCCCGGTCCTGCAACCCGGCGGCGACGCCCACGTCCTCGACCTCGACGGCCTGGGCGCGCTCGGCGAGCTCCAGCTCGCTGACGGGCTCACCCGCCCGATCGGCGAGGGCGCGCAGGACGGCGACAACGATGGCGCTCGACCCGGCCAGACCGACGCTGCGCGGGATGTCGGTGGTCCACCGGAGCGCGAGGGGGCCGCTCGACGAGCTGCGCGCCATGGCCGCGGACACGAGGAGCTCGCCATCGGCGTCACCGTCGATGCTGGTGCGGTCGGCGTCGACGACCTCGACGCGGGCCGTGAACGTCCGCACCGGGACGGCGAGCACCGCGCCGCCGTAGAGGTCGGACGGGTTGCCGGCCAGCGCGGCCCGGGCCGGGACGACGGCCACGATCGGCGGGGGCACGGCGCCAGCATGACTGGTTGAATGCGGCCATGAGCGACCGCGTGCGCGTCTCCGTCGACGGGACGGACGTTCGCGTCGGGTGGGGCGAGCCGGACTGGCTCGGCCCCTTGCGCTTTGTCGGCCGGCACGTCGGCAACGACGTCGTCCGCGCCGGTGCGGAGCGCAATGGCTCCGACCGCCTCGGTGAGTTCGACATCCAGTCGTTCGAGACGGGGCCGGTGACCGGGTCGGTGCGTTCGTATCCGGGCCGGCGGCTGGCCGTGCTGCGGATCGAGGCGACCGCCGACCTCGGCGCGGCCGGCACCGGATCGTTCGCCGTCCCGAGCGTGGCGTGGTCGATCTCGCCGACGGAGCGGATCGACGGCGGCGTGCCAGACGGCACCGTCGGGTTCGGGTTCCAGTACACCGAGTTCGCCATGCCCACGCTGACCGACGCATCACTCCAGGGCTGGTTCCTCTTCCCCGCCCGGCCCTCGTTGGTGCTGCCGATGATGCTCATCGCGCCCGACGGCCGCACCCTGCTGCTGGCGCCGCTCGACAACTTCCACGAGCAGATCCTCGCCGTCGATGGTGGGCTCCGATGGGGTTGGCACGGCGACCTCGGCACCGTCGAAGCCGGGTTCGCCACCGAGCTGGCGATATGGGGCGCCGACGGCCCGCGCGCCGCTCTCGACGAGTGGGGCGCCGAGCTCGTGGCCCGGCACGGCACCATGCGCCCCGGCCGGTACGCGGATGACCTCAACCGGCGACCGTCGTACTGGACCGACAACGGCGCGGCGTACTGGTACCGCACCGAGGCGGGCCACGACGTGCACGACACCCTCGTCGCCACCGTCGAGGACCTGCGCGCACGCGACGTGCCGTTCGGCACCTTCCAGCTCGACTCGTGGTTCTATCCGCACGCCACGCTGCGCCCGTTCGACACCGCCGACTGGGTGGTGCCACCCAGCGGGCTGATGGAGTGGGACGCGCGCGCCGACATCCTCCCCGACGGGATCGTCGCCCTCCGCCGCGACCTCGGCGACCCGCCGTTGACCGCCCATTGCCGGCATCTCTCGTCCTCGTCGCCGTATCTGCAGGAGTTCGACGCGTGGGTCGACGGCGAACGCGCCCACCCGACCGGGCCCGAGCTCTACGAGCGGTGGCTCGACCAGGCCTCGCAGTGGGGTGTGGTCACGCTCGAGCACGACTGGCTCATCGAGTGCTTCCTCGGTGTGCAGGGCCTGCGGGCCGCGCCGGGCCGGGCCCGGGCCTGGCAGGAGGGCGTCGACGGCGCCGCCGGTGAACGCGGCATGACCCTGCAGTGGTGCATGCCGAGCCCGGCCGACATCTGCCAGACGGTGAGCTTGGCGAACGTGGCGTCCATACGCACCTCGGGCGATCACGGGTACATCGTCAGCCCGGGCTACCTGTGGGCCTGGTTCCTCTACACCAACGCCTTCGCCGGAGCGCTCGGGCTGCGACCGTTCAAGGACGTGTTCTCGGCCGACCCGACCAACCCAGAGGCCCACACCGACGTCGAGGCATTGCTGTCGGCGCTGTCGACGGGGCCGGTCGGGATCGGCGACCGCCTCGGCCGCGCCGACGCCGCCGTCGTCCGCCGCACCTGCCGGGCCGACGCCACGCTCGTGAAGCCCGACACGCCGGTCGCCGCCCTCGACCGGTCCTTCATGCGGTGGGCGACCGGCCGACGTGCGCTGCTCGTCGGCGCCGCCACGACCGACCACCTGGCCGGCACGTGGCACTACGTCGTCACCCTCAACGCCGGCGAGGCGCCCGTGACGGGAAGGGTGGAGCTCAGCGACCTGGGCCGCCGCGCGCCGACGGGACCGGTCGTGGTGTGGGACTGGCGACGGCAGACGGCCGAGCTGCTCGAGCCCGACGGCGGCTGGGATGTCGCGCTCGACCCGCTCGACTGGGACTACCGGGTGGTCGCGCCCCTGCTCTCAGGTGGCGTAGCCGTCATCGGCGATCCCGGGCTCTACGCCACCGCCGGCGACATGCGCATCGGCGGGGTCACCGACGACGAGAGGGGGGTGCGGGCAACGGTGCTCGGCGCCGAGGAGACCGTCGAGCTCGTCACCTGGTCGCGGCCGAGCGGCGTTGGCCGGCAGACCGTGGAGGTGCCGCTCCGAGGGTGGTCGGTCACCACGCTCTAGCGGTGCAGCGGGTACGTTGCCCGGCCATGCGAATGCCCTCTGTACGCAGTTACCTCCTCGTCGGCGTCCTGGCCGCCTCGCTCGGCCTGGGCGGGTGCGGCAGCGACGACGACGCCGCCGACAAGGCCGACGACGTCACGACCACGACCGAGGCAGCCGCCCCCGCCCATCCCTCGATCGAGCTGCGGGATTACAGCTTCGCCGTGAACGGCGAGCTCACGGCCGGCATGAGCACCATCGACGTGAAGAACACGGGCAAGGAGTTCCACATGGTGGGCTTCGCCAAGCTCAAGCCCGGGAAGACCCTGGCCGACGCCACCAAGGCGTTCGCCTCTGAGGACGAGAAGGCGGGCGAGGCGGTCTTCGAGGACACCGAGGGCACCGCGCCGGAGGGCTTCGTCGGTCCGGGCCAGCAGATCGGCATCACCTCCGACGAGCTCACGGCGGGCGACTACGCGCTCGTCTGCTTCTTCCCGACCGAAGGCGAAGGCGCACCGCACTTCACAAAGGGCATGGTCGCCGCGGTGACGGTGGCCGCCGCGCCGGCCGAGGCGCCCACCGCACCGACGGCTGACGCCGAGTACACGATGGCGTCCGGCAAGGTCACGGGCCCGGCGACGCTGAAGGCGGGCGAGGTCACGTTGAAGGCCACCGCCGGCGCCGGCGGCCCCCATGAGTTCCTCCTGGTCAAGGCCAAGAAGGCGGGCTCGAGCTTCGAGGAGATCGACAAGTACTTCGACGCCGAGTTCGAGAAGAAGGACGGCCCGGCCAAGGGTGCAGCGGCCAACGCTCCGTTCATCGTCGTCGGCGACCTGTTCGACTTCGAGGGAACCCGCTACATGACGGCGACACTCGAGCCGGGGGAGTACTTCGTCGGCTGCAACACCAGCGGCGAGGAGGAGAGCACCGACGCCAACAGTCATGCCGAGACCATGAAGGTGGTCGTCAGCTAGCGCTTCGGGGACCACGGGCTTCGATGCGCGTGGCCGCCACCGCAGCGACGGCCGATGCCGCCGTGCTGATGGCGAGCACGCTGCTCACGCCCGAGACATTCTCACCGACCAGCGCGCCGATCGTCAGGCTGCCGGCGATGCTGCCCAGATAGCGGCTCGTCGACAGGAGCCCGGCGGCCGAGCCCGCCATCTCCCTGGGGATGTTGCCGAGCGCGGCGGCCTGGAGACTGGCCGCCGCGAGCCCGATGCCAACACCCATGAGCACGACACCGGGAACGAGCAGAGCGGTCGGCGCGTGCGCTGCCGCCGTCAACGCCGCCGCGCCGAGGACGAGGACCACCATTCCCAGGACGACCGGACGCGTGCGTCCCCGACGATCGCCCATCGCTCCGCCTACCGGATTGAGCACGAGCATGCCGACGGTGAGTCCCGACAACAGGGCGCCGGTCGCCGCGCCACCCCACCCTCGGTCATGAAGAACGAGAGGAATGACGAGGAGCACTGAGTAGAGCGCGAAATTGCTCATCCCCTGCGTGATGCAAGCGGTTACGAACGGCAACTGGCGCAGCGGTCGCCTCCCTGTCGTGTCCGACCCGCTCGTCGGCGTCCGCACGACGCGTGGCAATCGCACCAGCAGCGCCAGCGCCACGCAGGCGACCGGCGTGTTCACCATGAAGATTCCGCGCCACCCCACGGTATCGACGAGGACACCGCCGACAATCGGACCTACCGCAGCACCGGTGCCGATCCCCGCCCCGAAGACGCCGAAGGCACGACCGAGACGATGCTCGGCGATCTCGGCGCGAAGGAGCGCCTGGAGGTTGGGGATGAGCGCCGAGCCGAACACCGCCTGCACCACTCGGCAGACCAGCAGCGTCGTGAAGGTGGGGGCCGCGCCCGCTGCAGCCGACATGACGGCGAAGCCGGTCAGCGCGACCAGCACGACGTGGTGGTTCCCAAGGCGGTCCCCGAGGCGGCCGGCGAACGGCTGGAGCGCGGCCATGGCGATCAGGTAGGCCGTGACAAGGATCGCCGCTGCTCCGCGATGCACCTGCAAGTCACGTGCCAGCTGGGGAAGCCCTACGGCGATCATCGTCGAGTTCAGCGGCACGAGTGCTGCGGCCGTCGTGGTGGCGCCGACGATTCTCCGCTCGGCCGGCTCGAAGGCCACGCTCATGACTTGCTGCTCCCCGTCGGCCGCCCACGGACGGCCAGGCACCTCATGCGAGCACGAGGACCTCGACTTCCCCGGTCGAGCCGTTGACACGCACGCGCGCCCCGTCGGGGATCCGGGCCGTGGCGTCGTTGCAGCCGACCACGGCTGGGATGCCGGACTCTCTGGCCACGATCGCCGCGTGCGACACCACGCCACCCGAGTCGGTGACGATGGCTCCTATAAGGGGCACGAGCGGATTGATCGACTCCGTGGTCGACACCATCACGAGCACATCGCCCTCCTCGACGTCGAGCAGGCCGAGCCGGTCGCCGAGGACCCGAGCGCGTCCCTCGTACTCCCCGGGGCTGGCGGCCAGCCCGCGCACGATGCGATCGTCGCTATCGGCCACCGGCGTGCCGAACACGCCCGCCATGATGGTTCCCATCGCGCTCATGGCCCGAAAGAGCGGAGGTGGAAGGCCCTCGGGGCCGGGCGGCGGAGTCGGCTCCGGGCCGAGAAACGGGGGCGGAGTGAACGTAGCGAGTGACTCCCGCAACGCGTGGCGCTTCGCCAATTCGTCGGCCGAAGGACCTGAACCGGCCGCCGCCGCCAGCAGTTCGGCCGGCGACGTCTCCATCAGGTGCTCTGGTGCGCCGAGCCGCCCTTCGGCCACGAGACGCCGGCCGGCGGCGAGCACGGCGCGGCGCAGGACTCCCCCCGCCCAGATGTCGCTGTAGACACCACGCTCGTCGCGGACGCGGTACGTCGTGCGAGCCTCGGCCAACAACTCGTCGAACTGATCCTGCTGGTCACGCGGGACCGATGCACGCAGCGCGGACTCCCGGGCCGCGACGCGCGCGGCGCTCGGCGCGCTGTCGTCGTCCTCGATGACCGCCATGCGGAGGCAACGCTCGAGCACCTCGGGAACCTCCGACGCGGTCGGGCTCCCAATGTCGAGCCCCCCAACCAGGTGGTTGCCGACGTGGCGGACATAGGCTTCGGCAGCCGCCCCGACCTCGCCGGGCATGGCCTGCAAATCGGCCACCGCCGCACCGTCGCCAGTGCCGTTGAGCAGCAGCGCCCGCGCCGCGGCGTCACCGCGGATGGCGGCCACGAGCCGGCCCTGCTCGGGTGATCCACCGCGCGACACCGTCGAGTGGCCCTCCATGAGCGCAAGGAGCTCCGACTCGTCGGCACCGGTCCACTCGCGCGCGTGGACGAGAAAGTCGCCGAGCGGGACGAGCGCGCAGCTGTTGAACACGTGGTGCTGCTGAACCATCGCCTGGAAATGTGCCATGCACCGGTCGAGATAGGCGACCAGGTCCTCGGCGTCGAGCTCCTCCGGGGCGACCGCACCGAGCTCGAGGTGAACGCGCACCGCCGCGGGCTTGGCCTCGTTGTCCCAGCGCTCGACGTCGTGGCGCCACAGCTTGGTCTCGAAGGCCCGACCGGCAGCTTCGATGCGCCGGCCGAACTCATCGGGATCGCTCACCTGCCGCACGCAGTTGTAACCGAAGCCGTGGATCGAAACGGTGTCGATCCCCTCGATGAGCAGCCCGTAGCGCGCCATCGCGTCGCGGAAGCCGACGCCGATGCCGAGCGGGAACAGCTCACCGTAGAGACGCGGCACGGGGAGCGGCCAGTGACTCGTGTCCCGCGTCCACGTGTCGCCGTCGGGTGCTTCGAACCTCAACTCGCTCGGCGTCTGGGTCACGGGCCCCCCTCGGTCGCTCGTGGGGAGACACTAGGGGGGGACCTGCCTGGTGGGCGAGGGGGGACTTGAACCCCCACATCCTTTCGGACACAGGAACCTGAATCCTGCGCGTCTGCCAATTCCGCCACTCGCCCGGGCGAGCCAGCAGAGTAGTCGGGGGCAATGGGTAGGGTGACTGGGCCATGGGACTCCAGCAGTTCGAGCGCCGGCTCGAGCGTCTCGTCGAGGGCGCGTTCGCCAAGGCCTTCCGCAGCGGGCTCCAGCCCGTCGAGCTCGGCCGTCGCCTGACACGGGAGATGGACCTCGGGCGCGCCGTCGGGGTCCGCGGGGTCATCGCCCCGAACCACTTCACCTTCCGCCTGGCCGAGGCCGATCTGGAGCGGTTCGCCACCTTCTCCGACACCCTCGTGCGTGAGCTGCGGGAGGCGGGCCGCCAGCACGCCAAGGACGAGGACTACCTCCTCATGGGACCGGTGGAGGTCGGCCTCGAGGCGGCGCCCGGCGTCACCAAGGGAACATTCGACGTGGTGGCCGAGACGGTCGAAGGCGTGGTGGAGGACCCGGCGTTCCTGGTGCTGCCCGACGGCCACCGGGTGGCCATCGCCTCCGAGGCCGTCGTCATCGGCCGGTCGGGCGACTGCCAGGTCCTGTTGCCGGAGACCGACAAGGCCGTCAGCCGCCGCCACGCCGAGGTGCGCCGCGAGGCCGACGGGTTCGTCCTCGAGGACCTCAAGTCGCTCAACGGCACCAAGGTCAACGGGGCCGGGGTCCGACAGTGGGCGCTGCAGCCGGGGGACAAGATCACCATCGGGTCGACGACCCTGCGCTTCGAGGCCTGAGCCGTGCCCGAGTCCCTCCTCACCATCCTGAAGTTCGTGTTCCTCGCCGTCCTGTACCTCTTCTTCATCCGCGTGCTGCGGGCGGTGTGGGTGGAGACCACGGCCGAGGTGGCGCCGTCGCCCGCTCCCCCGTCCGGCCGCGGCGGTGGCGACCGACCTCGCCCGGCGGCGGCCGTTGCTCCCGCTCGCGCCGGCAAGGCTCGACCCGCGGCGACCGCGGGACGCCTGCGGGTGGTGGCTCCGGCGGCGCAGAAGGGCAGGACCTTCGATCTCGGCGACGAGCTCACGATCGGCCGCGCCCCGGGGTGCCAGGTGTCGCTCCCGGAGGACACGACCGTCTCTCAGTTGCACGCACGCGTCTTCCGTCGCGACGGCACGTACTGGGTCGAGGACCTGGGCTCCACCAACGGCACGTGGGTGAACCGCAAGCAGCTCACCGGTGCGGTGGCGCTACGCCGCGGCGATCGGGTCCAGGTCGGCGAGACCGTGCTCGAGGTCACCAGGTGACGCAACTGCGCTGGGGATCGGCGACCGACGTCGGTGTCGTCCGCCAGAACAACGAGGACCAGTTCCTCGTCGACGCACCGCTGTTCGCCGTGGCCGACGGGATGGGCGGGCACATGGACGGCGAGGTGGCCTCGCTCACCGCCGTCGAGGCGTTGCGCGCCGCGTTCGCCGACGGGAGCACGGCCGAGGATCTGGTCGGCGCCGTCCAGCAGGCCAACCGGGCGGTGTGGGCCAAGGCCAAGGATCAGCCCGACAACCGGCGCATGGGCACGACCCTGACCGCCGTCGCTGTCGTCGAGGAGGACGGCGAGGACCGCCTCGCCCTGGTGAACGTCGGCGACTCCCGGACCTACCTCCTGCGCGACGGCGAGCTGCAGCAACTCACCGACGACCACAACGTCCCCGGCGAAATGGTGAAGCGGGGCGAGCTCACGGTCGAAGAGGCGGCCGTGCACCCGCAGAAGAACATCATCACCCGCGTCATGGGGGTGCCCGGCGAGATCGAGGTCGACGTCTGGCAGCTGGTGCCCTATGTCGGTGACCGAATCCTGCTGGCCAGCGACGGGCTGTTCGACGAGGTGGGCGACCCCGACATCGCCGCCGTCCTGCGGCGGGTGACCGACCCCGACGAGGCGGCCCGCCAGCTCGTCGAGCGGGCCAGGACCAACGGCGGCTCGGACAACATCACCGTCGTCATCCTCGACGTGGTCGACGACGACGGCCAGGCCGCCGCCACCGCCGCCCGCATCGCCGACGAGCCCGCTCCCCCACCGCGGACACAGGTAGTGCCGGCCGTCCCCTCGCCCGCCAGCGGCGACGACGACGACGAACCTGCCGCGGAAACCTCGTCCATACCGAAGAAATCGCGGCAGGTTGCGGTGGACGTGACGCCGGACCGAGGGCGGCGGGTGACGTGGCGGGTCGTGCTCTTCGTCGTCGCCCTGCTCGTGCTGGTCGGTGGGGGCATCGGCTCGGTGTGGTGGTCGGCGCGCAACACCTACGTCGTCAAGATCGACGACACCGGTCACGTCGCCATCTTCAAGGGCCGGGACGAGGGGTTGTTCGCCGGGCAGGACCTGGTTCGCCGCGACCCGCTGACGCTGGAGGACCTGACGGAGGCGCAGCGCGTCGAGCTCAGCGACGGTCACGAGCGGGACTCCCGGGCCGCGGCCGAGGCGTACGTCAGCCGTGTGCGCCTGGAGGCAGCCCGGGTGAAGGCGCTCACGACCACGACGACCACCTCGAGCACCACCACGACGGCGGTACCGGCGCCGCCCGCGCCTCCTTCGTCCGCGCCGTGATCCGGCGCTCGTCGCCGCGGGCCACCGAGCTCGGCCTGCTCGGACTCGTCGGCCTGATCACGGGAGGGGCCTACGCCCTGGCCAGCCTCGGCCGCAGCGCGTCGCTGCCCGCCAACCTGTTCCCGATCGTGGCGGTGCTGCTCGGCTTCCTGCTGGTCGCCCACCTCGGCGTGCGCCGGCTCGCACCCCGCTCCACGGGAATCCTCCTGCCCCTGGCCGGGCTGCTCAATGGCATCGGCTACGTCTTCATCGCCCGGCTCGACGCCGGCCGCGCCGCCGCCCAGGCGACGTGGACGGGGCTGGCCGTGGCCGCGTTCATCGGCACCCTGCTGTTCGTGCGCCGCGCCCGCCAGCTCGACCGGTACCGCTACACCTTCGCTCTCGTCGGCATCGCCCTCCTGCTGATGCCGCTGCTGCCCAAGGTCGGGCTGCTGATCAACGGCGCTCGCCTCTGGGTGCGGGTGGGGCCGCTGTCGTTCCAGCCAGGGGAGCTGGCCAAGATCGCCCTGGCCATCTTCTTCACCTCCTACCTCGTGGAGAAGCAGGAGGTTCTGGCCACCGGCACGCGGCGGCTCGGCCCCTTCCAGGTGCCCAACCTGCGCCACTTCGGTCCCGTGCTCGCGGCGTGGGGCGTGTCCCTCGTGGTGATGACCGCCGAACGCGACCTCGGATCGTCACTGCTGTTCTTCGCCCTCTTCGTGTCGATGCTGTGGGTGGCGACGGCACGCGGGACCTACCTCGGAGTGGGTGCCGCCCTCTTCTCCGGCGGTGCGTTCTTCGCGTGGACGGCATTCACCCACGTGCAGCAGCGCATCCGCATCTGGGTGAACCCGTGGCCCCGCGCGTCGGGGGAGGGCTTCCAGATCGTGCAGGCGCTTTTCGCTTTCGGTACCGGCGGGCTGGTGGGCACCGGCATCTCCCTCGGGGGTGCCAACCGCATCCCCGCGGCCGAGACCGACTTCATCTTCGCCGCCATCGGTGAGGAGCTCGGCCTGCTGGGGACGACCGCCATCCTCGTGGCGTTCCTGCTCATGGTCGGCACCGGCCTGCGCATCGCCCGGGAGGCCGACACCGACTTCGACAAGCTGCTCGCCACCGGCCTCACCACCATCATCGGCGTGCAGAGCTTCATCATCCTCGGCGGCGTGATCCGGCTCGTGCCCCTCACCGGCATCACCCTGCCGTTCGTGAGCTACGGCGGTTCGTCACTCGTGGCCAACTACATCCTGCTCGCCCTTTTGCTCCGCATCAGCGACGACTCCCATGCCCGGGCCCAGCGCATGACGGGGCCGGTCGCCGCCGACGAGACGATCGCGGCGTGAACCGCCAGATCCGCCGGCTCGGCATCGTGCTGATGGGCCTGTTCGTCGCGCTGTTCCTGCAGCTCAACTACCTGCAGGTCGTGCGGGCCGACAAGCTGGCCAACCACCCACTCAACACCCGGGTGGTCACCCGCGACTTCGCCCGGCCGCGCGGCACGATCCAGACCGCCGACGGCGTGGTGCTGGCCCGGTCGGTGCCGGTCGACACCGGCTTCAAGCGCCTGCGCCAGTACCCGGAGGGCGCCCTGTTCTCTCCCGTGACCGGCTACTTCTCCTTCACGTTCGGCACCGACGGGGTGGAGCGGTCCTACGCCGCAGACCTCAGCGGCCGCAGCGGCGGCGCCCAGCTCCGGCGGCTGCGCGACGTCCTCGCCGACAAGGACACGACGGGCAACGTCACGCTCACCGTCACCAAGGCGGTGCAGCAGGCGGCGTCGAGCGCGCTCGGGCCGCGCAAGGGCGCCGTCGTCGCCCTCGACCCGTCCACCGGCGCCGTACTCGGCCTCGTCGGCTACCCGAGCTTCGACCCGAATCCGCTCGCCGCCCATGATCAGAAGTCGGTGCAGGCGGCGTGGCGGGGCCTCAACGCCGATCCCGGCAAGCCCCTCCTGCCGCGCGCCTACCGCGAGCGCTATCCACCAGGGTCGACCTTCAAGCTGGTGACGGCGGCGGCCGCCCTGGAGTCGGCACCGGACGTCGCGGCGCGCCAGTACCCGGTGCTGAAGACCCTCGACCTGCCCACCACCGACCGCGACCTGCCCAACTTCGGGGGCAGGTCCTGCGGCGGCGCGCTGCCCGACCTCCTGAGGGTCTCGTGCAACACCGGGTTCGGCCAGATGGGGCTCGATCTCGGCGCCGACGTGCTGTCGGGACGGGCCCACGACTTCGGCTTCGGGAGCGTGCCGCCGTTCGACCTGCCGCGCGTGGCGCGTTCGCAGTTCCCTGACGCCTCGGCGTTCTCGCGCGACCTTCCCGCTCTGGCCAAGTCGGCCATCGGTCAGCAGGACGTCACGGCCACGCCGTTGCAGATGGCGCTGGTCGCGGCGGCCATCGGCAACGGGGGCGTCGCCATGGAGCCCCACGTCATGGCCGAGGTCCGCGACGCCGAGGGCGGAGTCATCCGGCGCGCCCGTCCGACGCCGTGGCGACGGGCCATGTCGCCGGCCGCGGCGGCCGCGCTGCGCGACATGATGGTCGGCGTCGTCAACAGCGGTACGGCGACGCGGGCCGGGCTCCGCACGGTGCAGGTCGCGGCCAAGACGGGCACGGCCCAGACCGTCGGAGACAGCGCCCACGCATGGTTGGTGGCCTTCGCTCCGGCCGAGGCGCCACGGGTCGCGGTGGCGGTCGTGGTGGAGAGCCAGCCCGAGGTCACCGAGGCCACGGGTGGCCGGGTGGCGGCCCCGATCGCGCAGGCGGTCATCCGGGCCGCGCTCGGCGCCTCGTAGTCTGAGGCCCTCATGGCCGACGGGGTGAAGGTCTTCAGCGGTCGCTACGAGATGGTGCGACAGGTGGCGCGCGGCGGGATGGCCGACGTGTACCTGGCGCGCGACCTCCTGCTCGACCGCCCCGTCGCGCTCAAGGTGCTGTTCCGGGAGCTGTCGATCGATCCCGCCTTCGTCGAGCGCTTCCGCCGCGAGGCACAGGCCGCCGCCAACCTCACCCACCCCAGCATCGTGGCGGTCTACGACTGGGGCGAGGAGGACGGCACCTACTTCATCGTGATGGAGTACGTCGACGGTCGGTCGCTGTCGACCGTCCTGCGCGAGGACGGCGCCCTGTCGCCCGAGCGGGCCGCCGCCATCGGCGCCGACGTCGCCGGCGCGCTCGCGTTCGCCCACCGCAGCGGGGTCGTGCACCGCGACGTGAAGCCCGGCAACGTGCTGCTCGACACCGTCGGTCACGTGAAGGTCGCCGACTTCGGCATCGCCCGCGCCATCAACACCGAGGAGAACCTGACCCAGGCGGGCACGGTGATGGGAACGGCGACCTACTTCTCGCCGGAGCAGGCGCAGGGCCATCAGGTCGACCAGCGCAGCGACGTGTACTCCCTCGGCGTCGTCCTGTACGAGCTCGTCACCGGGCGCCCGCCGTTCGTCGGTGACAACCCCGTCGCCATCGCGTATCAGCACGTCCGCCAGGACCCGGTTCCGCCGCGGGACGTGAACCCGGCGATCCCCGAGCCACTCGAGCACATCGTCCTGCGCGCCATGGCCAAGGACCCCGCGGCCCGCTACGCCAGCGCGGACGAGCTGCGCAACGATCTGCTGCGCTTCCGCCAGGGGCGGGCGGTCACGGCGACGGCGCCGCCTCCGACCATGGCCGTCCCGACGGTCGCGGCGGCACCGGTGGCGCCGGCCACGGCCTCGACGACGGCGGTGCCCCGCACGCGTGCGGTGGTCGAGGAGCCCATGGCCGACCCCCATCCCCCGCGGCGCACCGGCGCGTACCTGGCGCTGTTGTTCTCGCTGCTGGGGGTGCTCGCCCTGCTCATGTTCCTGCTGGCCCGCAGCCTGGGTGTCGTGGGCGGCGGCGACACCGGTGCGCTCGTCGTCGTCCCCACCGTCGTCGGCGACGAGGCGGGCAAGGCGCGCGAGACGCTGCGGGGCTTCGGCTTCGAGGTGAAGGACGAGGTGGAGACGAACACGGCCGACGTCGGCACCGTGTTCAAGCAGGTGCCGGAGGCCAACACCCGTCTGGCCCAGGGTGAGACGGTCACGATCTACATCAGCAAGGGCGAGTCCGGCATCGGCGTGCCCGACGTCGTCGGCGAGCTGCAGGACGAGGGCCGGCGAGCCCTCGAGCGGGCCGGGTTCGAGGTGCGGGTGGAGAACCGCACCGACCGTCAGGTGGCGGCCGGCACCATCGTCAGCCAGGAGCCGCCCGGCGGGGGCACGGCGCCCGAGGGCAGCGAAGTCACCATCGCCGTGTCGAGCGGCAAGCCGGCGGTGCAGGTGCCCGACGTCACGAACATGGACACGGCCGAGGCGTCCAACCGACTGGGCCAGGAGGGCTTCAAGACTGCGGTGAAGCGCGAGCCCTCCGACGACGTCGAGGAGGGGCGGGTCATCCGCACCGACCCCGCGGCCGGGGCGGACGCGCCACTCGGGAGCACCGTGACGATGACGGTCTCGAGCGGCCCGGCCGAGCCCGAGGAGGTCACGGTCCCCGACACCGTCGGGATGAGCGAGGAGGAGGCGCGCAACGCCCTCACCTCGGCTGGCTTCAAGGTCCGCTCCCAGGACACCCTCGCCACGTCCCAGGACCAGGACGGCAAGGTCCTCGACCAGTCCCCCCGCGGCGGCCGCTCCGCCCCCAAGGGCTCCACCGTCACCATCATCATCGGCCGCCAAGCCACCAACTGAGGGCGGGCCCACCCCCGCCCGACGCGAACTTTTGCATGGCGCCCGTATGAGGCACGGTCGCAATGCATTTGTTCGGTGCCGGAGCGTCATGACACCGGACCAGGTCGACTGGGCGGTCCGCTCCGGCGAGTGGAACCGCGTGTACCGCGGCGTCTACATCGTCGGCCCCGTCGACCCGTCCTGGACCATGGCGGCCCACGCCGTCCTGCTGGCGTGCGGGCCGTTTGCCACCCTCTCCCACGAGACCGGTGCTTGTGTGTGGGACTTCCGCGGGGCGACGCGTGGCCTCATCACGGTGACCACGCCGCCTGGCGGTATCCGCGCCCTGCCCGGCGTCCACATCCGCCACTCGAACTACCTGCCGGATGCCCACATCCGCACGGAGAAGGGGCTGCGGGTGACGTCGCCCATCCGCACGCTCTTCGATTACGCACGCGCAGCCTCAGAGGCTCAGCTCGAGAGCGCCATCCACGATGCGCGCTTCCGAAGTCTGATCCGACCGGGCGACCTGACACGGATCCTGGAGGAGATGGGTGGCCGCGGTCGGCGCGGATCGGCGCTGCTGCGGTCGGTCGCCGAGAAGATGGGTGAGAACTCGGCGCCGGCCGAAAGCGAGCTCGAGGTTCGGTTCATCCGCGACGTACTACGAGCCCACGAGCTCCCGTCGCCCGAAGCGCAGTACCGCGTGGACGTCGGGGCCCGGACCTACCGCATCGACTTCGCCTACGTCCGAGAGCTCCTGGCCATCGAGCTCGATGGTCGCCGCTGGCACGGCAGTCCTGGCGACCGGCGCCGCGACTCCGTCCGCGACGCTGAGCTGCGGTTGCTCGGCTGGGAGATCCTCCGCTTCGACTGGGAGGACGTCACGCGCCGACCTCATCGGGTGGCGCAGCAGATCCTCGCCGCCCTGGCCGACCGGACGAACAAGTGCATGGAACCCGTGTGAC
>DATLDH010000004.1:0-45035 GCA_035526015.1 Acidimicrobiales bacterium
CGCGGCAGACGGGCCGGAGCGCGGCGCGGTGTCGGTGCTCGCCGGGCGCAGGATCGTGCTCGGTGTGTCGGGAGGTATCGCCGCCTACAAGGCGGTGGAGCTGTGTCGGCGCCTGGTCGACGCCGGCGCCCATGTGGCACCCGTCCTGACCGCGGACGCCACCCGTTTCGTCGGAGCCCTGACGTTCTCGGCGCTGGCGTCCGAGCCGGCCCAGACCTCACTGTTCGACGGCGAGCACGTCATCCCTCACACCCGCCTCGGTCAGGGTGCCGACCTCATCGTCATCGCGCCGGCGACGGCCCGGGTCATCGGCGCCTACGCGGCGGGCATCAGCGACGACCTGCTCACGGCCACGCTTCTCGCGACCCGCGCACCGGTGGTGATCTGCCCGGCCATGCACACCGAGATGTGGGAGCACCCCGCCGTGCAGGACAACCTGGCCGTGCTCCGCCGACGCGGCGTGCACGTCGTCGAGCCCGGCGTCGGCCGCCTGGCCGGCGGTGACGAGGGAGCCGGTCGGCTGGCCGAGCCGGACGTGATCCTCGCCGCCGTCGAGCGCGCCCTCACGCCCGCCGACCTCGAGGGCTTCACCGTGCTGGTCACCGCCGGTGGCACCCGTGAGGCCATCGACCCGGTGCGGGTCATCACCAACCGGTCGTCGGGCAAGCAGGGTCACGCCATCGCCGATGAGGCCCATGCCCGCGGGGCCAAGGTCGTCCTCGTCACCACCGTCGATCGCCCCACCGCCGCCGGTGTCGAGGTCGTGCGGGTCTCGTCGGCGGCGGAGATGGAGGAGGCGGTCGTGCCCCGCAGCGCGGCCGCCGCCGTCGTCGTCATGGCCGCCGCCGTCGCCGACTTCCGTCCCGCAGCACCTGCCACGCAGAAGATCAAGAAGGGCGACCTCGACAGCGACGGCGCCCCGACCATCGTCCTCGAGCGCACGCATGACTTCCTCGTCGATCTCGGCCGCCAGAAGCGACCGGGCCAGGTCATCGTCGGCTTCGCGGCGGAGACCGAGTCGTTGCGCCAGAACGCGCTCGGCAAGCTCGAGCGCAAGCACCTCGACCTGATCGTGGCCAACGACGTCGCCGCCGACGGCGTGGGCTTCGAGCACGACACGAACGCCGTGCTGCTCCTGGGCTCCGACGGGTCCGAGCAGACCATCCCCCTCACCAGCAAGCGCGAGGTGGCCCGGGCCCTGCTCGATGCCGTGTCCGCCCGCCTCCCCAGGAGCCCCCGATGAAGAACTTCACCTTCACCTCCGAGTCCGTCACCGAAGGCCATCCCGACAAGATGGCCGACCAGGTGTCGGACGCCGTCCTCGACGCCATCCTCACCGAGGACCCCGGCGGCCGGGTCGCCTGCGAGACCCTGCTCACCACCGGCCTGGCCGTCGTCGCCGGTGAGATCTCGACCACGGCATATGTCGACATCCCCAAGATCGTGCGGCGCACGATCTGTGAGATCGGCTACGACCGCGAGTCGTTCGGCTTCGACGGCAACACGTGCGGCGTGATCGTCTCCATCGACGAGCAGTCGCCCGACATCGGCCAGGGCGTCGACACCGCGCACGAGCTGCGCACCGGCACCGGCGGCGAGGACCAGCTCAACGCCCAGGGCGCCGGCGACCAGGGGATGATGTTCGGCTACGCCTGCGACGAGACCACCGACCTCATGCCGGTGCCGATCTGGCTGGCCCACCGCCTGGCCCAGCGGCTGGCCGAGGTGCGCAAGGCCGGAGTGCTGCCGTACCTCCGGCCCGACGGCAAGACGCAGGTCACGTTCGATTACTCCGACGGCCAGCCGGTGCGCCTCCGCACGGTGCTGATCTCCACCCAGCACGAGCCCGGGCTCGACATCGAGACGCTGCTCAAGCCCGATCTGAACGAGCACGTCATCCATCCGATGCTGCCCGCCCAGTTCGCCGACGACGACTACGAGGTGCTGGCCAACCCCACGGGCAAGTTCGAGCTGGGCGGGCCGCACGCCGACACCGGTCTCACCGGCCGCAAGATCATCGTCGACACCTATGGCGGGTCGGCCCGCCACGGCGGCGGCGCCTTCTCGGGCAAGGACCCGACCAAGGTCGACCGCTCCGCCGCCTACGCGGCGCGCTGGGTGGCCAAGCACGTGGTGGCCGCCGGTGCCGCCAAGCGCTGTGAGATCCAGGTCGCCTACGCCATCGGCGTGGCCCACCCGGTGTCGGTGATGGTGGAGACCTTCGGCACCGAGGAGGTCGACCCCGTGAAGGTGGCCGACGTCGTGCGCGACCTGTTCGACCTGCGCCCGGCCGCCATCCTGCGTGACCTCGACCTGCGCCGGCCGATCTACCGCCGCACGGCGGCCTACGGTCACTTCGGACGGTCCGACAAGGAGTTCACCTGGGAGCGCACGCCGAAGCTGGACGAGCTGAAGACGGCGCTCGGCCTGTAATGCGCTACATCCGGGTGCTCCCGGATGTAGCGGCCATCGACAAGGTCTTCGACTACGCAGTTCCCGAGGCCATGGCCGCCGACGTGCGGATCGGCACCATGGTGCGCATCGAGCTCCACGGCCGCCGCGTCGGCGGATGGGTGGTCGACGACGACGTGACGCCGCCCGAGGGCGTCGCCGTGCGCCCGATCGCCAAGGTCACGGGCTGGGGCCCTCCCGCGTCACTCGTCGCCCTGTCGGAGTGGGCGGCCTGGCGCTGGGCCGGTCCCCGCGCCCGCTTCCTCGGCACCGCCTCCCCACCCGTCGCCGTCCGCGCCCTCCCCACCGTTCTCGAGGCAATAGCCCGGCCCGAGGCCGGAGCATTGCCTCGAGAATCGCTGGTGGCAGAGGCGTTCGCGGCCGGGCGCGCCGTGGTGCGGCTGCCCCCGGCGGCCGATCGGCGCGCGTTGGTGACGGCCGCCATGGGCTTGGACGACCCGGCCCTCGTGCTCGTCCCGTCGGTCGCCCGGGCCGAGGCCATGGGGCGCGCGTTGCGGGCCGACGGCCACTCGGTCGCGGTCGTGCCGGGGGAGTGGTCCCGTGCCGCCGCAGGGGCGCACGTGGTGATCGGTGCCCGGGCCGCGGCCTGGGCGCCGGTGGAGCGGGTCGGCGCCGTCGTCGTGCTCGACGCTCACGACGAGGTGTACCAGGAGGAGCGGGCACCGACGTGGAACGCGTGGCAGGTCGCGGCCGAGCGCGCCGCGCGCGACGGCGCGCCATGCGTCCTCGTCACCCCGTGCCCGACGATCGACCAGCAGCAGTGGGGAACCCTCGTCACCACGACCCGGGCCGACGAGCGGGCCGGGTGGGCGGCGGTGGAGGTGATCGACCGGCGGAGCGACGATCCGCGGTCCGGCCTGTTCTCGCCGCGGCTGGTCGACCTCGTCCGGGGCGAGGGCCGCGTGGTCTGCGTGCTGAACCGCAAGGGCCGGGCCCGCCTCCTCGCCTGCGCGAAATGCGGCGAGCTGTGCCGCTGCGAGCAGTGTGGCGCCGCCGTCGGGCAGCACGACGTCGGTCTGCGCTGCTCCGGGTGCGGGCTCGAACGCCCGGGGCTCTGCCTCGCGTGCGGCTCGCTTCAGCTCAAGCGGCTGCGGCTCGGCGTCACCCGGGTCCGGGAGGAGGTGGCCGCCCTGGTGGGCGAGCCGGTGGGGGAGGTCACCGGCGACGACGCCGATGATCCCGGCGCCCGTGTGGTCGTGGGCACCGAGGCCGTCCTCCATCAGGTCCGGCGCGCCACCACCGTGGTGTTCCTCGACTTCGACCAGGAGCTGCTGGCGCCCCGGTTCCGCGCGCCGGAGCAGGCGATGGCCCTGTTGGCCCGGGCGGCGCGGGTGGTGGGTGGACGACCTGGGCGGGTCGTGGTCCAGACCCGCCTCCCGGATCACGAGGTCATCGCCGCCGCCGTCGCCGCCGACCCGGGGCTGCTCAGCAGGCCCGAGGCCGCACGCCGGCGCGAGCTGAGCCAGCCGCCCTTCGCGGCGTGGGCGCTCGTGTCGGGCGATGCGGCCCCCGCCCTGGTCGATGCCCTGCCGGAAACGGTCCGGACGGCCGGGCCCGACGACGGGCGCTGGCTGATCAGCGCCCCGTCCCACGACGCGCTGTGCGATGCGCTGACCGCCACCGGTCGACCACCGGGCCGGCTCCGCGTCGAGGTCGACCCACTCCGCGCCTGACCGGGGGTCCTGGGACCTGGCGGTAGCCTGACACCGTGACCACCCAGGCCATCCGCGTCTACGGCGACCCCGTGCTCAAGCAGCGCGCCCGCGAGGTCGCCGACGTCGACGGCAAGGTGGCGCGTCTGGCGAGCGACATGATCGAGACGATGTACGCCGCGCCCGGGCTCGGCCTGGCCGCACCGCAGGTGGGCGTGCAGCAGCGACTGTTCGTCTACGACATCGGCGACGGGCCCCAGGTCGTGGTGAATCCCGTGATCACCGAGAGCACCGGCGAGTGGGAGTACGAGGAGGGGTGCCTGTCGATCCCCGGCCTGTACTTCCCGCTGGTGCGTCCCAAGCAGGTCCACCTCACCGGCTACGACCTCGACGGCAACGAGATCGACCTGGACGCCGACGAGTTGGTGGCGCGGGTGTTCCAGCACGAGCTCGACCACCTCGACGGCACCCTGCTGCTCGAGCGGCTCGACGTCGACCAGCGCAAGCAGGCCCTGCGCGACCTGCGGAACGGGACGGTGGGCCGCAACGGCGACGGCCGCCCCCACTCGGGCCCGCGGCTCTAGCTCCAGGTGCGGCTGGCGTTCCTGGGGAGCCCGACGGCGGCCGTCCCGTCCCTTCGGGGGTTGGTGGCGGCCGGCCACGACATCGTGTTGGTCGTGAGCCAACCCGACCGGCGGCGGGGGAGGGGTGGCGCGACCGCCGCCAGCCCGGTCAAGGCGGCCGCCGTCGAGCTCGGCCTGGCCGTCACCGACCGGGTCTCCGACGTCGTGGGCTGCGGGGCCGAGCTCGGCGTGGTGGTCGCCTTCGGCCGACTCATCAAACCCCCCGTCCTGGCGGCCGTGCCCATGGTGAACCTCCACTTCTCGTTGCTGCCGCGGTGGCGCGGCGCGGCGCCGGTCGAGCGCGCCATCCTCGCCGGCGACACGCGCACCGGCGTCTGCCTCATGGCCCTCGACGAGGGTCTCGACACGGGACCGGTCCATGACTGCGTCGAGGTCGAGGTCGGCGACGACGAGTCGGCCGACGACCTGCGGGCGCGTCTGGCCGTGGTCGGCACCGAGCTGCTCGTGTCGCGCCTTGCGGCAGGTCTCGGCGAGCCCCGCGCCCAGGTGGGTGAGCCCACCTACGCCGCCAAGCTCGACCCCGACGAGCTTCGCATCGACTGGTCCCGCCCGGCCGTGGAGGTGCACCGGCTCGTCCGCCTGGGCCGGGCCTGGACGACCTTCCGCAGCAAGCGCCTGCGCATCCTCCGCGCCCACCCTCTCCCTCCGAACCCGTCACACTCAGCAGGCGATGCGCGGCCCAGCGTGACGGGTTCGCTGGACGGGCTCGTGGTGGCCTGTGGCGAAGGGTCCGGTCTGGAGCTGCTGGAGGTGCAGCCCGAGGGGAAGGGTCCGCAGGCGGCTGCGGCGTGGCGAAACGGGACGCGTCCCGCCGACGGCGAGCAGCTGGGGTGACGGTCACCGCCACGTCCTCGGCTCGGGAGATCGCGGTGGAGGCGCTGCTGCGCATCGACGACGGTGCCTACGCCAACCTGATCCTCCCGACGCTGCTGGCCGACAGTGATCTGGCCGAGCGCGACCGGGCCTTCGCGACCGAGCTCGTGTACGGCGTGACCAGGCAGCGCCGGGCCGTCGACTTCCTCGTCGACCATGTGACGAGGCGCGACCTCGACGTCTCCGTGCGGCGTGTCCTGCGCCTCGGCGTCTACCAGCTCGTATGGTTGCAGACCCCTGCGCACGCCGCCGTGTCGGCGACCGTCGACCTGGCCCCCAAACGGGCCAAGGGGTTCGTGAACGCCGCGCTCCGCTCCCTCACGCGACTGATGCCGAACCTCCCGGCGTGGCCGGACGAGGCGACCGCGCTGAGCTACCCCGACTGGGTGCTCCGCCGGCTCACCGCCGACCTCGGCCCCGCCGACGCCCGCGCCGCCCTCGAGCGCATGAACGACCGACCCCAGGTGACGCTGCGGGCCGACGGCTACACCCAGGACCTGGCGTCGCAGTGGGTGGCGGCATCGGTCGAAGCCGAGAGCGGCGAGACGGTGCTCGACGTGTGCGCCGGACCGGGTGGCAAGGCGACGGCCATGGCGGCGGCCGGCGCGGCGGTCATCGGTGCCGACCGCAACCCGACGCGGGCCGCATTGGTGGCCGGGAACGCCCGCCGCCTTCGCGCGAGCGTCGCGACGGTTGTGGCCGACGGGCGGGCCATGCCGGTGCGCCCTGGCTCCGCCGACCGTGTGCTGGTGGACGCCCCGTGCTCGGGCCTCGGCGTGCTGCGCCGCCGTCCCGACGCGCGCTGGCGCATCGAGGAGCGCGACGTCGCCGCCCTCGCCCGCCTCCAACAGCAGCTGGTCGGCGCCGCCACCGACCTGGTGCGGCCCGGTGGACGCCTCACCTACAGCGTCTGCACGATGACGGCGGCCGAGACCCTCGACGTCGACCGCCGGCTGGAGGCCGAGCACCCGGACTGGCGGGCGACCCCGCCGCCCGAGGGGCCGTGGCGCCCGCACGGGCGCGGCGCCCTCCTGCTCCCCCAGGACGCCGACACCGACGGCATGTACGTCCTCAATCTGACCGCACCCCGCCGGTAGGGTGGCCGGGTGGTTCGCCTGGCACCCTCGATCCTCTCGGCCGACTTCGCCGCCCTGGGCGACGCCGTGGCCGGCATCGAGGGGGTCGCCGACCTCCTTCACGTCGACGTGATGGACGGCCACTTCGTGCCCAACCTCAGCATCGGGCCGCCCGTCGTGACCTCACTGCGCAAGCACACGTCGCTGTACCTCGACTGCCACCTGATGATCTCGGAGCCGGCGCGGTACCTCGAGGCGTTTCGTGACGCAGGTGCCGACGGGTGCTCGGTGCACGTCGAGGTGGGCGGCACGGCCGCGCTCATCACCCAGATGCGCGACCTCGGTCTCGACGTCGGGCTGGCGGTCAATCCCGACACGCCCTTCGCCGACTTCGCCCCGTTCCTCGGTGACCTCGACCTGGTCCTCCTTATGACCGTGCACCCGGGCTTCGGCGGTCAGAAGTTCATCGCCGGCGTGATGCCGAAGGTGGCGGCGACCCGCGCCGAGCTCGACCGGCTCGGCCTGGCGACGGCGTTGCAGGTCGACGGCGGGATCGACGTCGACACCGCCGGGGTCGCGGCCGCTGCCGGCGCCGACGTGCTCGTGGCCGGCAGTGCCGTGTTCGGGACCGCCGACCCGGTCGCCGCCGGCCGCGCCATCAAGGCCGCGGCCCGCCTCGCCGCCTAGATGCGCGCCAAGGTCCTCACCGTCTCCGACGGCGTCGTGGCCGGCACGAGGGACGACCGCAGCGGCCTGGCCCTCGTCGAGCTGCTCGGGGCCAACGGGTTCGAGGTCGTGGGACACGAGGTGGTCGCCGACGGCGTGAAGTCGGTGGGCGACGCCGTGCGCCGGATGGCGCGCGGGTTCGACGGCCTCCTCGTCACGACCGGCGGCACCGGCTTCGGGCCCCGCGACCAGACGCCGGAGGGCACCCTCGACGTGCTCGAGCGACAGGCGCCCGGCCTGGCCGAGGCGATGCGCGCGGTGAGCCCGAAGGGCCGCCTCTCCCGCGCCGTGGCCGGCACCATCGGCACCTGCCTGGTCCTGAACACCCCCGGCTCCCCGGCGGGTGCCGTCGAGTGCTGCGAAGCGGTTCTCGACGTCGTCCCCCACGCCCTCGACCTGCTCGCCGGCCACCAACCCCACTGACTCTCATTTCCCGGGCGGGGCCCCGCAGCCCCACCCTCCTCCGAAGCGTGGGGGCCCCTGCCCCACGCCGGCCGTGATTGCCTCCCGGGGCGGTCGTTTTGTAAACTATCGTTTGAAATGCGACCGGACGAGGAGCCGATGCGGCGGGCGCTGGTCGTCGGGCGCGGCTCGAGGCGGCTCGCGCCGCCCAATCCCTGGGTCGGCTGTGTGGTCGACGGCGGGTCCTGGACGACCGAAGGGGCCACCCAGGCGCCCGGAGGCGACCACGCCGAGATCGTCGCGCTCGCCGCCGCCGGGGACCGGGCCAGGGGGGCCACGCTGTATGCCACCCTCGAGCCCTGCTCCCACCACGGGCGGACCCCGCCCTGCGTCACCGCCATCATCGCCGCCGGCGTCCGTCGCGTCGTGGTCGGCGTGGAGGACCCCGACGCCCGGGTCAGCGGTGCCGGGATCACCCGGCTCCGTGAGGCCGGCATCCAGGTCGAGGTCGGTGTCTGCGCCGAGGAGATCCGCCGCGATCTGGCCCCGTACCTCAAGCACCGCACGACCGGGCGCCCGTGGGTCGTGCTCAAGCTGGCCAGCAGCCTCGATGGCCGGACGGCGGCGCCCGACGGCTCCAGCCGTTGGATCACCGGCGAGGAGGCGCGCACCGATGCCCACCGCCTACGGGCCGACAGTGATGCCGTCCTCGTCGGCGCCGGGACGGTGCGCGCCGACGATCCGTCGCTGACGGTTCGGCTCGTCGACGGCGACGACCCGCAGCGGGTCGTGCTCGGCGCCATCCCCGCCGCCGCCAAGGTGCGGCCGGCGCTGGAGCTGACCGGCGACCTGGATGACGTCCTCGGCGAACTCGGCCGCCGCGACATCCTGCAGGTGCTGGTCGAGGGCGGAGCATCGGTCGCGCACGCCTTCCACACCGCCGGGCTCGTCGACCGGTATGTCGTCTATTTCGCCCCCGCCCTGTTCGGTGGCGACGACGGACGTCCGGTGTTCGCCGGGGCCGGCGCGCCGACCATCGACGACGTGTGGCGCGGCACCATCGTCTCGGTCGAGCGTCTCGGCGCCGACCTCCGGGTCGACCTCGAGCCCGCCACCGGGACTGCGGCCTGATGTTCACCGGCATCGTCGAGGAGCTCGGCACCGTCCAGGCGCGCGACGCGGGCAAGTTCCGCTTCGATGCGACGGTCGTCACCGCCGATGCCGCCATCGGGGACTCGATCGCCGTCAACGGCTGCTGCCTCACCGTCACCGACCTCGGCGACGGGTGGTTCGCGGCCGAGGCGGTCGACGAGACCCTGGCGCGCACCAACCTGGCCGACCTGGCCGAGGGCGACACGGTCAACCTCGAGCGTCCCGTCCGCCTCCAGGACCGGCTCGGCGGCCACATCGTGCAGGGCCACGTCGACGGCGTGGGGGAGATCGTCGACCCCGCTCCCGATCTCAGGATCAGCGCGCCACGCTCACTCCTGCGCTATCTCGTCGAGAAGGGCTCGGTCACCGTCGACGGCTGCAGCCTGACGGTGGTCGCCGTCCTCGACGACGGATTCACCGTCGCCGTCATCCCCCACACCACCGACGTCACCACCTTGGGCCGCAAGGGCCATGGCGATCGCGTCAACCTCGAGGTCGACGTGCTCGCAAAGTACGTCGAGCGCCTTCTCCAAGGGAGCAACGAATGAGTCTGGAAACCATCGAGAAGGCCATCGCCGCCGTCGCACGCGGCGAGATCGTTGTTGTCGTCGACGACGAGGACAGAGAGAACGAAGGCGACCTGATCATCGCCGCGGAGTTCGCGACCCAGGAGAAGATCGCGTTCTTCCTGCAGCACACCTCGGGCGTGATCTGCATGCCGATGACGGGCGATCGCCTCGACGAGCTCGAGCTGCCGCTGATGGTCGCGGCCAACACCGAGGCCCAGCGGACGGCGTTCACCGTCAGCGTCGACTACCGCCACAACACGACCACCGGCATCTCCGCCTCGGACCGGGCATCGACCATCCAGGCCCTCATCGACCCGTCGACCCGGCCCGCCGACCTGGCCCGCCCCGGCCACATCTTCCCGCTCCGCTACCGCGAGGGCGGCGTCCTCAAGCGGGCCGGGCACACCGAGGCGGCCGTCGACCTGGCCCGCATGGCCGGCCTCTACCCGGCCGGCGTGCTGTGCGAGATCGTCGACGAGAAGAAGATGGAGATGGCGAGGCTGCCCGACCTCGAGCGCTTCGCGGAGGAGCACGGCCTCGTCCTCGTGACCATCGCCGACCTCATCCGCTACCGCCGCCAGAGCGAGCGGCTCATCCGCCGGGTCTCCGAAGCACGCATCCCGACGCCCTATGGCGACTTCACCGGGTACGCCTACGAGTCGGTGCTCGACGGCGAGCACCACCTGGCGCTGGTGAAGGGCGCGGTGCAGGGGGAGGACAACGTGCTGGTGCGCGTGCACAGCGAGTGCCTCACGGGCGACGTCTTCGGGTCGTTGCGGTGCGACTGCGGTCCGCAGCTCGACCTGTCCAAGCGCCTCATCGCCGAGGCCGGCCTCGGTGTGATCGTGTATCTGCGCGGTCATGAGGGTCGCGGCATCGGCCTCGGCCACAAGCTGCGGGCCTACAGCCTGCAGGAGCAGGGCCACGACACCGTCGACGCCAACCTCGAGCTCGGACTGCCCGTCGACAGCCGCGAGTACGGCATCGGCAACCAGATCCTCGTCGACCTCGGCATCACCACGATGCGGGTGATGACGAACAACCCGGTCAAGTACGGCGGGCTCAAGGGGTTCGGGCTCGACATCGTCGAGCGGGTGCCGCTGGAGATCGAGCCGAATCCTGAGAACATCGACTACCTGCGGACCAAGCGCGAGCGCATGGGCCACTTCCTGGAGGGGCTCGATGACGTCCTATAGCGGCAACCTGCGCGGCGACGGGATGCGGTTCGGCATCGTGTGCGGCCGGTTCAACGACCTCATCACCGAGCGCCTCCTCACCGGCGCTCGTGACGGGCTCACCCGCCACGGTGTCGACGACGCGTCGGTCATCGAGACCTGGGTGCCGGGTGCCTTCGAGATCCCTCTGGCCGCCCAGCGCCTCGCCGCGTCGGGCGACGTCGACGCCGTGATCTGTCTCGGCGCCGTGATCCGCGGCGCGACCTCGCATTACGACCTCGTGGCCGGGCAGTGTGCCGAGGGGATCCAACGGGTGCAGCTCGACACCGGCATCCCCGTGATCTTCGGCGTGCTCACCACCGACAGCATCGAGCAGGCCATCGAGCGGGCCGGCACCAAGGCCGGCAACAAGGGCTACGAGGCGGCTGTCACCGCCATCGAGATGGTCGACCTGCTGCGCCAACTGCCCAAGGCCAACGGCTGATGCTGCGCCTCGTGCTGCCCAAAGGGTCGCTGGAGCGCGCCACCCTGCAACTGTTCGAGGAGGCGGACCTCACCGTCCAGCGCAGCTCGGAGGTGGAGTACAAGGCGACGATCGACGACCACCGCGTGCTCGACGTCAGCATCCTCCGCCCCCAGGAGATACCCCGGTACGTGGCCGACGGCCTGTTCGACCTCGGCGTCACCGGTCGCGACTGGATCGAGGAGACGGGCGCGAAGGTGGAGTCGCTCGGTCGGCTGCAGTACTCCAAGGCGACCGATCGCCCGTTCCGCCTGATGCTGGCGGTCGCCGGCGACTCGGCGGTCACGCGCGTCGAGGACCTCCCGGCCGGCGTGCGGGTCTCGACCGAGTACCCCGGTCTCACCGCCCGGTGGCTGGCCGAGCGCGGCATCGAGGCCGAGGTGCTGCTCTCCTACGGCGCCACCGAGGCCAAGATCCCCGATGTCGCCGACGCCGTCGTCGACGGCACGGAGACGGGCCGGGCGTTCAAGGCGGCGGGCCTGAAGGTGATCGACACCGTGCTGGAGTCCTGGACCGAGCTCATCGCCAACCCGGCGGCGGCCGCCGACCCCACCAAGCGCCACGCCATGGGTCAGCTGCACACCCTCCTGCAGGGTGTGCTCGAGGCGCGGGGCAAGGTGCTGGTGAAGCTGAACGTGGCCGCCGGCGACCTCGACGCCGTCATCGGCCTGCTGCCGTCGATGAAGTCGCCGACGGTGTCACAGCTGTTCGGGGACGGGGGCTACGCCGTCGAGACGGTGGTGGCCAAGGCCGAGATCAACCGACTCATCCCCGACCTGAAGGACGCCGGCGCCACCGACATCGTCGAGCTCCCGCTCTCCAAGATCATCCACTGATGCAGGGGGTGGTCACCGAGTTCGACGATTACAAGGGGCTCGGGACGGTCCGGGGCGAGGACGGGCGTGAGCTTTCCTTCCACTGCACGCAGATCGCCGACGGCACGCGCACGATCGAGATCGGGGCGAAGGTGACCTTCGACGTCGTCGCCGGGCATCACGGCAAGTGGGAGGCGAGCGGGCTCACTCCGCGGTGAGGGCGGCGAGGATCTCGTCGACGGCGGCGTCGGCCAGGGCGCGGACCTCGTCGTCGGTGCGGTCCTGGATGGGGTGGGGCACGAACACCCGAGCCACGTCGGGAGCACCGAGCGCCGTGGCCTGCACGGCGGCGGCGTCGACGAACTCACTGGACGCCACGAAGACACCGGCCAGGCCCCGCTGCTCGAGATCGACGATGTCGTGCACACTGCACGACGTGCACGAGCCTCAGTCGGCGAGGGCCTCGACCACCACGTCGCAGTGGGTCGAGATCTCGTGGCGGAGGTCGACGGGCGCCGGCTTGGTGAAGGTCGGCTTGGCGTAGCGCAGAACCTTCAGCCCCCTCGCCGTCAGCAGCTCCTCGACCCGGGCGAGGAAGACGTCGCCGCGCGCCTTGCTGATGTCGAGCAGCCCCACGGTGAGACCGGCGAGCGAGGCCGGCCGCGCTGCGGCGGGGCGGGTGGTCGTGCCGCGCTCGGAGGTGGGGTCGAGGATCCTCATGTCATGACCTCCCTGGTCACCGGCTCGCTGCCCATGGTGCCATTGGCCCAACCCCCGATGATGCTCGAGAACAGGCCGGCCCCGCCCCCGGCGTGCACGACGAGGATGCCGCCGGTGCGGAACTTCGGGAGCGCCTCGACCTGCACGGTCTCCTGCACACCCTCGGCCATGCCGCCCGCGCCTCTGACGAAGTCGTCGCGGCGCAGCAGGGTGAGCTCATGCAGGCGAGCGAGCAGCGTGGCCCGGTCCCATCCCGCCTCGCGGAACACACGACCGTGCTCGGGCCCGAGGACCACGATGGCGTCGAAGGCGAGCGGGAGCTTCGGATGCTGCACCGTCGCCAGGCAGGCCGCCAACGAACGGACGAGGGACTCCGGGTCGCGGCTGAGCTGGTCGACCACCCCACGGGGCCCCTCGCCGGCGAACACGGTGACCGTGGACGTCTCCGCCCCGAAGCCCCTGGCCACGTGGAGTGGCTCGAACGGCGACCCCTCCTCGTCCTCGGCGAAGCAGAAGGCGACCTTCCCGGGGTTGCCCTGCGTGGCGCGATCGATCTCGCCCGGCTTTCCTCCGCCCACGTTGCGGATCACCAGCTGCAGCGCCCGGCCGATGGTCGAGTTGGCCCGGTTGCCCTGGCCCATGGCGTTGATGCCGCTGTTCATGCCGATGCGCCGCCGTACCGGCCCGTTCACCACCAGGACGGGCCCGACCGGCATCGTGGTGGCCAGCACGCCGTGGGCGTTGAAGGCGTCGGTGCACGCCGCCTCGACGGCGGCCAGCACGACGGGCAGGTACTCGGGGCGGCAGCCGGCCATGACCGCGTTGACCGCCGCCTTCTCCACCGTGCACTCGGCCAGGTCGGGGGGAACGACGGCCACGACCTCCTGCGGGTCGCGGGTCGTGCCCGCCAGCATCCGCAGGACGCGCGCCTCGGTCGGGGCCACGACGGGCAGGCCGTCGGTCCATCCGCGATCGAACAGCGCCTCGGCCTCGTCCTCGAGGGCGGAGATCTCCACCCGTCGGCTCTGCATCCGATGGCCCTCGAAGCGCACGGCCAGCTCGTCGGCGACAGTGGGGTCGAGTGTCCTCGACCCGCAGCCCGGTCGGGCGTCGGGCAGCTCGGGCGCCAGGCCGGCGCTGCCGGTGAGCGACTCCCATTGCGACCGCGACCACCCGACGACGCGCGCCGTTTCCCTGCCGCCGCGGACGGTCATGAGGGTGGGGACGGTCTCCACACCGAGCTGATAGGAGAGTGCGAGGCCCTCGTCGTCGTCCTCGGAGACGACATGCACGCCGAGCGAGTCCAGGACCGGTCCCACCATCCCGCACGTCGGGCAGTCGTGCTTCACGACGGCGACCAGCCCGTCGGGAAGGGGCGTGGTCGCGGTGGTCATCACCGCCGACACTAGGTCCGACGCCTCGTGAAAGGCTGGCCGAGGTGCCCAGTCATCCACTCCTCCCGATGCCCCCGCAACCCGAGGGGCTGCCGTGGCCGACGGAGGAGTGGCCGCCCGGTCCGCCGCCCGGCGGCGTCGACGTCGAAGGCATCGTCGCCGAGCTGTTCGACGAGGACGGGCCCCTGGCCACGACCTATGCCGCCGTGGTCATCCATCGGGGTCGGCTGGTCCACGAGCGCTACGCCGGTGTCATCGAGCATCTCGACGCGCCGCCGGAGCCGGTCACCGCCGCCACCCCGCTCCTTTCGTGGTCGATGGCCAAGTCGATGCTCCACGCCGTCATCGGGATGCTGGTCGGTGACCGACGGTTGGCGACAGGCGACCGGGCCGCCGTGCCCGAGTGGCAGAGCGACGACGACCCCCGGAGCGCCATCACCATCGAGCAGCTGCTCGCCATGCGCGACGGGCTGGACTTCCTGGAGGACTACGTCGACGCCGACCGGTCCGATGTCATCGAGATGCTGTTCGGCTCCGGGTCGGGTGACGTCGCCCACTTCGCCGCCGACCGCACGCTGGCCGCGCCACCCGGCGACCGCCTCAACTACTCGAGCGGGACCAGCAACGTGCTCTCGGGGATCGTCGCCCGGCTCCTGGGGCCCGGGGAACCGTACGAGCGGTTCCTCCACGAGCGCCTGTTCGCGCCGATCGGCATGCGCACCGCCACGGCGCGGCTCGATGCGGCAGGGACATGGATCGCCTCGTCCTACGTCTACTGCTGCGCTCGCGACTTCGCCCGGTTCGGCTATCTCTATTTGCGCGACGGCGTGTGGGAGGGGCGCCGCCTCCTGCCCGGCGGATGGGTCGACCACGGGCGCACCTGGCGTTCCGTCGACGACGAGGGCCACGGCTACGGCGCCCACTGGTGGGTGATCGGCGACGAGCACGGGTCGTTTCGGGCCAGCGGGTACGAGGGGCAGTCGATCATGGTCGTCCCCGGCCTCGACCTCGTCGTGGTGCGACTGGGCAAGACCGACGCGGCGCGCTATCCGCTGCTCACCGACTGGCGTCGCCGCGTGGTGGAAGCGTTCGCCGCCTCCGCCCTCGAGCCGTCATGAGCGCTCCGGACTGGCCCCGCCCCGTCGTCCACTTCGAGTTGCGCGCTCGAGACCCCGAGCGCCAGCGGGCCTTCTACGCCGCGCTCTTCAACTGGCGGATCGAGGACGGTGGGCTCATGAGCTTCGATGCCGGCCTCGGCGGCCCCGAGCCGGGCCCGGCCGGCCACATCAGCGCCAGTGACTCGCCCGGCATGACCCTCTACATCCAGGTGCGCGTGCTCCAGGAGTCACTCGACCGCGCCGTCGAGCTTGGTGGGGCCGTGACCATGGGGGCTTTCGACGTGCCGGGCGGACCGACCATCGCCGCCATCACCGACCCCGAGGGCAACCCAGTCGTGCTCGTCCAGCAGTGATCAGTCCAGGGCGTCGTACCGCTCGACGTGCCACGACCCGTCATCGACCATCGACATGAGCTGGTCGTGGGCGGGGTGCCCGGCAGCCTGCTCCCACGACGCCGCGGCGTCCGCCTCACTCCACCAGAAGGTCACCATCACCCAGTCGCGACCGGCGCGGTGGCCGACCGTGCGCCGCACGAAGCCCTGGTGGGTGAGGACGCACTCGGTCTGCAGCCGGTTGTCGGCTGCTGCCACAGTCCCTCCGTCGACTCCGTCCCGCGCCCTGAACGTCACGACCTCGATGAGCATCGCTACTGTGACGGTGGGGGAGCGGCCTGCTCGGCGGCCGCCCGTACCTGCACGAAGGCCAGGCGCAGCTGGGCCAGGCCGTCGCGCAATGCGGGCTCGTGCTCGCCGAGCCGGCCCGGCAGGCCCTCCACCAGAGCGGCCAGGGCGTCGATGGCCAGGCGCGCCTGGTCGAGCTGGGCCGGTTGCTGGCCGAGGTGGAGGGCGGCCAGCTCGAACAGGCCGTAGCCATGGTTGGCGACGACGACCTCGGCCGGCGTGGCGGCCAGCTGGCGCTGCAGCTCCTGCATCCTCGCCGCCATCTGCTCGTCGGTGAGCTCCGGCTCGCCGACGTCCGGGTCGTCCGGTTCGACCGGGTGCTCGCCGCCAGGTGTCCACAGACTGCCCACTCCGCTACCCTAGAGGCACAACTGAATACGGAAAGCGGGGCTCCGGCCCCCACCCCTCCACCTGGTTCGGTGCGACGGGTCGATGACCACCAGGGGTGGGCGTGCTTTCCGACGTCCGCCCCTCGTCATGTCGGCGATGGGCTACTCGACAAGGAGTGATGCCGCATCGCCACACCCACCACCAACGAGCCGAGGATCAACGACAGGATCCGGGCCCGTGAGGTCAGGCTCGTCGCCGCCGACGGCACCCAGCTGGGGATCAAGCCCCTGCCGGAGGCCCTGAACATCGCCCGTGAGGCCGATCTCGACCTGGTCGAGGTCGCCCCCCAGGCGGTGCCCCCCGTCTGCCGCATCATGGATTACGGCAAGTTCAAGTTCGATGCGGCCCAGCGGGCCAAGGAATCGCGGCGTAAGGCCAGCAACGTCACCATCAAGGAGATGAAGTACCGCCCCAAGATCGCGGGCGGCGACTTCGACACCAAGACCCGCAAGGTCGCGGAGTTCCTCTCCCAGGGCCACAAGGTGAAGGTGACGATCATGTTCCGGTTCCGTGAGCAGCATCACCCCGAGTTCGGGCGGCGGATCCTCGACCGGATCGCCGAGCAGGTCGGCGGCTTCGCCAAGGTGGAGTCGGCGCCCAAGATCGACGGCCGGAACATGGTGATGGTGCTGGCGCCGGACAAGCGGGCCCAGGCCGCGACCGAGCGGGCCAAGGCGGACGCGGACGGGTCGGGTGCGGACGGTGCGGGTGCGGCAGAGGCATCAGTGGTCACAGCAGCGCAGGTGGAGGAGTCCCCTGCCCCGATCGAGCAGGAGACGTAGAGATGCCGAAGATGAAGACCGACAAGGGCGCAGCCAAGCGCTTCAAGATCACGGGCACGGGCAAGATCCGGCGCCGCAAGGCCTTCATGAACCACATCCTCGAGAAGAAGTCGTCGACGCGGACCCGACGCCTCAACCGGGAGACCGACGTCAGCAGCGGCGACCTGAAGCAGATCCGCCGACTTCTCGGCCGTTAACCCCCACCCCTCTTCTGGAAAGGAGCCGACATGGCAAGGGTCAAGCGTGCCGTCCACGGCAAGAAGCACCACAAGGCCGTCCTCGAGCAGGCCAAGGGCTACTACGGCAACAAGAGCCGCAGCTTCCGCGCCGCCAACGAGCAGGTCATGCACTCCCTGCAGTACGCCTACCGCGACCGGCGGGCGCGCAAGGGCGACTTCCGCCAGCTCTGGATCCAGCGCATCAACGCCGCGGCGCGCCTCAACGGCATGAGCTACAGCCGCTTCATCAGCGGCCTGCGCATGGCCGGCGTCGAGCTCGACCGCAAGGTCCTCGCCGACCTGGCAGTGACCGATCCCGGCGCGTTCGCGGGCCTGGTGGCTGTCGCCGGCAAGGCACAGGACACCCAGGCCGCCAGCTGACCGAAGCCGCGCCACTGCCGTACCGCCACCAGAAGGTGCAGCGGCTGCGGCGCCTCGTCGCCCGCCGCTCCGCCCGTCAGGAGGAAGGCGTCCTCGTGGTCGAGGGCGCCAAGCTCCTGGGCGAGGCGGTACAGGCGGGGGCAGCCATCGAGTCGGTCTTCGTGGCGCCGGGCGGCGACGGCCCCGCCGTCGACGCCGCCTATGCCGCCGGCGCCCGCGTGTACGCCTTGGCCGCCGGCGTCATCGAGCGGGTCGCCGACACCACCACCCCACAGCCGGTGGCCGCCGTCGTGAAGAGCGTCGACCGACCCATCGATGCACTCCGGGCCGCCACCCTCGTCGTGGTCGCGGTGGACGTTCGCGACCCCGGCAACGCCGGCACGTTGCTGCGGAGCGCGGAGGCGGCGGGAGCCGACGGCGTAGTCTGCTGCGACGGTTCGGTCGACGTGTACAACCCGAAGACGGTGCGGGCGTCGGCCGGCTCGCTGTTCCATGTCCCGGTCGTGGTCGGAGGCGATCCAGTGGCAGTCCTCCAGCAGTTGGGTGGATGGGGTCTGCAACGGCTGGGTGCCGCCGTCGGTGCGGGCGTCGCCCACACCGCGGCCGACCTCACCCGCCCCACGGCGTTCGTGCTCGGCAACGAGGCCCACGGTCTGCCCGAAGGCGTGGCGGGCGAGCTCGACGGGCTCGTCCACATCCCCATGGCCGGGAGGGCCGAGTCACTGAACGTCGGTGTGGCATCCGCCGTCCTCTGTTTCGAGGCCGCCCGCCAGCGCAGGGAGCGGTAGTGGGCCTCGTCGACCTGATCCCCGAGGCCGTGCTCCGTCTCGACGTCGAGCGCCGCATCGTCGAGGTCAATGCGCCGGCCTGCACGCTCCTGGGACGCGCCGCGGAGGAGCTCCTCGGGGGGAGCGCCCTCGAGCTGCTCGACCCCCGCGGTCGCGACGGAAAGCCCTCGTGGACAGCGGACTGGCACCCGTCCACGGGCCTGCGGTCCGTCCGTGCCCTGCCGGAGCAGCACGTGACGGTGCGGCGGGCCGACGGCAGTGAGCTCGAGACCTACGTGACGGGGCGGTACCTCCGCGACGACGCCGGCGGGCTCGACGGCATGGTGCTCGTGCTCCGGGAGGCCAGCCGCCGCGCCCATCAGGCCGCCAGCGGCATCGAGATCGTCTCGACGGTGAGCCACGAGCTGCGTTCACCGCTCACGTCGGTGAAGGGGTACACCAGCCTGCTGCTGAACCGCTGGGATCGGCTGGCCGACGACCAGAAACGCATGATGCTCGAGCAGGTCAATCACGATGCCGACCGCGTCACGCGTCTCATCACCGAGCTCCTCGACATCAGCCGGCTCGAGACGGGGCGGCTGGTGCTGCGCCGCCAGATGGTCGACATCGAGGCGCTGTCCCGCTCGGTCGTCGAGAAGGTGACGATGGAGTATCCCGAGCTCGACTGCACGATCGGGTTTCCCCAGCCGTTCCCCGAGGTCTACGCCGACCCCGACAAGATCGAGCAGGTGCTCACCAACCTGGTCGAGAACGCCTGCAAGTACGCCAGCCCCAAGGGCATGCAGCTGCGGGGCGAGGCCAACGAGCGCGACGTCGCCGTCGCCGTGACCGACGCCGGCGAGGGGATCCCGGCCGAGGACCTCCCGCAGGTGTTCACCAAGTTCTTCCGGCGGGCCGAAGGCCGGCCCACCGGCTCGGGACTGGGCCTCTGGATCAGCCGCGGCCTGGTCGAGGCCCATGGCGGCCGCCTGTGGGCCAGCTCGGTGCAGGGTGCCGGCTCGACGTTCCGCTTCACGCTCCCGGCCACCGCGTACGAGGATCTCCACGGGTCATGACTCTCGACCCCGTCGTCCGCGACGCGCTGGCCGCCATCGAGGCGGCCGGGACCATCCTCGACCTCCACGGCGTGGAGGCCGCGGTGCTCGGCAAGCGGTCACCGCTGGCGGCGGAGAGCCAACGGCTCGGCACGCTCGCCCCCGACGAGCGGAAGGTGGCGGGACAGGCGCTCAACGAGGCGCGCACCACGATCACCGACGCGTTGGCGGCGCATCGCGAGGAGCTGACGCGCGCCGAGGCGGTCGGGCGCGCCCAGGCCGACCGGCTCGACCTGACCGAGACCACGCCGGCACGACTCCGCGGTCACCTGAACCTGGTGACCCAGGCTCGCGATCGGCTCGAGGACGTCTTCGTCGGCATGGGCTACGCCGTCGCCGAGGGGCCCGAGGCCGAGACCGACTGGCACAACTTCACCGCGCTCAACCTGCCGCCGGCCCATCCGGCGCGCAGCATGTGGGACACCCTGTACCTCGACTGGGGGCCGCCGGAGTCGACGCTGCTGCGCACCCACACCTCGCCCGTGCAGGTGCGGCTCATGCAGAGCCAGCCGCCTCCCATCTACGCCGTCATGCCGGGCCGGGTGTACCGGCGCGACACCCCCGACGCCCGCCACACGCCGAGCTTCAACCAGATCGAGGGCCTGGTCGTCGACCGGGGCATCACGTTCGGCCACCTGGCCGGCACCATCGAGGCGTTCACCGAGGCGTACTTCGGCCCGGGTATGCACAGCCGGCTGCGGCCGTCGTACTTCCCGTTCACCGAGCCCTCGGCGGAGTTCGAGGTGACGTGCACGATCTGCGCCGGGGAGGGATGCCGGACGTGCTCGAACACGGGCTGGATCGAGCTGGGCGGCTGCGGGATGGTGCATCCCAACGTCTTCGGCCACGTCGGCGTCGACGCCGAGACCTACACGGGCTTCGCCTTCGGGTTCGGCATCGACCGACTCGCCCAGATGCGTCATGCCATCTCCGACATGCGCATCCTCTTCGACAACGACCTCCGTTTCATACGACAGTTCTGAGCTGATGCGCATACCCCTGTCGTGGCTTCGTGACTTCGCGCCCATCGAGGGGTCGACGGCCGAGCTCACCGACCACCTGAACGAGCTCGGCCTCGTGGTCGACGCCGTCGAGGAGGTCGGCGCCGGCCTCGATCGTGTCGTGGTGGCGCGCGTCATGGCCACGCGCCCGCATCCCGATGCCGACCGCGTCCAGCTCGTCGATGTCGACGCCGGTGACGGGCAGGCCCTGCAGATCGTGTGTGGTGCATTCAATTTCGCGGCCGGCGACCTGGTGCCGCTGGCCACCATCGGTGCCGTCCTCCCCGGTGGGATGGAGATCGGCCGGCGCAAGGTCCGCGGCGAGGTGTCGAACGGGATGCTGTGCTCCGCCGCCGAGCTCGGCATCGACGCCGACGCGAGCGGCATCCACGTCATCGACGGCGACCACGCGCCGGGCTCGCCCGCCGCTGACGCCCTCGGCGTCGAGCACGACGTCGTGTTCGACCTCGACATCACCGCCAACCGTCCCGATGCCATGTCGGTGGTGGGCGTGGCGCGCGACCTCGCCGCCAGGCTCGGCGTGCCCTTCGCCATCCCCGAGGTCGTGATCGAGGAGGCGGCCTACCGCGCCGACGCCCTCGCCACCATCGAGGTTCGGTCGCCCGACCTGTGCCCGCGGTTCACGGCCCGGGTCATCGAGGGCGTGGCCATCGGGCCGGCCCCGAAGTGGGTGCAGCGTCGTCTCGTGCTGGCGGGCATGCGGCCCATCAACAACGTGGTCGATGCCTCGAACTACGTGATGCTCGAGCTGGGCCAACCCACCCACCCGTATGACCTCGACCTGGTCGCCGGCAACGGGCTCGTCGTGCGCGCCGCTCGTCCCGGGGAGGAGCTGACGACCCTCGACGGCGTCACCCGCCGGCTGGGAGAGGGGCCCGGCGTGGAGATCACGGGCGACTGCCTCATCTGTGACGCCGAGGGCGAGCCCATCGGCGTGGCGGGCGTGATGGGCGGCGAGTCGACCCAGATCCTCCCCACGACCACCCGCGTCCTGCTGGAGGCGGCCCACTTCCTGCCCATGGCCATCGCCCGCACGTCGAAGCGGCTCGGCCTCCGCACGGAGGCGTCGGCCCGGTTCGAGCGGGGGATCGACCCCGAAGGGATCGAGCGGGCTGTCCGCCGGTTCTGCGCCGTGCTCGGCAACGAGGTGGCCGCCGGCATGATCGACGTGCGCGCCGATGCCCCGAGGCGGACGACGGTGCACGTGCGCACGGCGCGGGTCAACGCACTGCTCGCGACGACGCTCACCGATGGCGACGTTGCGGGCTACCTGTCACCGATCGGCTTCCGCACCGCGCCGCTCGAGCCCGGGGTCCTCGTCGTCGACATCCCGAGCTGGCGGCCCGACGCCACCGGCGAGATCGACGTGATCGAGGAGGTGGCGCGCCACCATGGCTACGCCCGCATCCCGCGCAGCCTTCCCCCCGGCGGCAAGACGGGGTCGCTGACGGCGTTCCAGCACGAGCGCCGGCGCGTGCGCGAGGTCCTGTGCGGCCTGGGGCTCGACGAGGCGGCCAACCCGCCGTTGGTCGGGCCCGGCGACCACGAACGGGCCGGGCTGCCGGGCGAGACGATCAGTGCCGCCAACGCCATGATCAGAGAGGAGTCGGTGCTCCGCACCTCGCTGCTCCCGGGCCTGCTGCGCGCCGTGGCGTTCAATGTCCGGCATCGCCAGAACGACATCAACCTGTTCGAGCTGGGCCATGTCTTCCGTGTGCCCGCCCCCGACGCCGCGCTGCCCGACGAGCGCGAGCACCTCGCGCTCGCCTTGGCGGGAAGTGAGGCAGCCGATGCCGTCGGCATGTGGACGACGCTGGCCGATGCGCTGCGCCTCGCCCCCGTCGTCATGGACGGAACGACCACCACGCCCGGCCTCCATCCGGGCCGCACGGTCCGCGTCCTGGCCGGAGGTGTCGAGCTCGGTGTCGTCGGCGAGGTCGACCCGGCCGTCCTCGCTGCCCACGACATCCCCGGACGCGTCGCCTGGGCCGAGCTGGACCTCGAGCGCGTGCTGGCGGCCCCCCGCCGGCCACTGGAGATGCGGCCCGTCAGCCGATTCCCCTCCAGCGACATCGACCTGGCGTTCCTGCTCGACGACACGGTCGCGGCAGGGCGGCTCGAGGACGCGCTGCGCACCGCCGCCGGCGACCTGCTCGTCGACCTGCGGCTGTTCGACGTCTACCGCGGTGAGGGGGTGGGGCCCGGCTCGCGCAGCCTGGCCTTCCACCTGCGGTTCCAGGCCACCGATCGCACGCTCACCGACGTCGAGGTCGGCGAGGTCAGGGCCGCGTGCATCACCGCGGCGACGGCACTGGGGGCGCGGTTGCGCGGCTGAGGCCCCGCCCCAGCTCCACCAGCGGGTCCCGCAGCATGAGCGCCAGCACGGCGACGAACACCGACCACCACACCACCGGCGACGGATGGACGGCGAACATGATGTGGGCGAGGGCCGCCAGCAGCGCCGTGATCAGCGGCGCCAGGCCGCGCCGATGGCGGGCGAACGACACGACGATGGCGAGGGCGGCGGCCGGCGCCAGGTAGTAGGAGTGCACGACCGGCTCGACGAGGAGCCGGGTGGCGGCGGCCACCGCCACGGCACTGACGAGCAGGAGCGGCGCGGCGACGGCGCGAGCCCGCCACCCCAGGAGGGCGGCGATGACGATGGGGAGGGCCCGCAGCGGCGCGGCCGGCACACGGCGGACGCCGGAGCCGATCCAGAGCTGGCGGTGCCCGCCCTTGTTCGGGAACGACGGCGAGAGGAGCAGGGCGTCGACGGTCGGAGCGAATGCCGCCGCCAGGCAGATGACGGCGAACGCGGCCGGTAGCGCCAGGGCCTCGAGGAGTGTCCGGATCCGGCGCTCGACCGGCGCCTGGAAGACGACGATCGGGAGGCCCATCAGCGCCCACTGCTTGAACAGCACGGCCAGACCGATGGCGATCGCCGCCCGACGGTGCTCGCCGGCGGCGGTGAGGCGGAGGGCGGCGAGCAACCCGGCCAGGGCGAGGGCATCCTCGACGTGGCCCCAGAAGGTCACGACGGCGACGAGAGGGACGGCGGTGACGGCGACCTGGAGCGCGAGACGACGACGGACCACGCCGAGCGCGGTGGCGAGGCGCCGGGCCTCGAGGACCGCGACGGTCGACAGCAACGTCGTGTAGGGGCCGAGCACGAGGTACGCGCTCGGGTGGCGTATCTGCATCGGGTAGGACTCGGTCAGCCCCAGGGCGCGGGTGAGGGCCACGGCCGGGGCGAGGACGAGCGGCATCCCGGGGAGGGCCAGATACGTCGATCGGGCGTCGTACATGAACGGCCCGGCGCCTTCGACCACGTAGTGGGCGAGCGGGACCGGGAGCCAGAAGTCGCTCGACACCCACCAGGCGTCGACGCCGGTGAACACGGCGTTCGCCCACAGTGCCGCACCGGTGGTCATCACCACCATGACCCCCGCCACGACGGCCCAGTCCCGCAGCAGGCGGTGGTCCCGGAGCGGCCTGGGCTGCCCCTCAGCCTGCATGATTATTCACGATGATGTATCGTAGCCGACCATGGCCTTCCGAGTGGGCATCGCCGGCGCGTCCGGTTACACCGGCGTGGAGCTCCTGCGGCTCTGCGCCGCCCATCCTGCGATCGAGGTCATGGTCGCCACCGGCGACAGCGCGGCCGGAGCCGGCGCCGCCGAGATCCACCCCAGCCTGGCGGCCGCCTACCCCGACCTCCGGTTCGCGGCGCTCGACGGGCCGGCCACCTTCGACGGCCTCGACCTCGTCTTCCTCTGCCTGCCGCACGGCCGCTCCCAGGAGCTCGTGCCCGGGCTCCGGACGCGCGTCGGCCACATTGTCGACCTGGGCGCGGACTTCCGGCTGAAGGACGCCGGGCTCTACCCCACGTGGTACGGCCACGCCCACACCTGTCCGGAGCTCCTCGAGGAGTTCGCCTTCGGCATCCCCGAGCTGTTCCGCGAGCCCCTGCGCGGTGCGCCGCTGATCGCCGCCGCCGGGTGCTACGTCACCAGCGCCGCCCTCGCGCTGGCGCCCCTCGTGCGGGCCGGCGCCGTCGTCGCCGAGGGGATCGTCGTCGATGCCGCCAGCGGCGTCTCGGGAGCGGGGCGGGCGCCGACGGCGACGACCCACTTCGGCTCCGTCAACGAGAGCTTCCGCGCCTACGGGCTGCTCGACCACCGCCACACCCCCGAGATCGAGCAGGCCGTCGGCGCCCAGGTGCTGTTCACGCCGCACCTGGCGCCCATGACCCGTGGCCTGCTCTCGACCTGTTACGCCCGCCCCACCGACCGCACGGCGACCACCGATGACCTGATCGGGCTCCTCGCCGACTTCTACGCCGACGAGCCGTTCGTGGTCGTGGGACGCGAGTCGCCGTCGACGAAGGCGACCCTCGGGGCCAACACCGCCATGATCACGGCGCGGGTCGACCCGCGCACGGGGTGGGTCGTGGTGCTCAGCGCCCTCGACAACCTGGTGAAGGGCGCGTCCGGGCAGATGGTCCAGTGCGCGAACCTCGCCCTCGGGCTCGAGGAGACGACGGGCCTGCCCCTCGTCGGAGTGACCCCGTGATAACCGTCCCGAAGGGGTTCGTCGCCGCGGGGATCGCCTGCGGCATCAAGCAGAGCGGCGCTCCCGACCTGGCCCTCGTCGCCACCGACGACGGGAAGGCCGTCGTGGCCGCCGCCGTGTTCACCTCGAACCTGTCGACGGCCGCGCCCGTCGTCGTGTCGCGTGCGCACCTGGCGTCGACCGCCGGCCGGGCCGCGGCCGTCGTGCTCTCCAGCGGGAACGCCAACGCCGCCACCGGCGCCCAGGGGCAGGCCGACGCCGAGCGGATGTGCTCCCTGGTCGCCGACGGACTCGGCTGCCGGGCCGAGGAGGTCCTGGTGTGCTCCACCGGCCTCATCGGCATCCCGCTGCCGATGGCTCCCCTCGAGTCGGGGATCCCGGCCCTGGTGGCGGCCCGGGGGGCCGACGGCGAGGCGGCGGCCACGGCCATCCTCACCACCGACACCCGGGACAAGCAGGTGGTGGTGGAGGGCGCGGGGTTCACCGTGGCCGGGATGGCCAAAGGCGCGGCCATGCTCGCTCCCAACATGGCGACGATGCTCGCCGTGCTGACCACCGACGCCATGGTCGAGATCGACCAGGCCCAGGCCGCCCTCGTCGACGGTGTGCGTGACTCCTTCAACGCCCTGTCGGTCGACGGGTGCACGTCGACCAACGACACCGTCATTCTCCTGGCCAGTGGGCGCGGGGCCCGACCCGACATCGACGCCTTCTCCGACGCCGTCGCCGAGGCCTGCGCCCAGCTGGCCTTCCTCATGGCCGGCGATGCCGAGGGAGCGACCAAGGTGGCGCGCATCAGGGTCGTCGGTGCGCGGACCGACGACGAGGCGTCACGCGCCGCCCGCAAGGTGGCGGAGAGCCAGTTGGTCAAGTGCTCGCTCTATGGCCAGGACCCGTACTGGGGCAGGGTGGTGAGCGAGCTCGGCTCCTCCGGCGTGGTTTTCGATCCCGACCGCGTGTCGGTGTCCTACGGCGGCACCGAGGTCTGTCACGACGGGATCGCCGTCGCCCACGATGCGGCCGCCGTCGCCGCCCACATGGCCGGTCGTGAGCTGGAGATCGTGGCCGACCTCGGCGTCGGCCGCGGGTCCGGTGTGATCCTGACCAACGACCTGACTCACGCGTACATCGACGAGAACATGGGCACCTCGTGAGCGTCGACGCCGCCACCAAGGCCGCCGTCCTGGTCGACGCGCTCCCGTACATCCAGCGGTTCTGGGGCCAGGTCGTGGTGGTGAAGCATGGCGGCCACGCCATGTCTCCCACTCCGACGGCCGCTCAGGCCACGGGCGACGCCGGATCCCTCGACGGCTTCGCGCGCGACATCGTGCTCATGCGGTCGGTAGGGATGCGCCCCGTCGTCGTGCACGGAGGCGGACCGCAGATCGGCGAGTTGCTGGCCCGCCTCGGCGTGCACTCGGAGTTCCGCGACGGCCTGCGCGTGACCGACGCCGAGACGCTCGACGTGGCGCGCATGGTGCTGGTCGGCAAGGTCAACCGCGACCTCGTGGGCGCCATCAACGTGCATGTGCCGTGGGCCGTGGGGTTGTCGGGTGAGGACGCCGGGCTGCTGAACGCGTCGCGACGGTCACCCGAGCTCGGTTTCGTCGGCGACGTGGAGTCGGTCAACACTTCCATCCTCGACCGGCTGCTGGCCCAGGACCTCATCCCCGTGGTCGCCACCATCGGCAGTGATGACGAGGGCCAGGCGTACAACATCAACGCCGACACCGCAGCAGGGGCCATCGCCGCCGCCCTCGGCGCCGAGAAGCTCGTGTATCTCACCGACGTCGAAGGGCTGCGCCGCGACGCGTCGGACCCGACGACCCTCGTGAGCACGATCGGCGCCGACGACCTCGAGGTCATGCTCGGCGACGGCAGCATCGGCGACGGCATGATCCCGAAGGTGCGGTCGTGTCTCGATGCAGTGCGCGGGGGGGTGGCGCGGGCTCACATCCTCGACGGTCGGGTGCCCCACGCCCTGCTCCTGGAGCTGTTCACCAACGAAGGCGTCGGCACGATGGTGACGCCATGAGCCTGATGACCACCTACCCCCCCACGACGGTCACGTTCGTGAGAGGCGAGGGCAGCCGGCTCTGGGACGAGACCGGTAAGCAGTACCTGGACTTCCTCTCCGGCCTCGCCGTCACGTCCCTCGGCCACGCCCATCCGGAGGTCGCCGCGGCCATCGCCGAGCAGGCGCGCACGCTGCTGCACGTCTCCAACCTCTACGGCACCACGGTCGGGCCCGAGGTGGCGGCAACCCTCGATCACCTGATCCGGGGTGACGACGGCGCTGGAGGCAGGCTGTTCTTCTGCAACTCCGGTGCCGAGGCGAACGAGTGCGCCATCAAGCTGGCACGCAAGCACGGCGGCCGGGGTCGCCATGTCGTCGTGAGCGCCTACGGCTCGTTCCACGGGCGCACGCTCGCCACGCTGCACGCCACCGGTCAGCCGCAGAAGCACGAGGCCTTCCAGCCCATGCCGGAGGGGTTCCGCCATGTGGCCTGGAACGACCTCGGCGCCCTCGAGTCCGCCCTCGACCCCACCGTGGCCGCCGTGCTCCTCGAGCCCGTGCAGGGCGAGGGCGGGGTCCAGGCCGCCACGCCTTCGTACTTCCAGGGCGTGCGGAAGCTCTGCGACGAGCGGGGGATCCTTTTCATGGTCGACGAGGTCCAGACCGGTCTCGGCCGCACCGGGCGCTGGTTCGGGTTCCAGCACCTCGGTGTGGAGCCCGACGTCGTGACCATGGCGAAGGCCCTCGGCAACGGTATGCCCATCGGCGCCTGCTGGGCCCGCGACGGCGTGGCGTCCGCCTTCGAGCCCGGCGATCACGCCACCACCTACGGCGGCCAGCCGCTGGCGACGTCGGCAGCACGCGCCGTGCTTCGCGTGATGCAGGAGCTCGATGTCCCGAGCCTGGCCGCAGCGGCCGGCCGACGTCTCTCCACCGAGCTGGCCGCCGTCGACGGCGTCACCTCCGTGCGCGGCGCCGGCCTCCTGCTGGCCGCCGAGCTGGCCGCGCCACTCGACGCACGCGACGTGGCGACGCGCGCGCTGGAAGCGGGCCTGGTGGTCAACGGCGTGACGCCCACCGCACTGCGGTTGGCGCCGTCGCTGCTCGTCACCGACGCGGAGATCGACGAGGCCGTCACCATCCTGGGCGCCGTCGTCGCCGACCTCATCGAGGCCCCGTCGTGACCCGTCACTTCCTCGAGGTGGACGACCTCGACGCCGCCGAGCTGGCCCTGGTGCTCGACCTGGCCGATCGACCGGCTCCCGACCCGGTCCTGACCGGGCGGGGCATGGCCATGATCTTCGAGAAGCCGTCGAACCGCACCAGGAACTCGACGGAGATGGCCGTCGTGCAGTTGGGTGGCCACCCCGTCTACCTCCAGGAGCACGAGGTCGGCATGGACACGCGCGAGACGGTGGAGGACGTGGCCAGGACACTGGCCGGCTACCACGCCGTGATCGGCGCGCGCGTCAACCGGCATCTCACCGTCGAACGCCTGGCGGCCGCATCGTCGGTTCCGGTCGTGAACCTCCTCTCCGACGAGGCCCATCCGTGCCAGGCGCTGGCCGACCTGCTCACCATCAGGTCCCGGTTCGGCGGTCTGGCGGGGCGCACCGTGGCCTACGTGGGCGACGCCAACAACGTCTTCCGCTCGCTCGCCATCGGGTGCGCGTTGGCGGGTGCGGCCGTGCGGGTGGCTTCGCCGCCCGGCCACGCGCCCGACGACGCCGACGCGGATCGCGTGCGCTCCCGGGGTGGTGACCTCACCGTCACCAGCCGGCCCGAGGAGGCGGTCGAGGGCGCCGACGTGGTCTACACCGACGTGTGGACATCGATGGGCCAGGAGGCCGAGGCCGAGGCCCGGCGCCGGACCTTCGAGGGCTTCACCGTCGATGCCACGCTGATGGGGCGAGCCTCGGCCGACGCCGTCTTCCTGCACTGCCTGCCCGCCCATCGCGGCGAGGAGGTGGCGGGCGGCGTGCTCGAGAGTCCCGCCAGCCTCGTCTGGGAACAGGCCGCCAACCGGATGCACGCCATGCGCGGCATCCTGTTGTTCCTGCTCGGGGTGGGCCGGTGACCAAGGCGAGCCGCCAGCACCGCATCGCCCGCCTCCTCGAGGCCGAGTCGGTCGCCAACCAGGCGCAGCTGGTCGAGCTGCTGGCGGCCGAGGGCATCACCGCCACCCAGGCCACCGTCTCGCGCGACCTCGAGGAGCTCGGGGCGGTGAAGGTGCGGGTCTCGGGTGGCGAGACCGTCTATGCCATCCCCGAGCTGCCGTTCGACCAGACCGCGCCAGAGGACCACCTCCGCCGGGTCATGGGGGACTGGGTCGTGGAGGTGACCTGGTCGCTGAACCTGGTCGTCCTGCGCACGCCGCCCGGGTCGGCGCACGTCGTCGGCTCCGCCCTCGACCGTTCCGGGCTGTCGGGGATCCTCGGGACGGTGGCCGGCGACGACACGCTCATGGTCGTGGCCAGCGAGGAGGAGGGCGGTCGCAAGGTCGCGGCCCTGCTCGGGTCGTTGGCCGGGCTCGACGGACGATCGACGAAAGGCAACTGATGGCGAAGCGCGTGGTACTGGCCTACAGCGGCGGACTGGACACCTCGGTGGCGGTCCGCTGGCTGATCGAGGAGAAGGGCGTCGAGGTCGTCGCCTTCGCCGCCGACGTCGGCCAGGGCGGCGACTTCGATGCCATCCGGCAGCGGGCCCTGGGCGCCGGCGCGGTCGAGGCGATCGTCGCCGACCTCCGCCAGGAGTACGTCGAGGACTTCGTGGTGCCGACGATCAAGGCCAACGCGCTCTACGAGGGCCGTTACCCGCTGGTGTCGTCACTGACCCGGCCCATCATCGTGAAGCACATGGTCGCGGCCGCCCGTGAGCACGGGGCCGACGCCGTGGCGCACGGCTGCACGGGAAAGGGGAACGACCAGGTGCGGTTCGAGGTGGCGACGCGCGCCCTGGCGCCCGACCTCGAGAATCTCGCCCCGGTGCGCGAGTGGGGCATGACCCGCGCCGATTGCATCGACTACGCGGCACGCCACGACATCCCGGTGACGGTCACGAGGGCGAGTCCGTACTCGATCGACCAGAACCTCTGGGGCCGGGCCATCGAGTGTGGCGTCCTCGAGGACCCGTGGGTCCAGCCCCCGGAGGACGTCTACGCGCTGACCCAGGTGACGGCCACGGCGCCGGTCGAGATCACCATCGGCTTCGAGGCCGGCGTGCCGGTCTCACTCGACGGGCGGCCGCTGCCGCTCCTCGACCTGCTGGCCGAGGTGACGGCGACGGTCGGGGCGAGCGGCTGGGGTCGCATCGACATGATCGAGAACCGCCGCGTCGGCATCAAGAGCCGTGAGGTCTACGAGTGCCCCGGCGCGTTGGCGCTCCTCCTGGCCCACCGCGACCTGGAGGACCTCACCCTCGAGCGCGACGTGGCCCACGAGAAGGCGCGCCTGGAGATCCGTTGGGCCGAGCTCGTCTACGACGGGCTGTGGTACTCGCCGTTGCGCGAGGCGCTCGACGCGTTCATGACGCGCACCCAGGAGCACGTCACGGGCGAGGTGCGGCTGCGGTGCGAACCGCCCGGACGGTGCCAGGTCGTGGGCCGGCGCAGCGAGCGGGGCCTGTACGACTACGAGATGGCCACCTACGAGGCCGCCGACCGCTTCCGCCACCAGGACGCCGAAGGCTTCGTGCGCCTGTGGGGCCTGGGCACCGAGACGTGGGCCAGGAAGCAGGGCACCCCGGAGTGATGGTGCTCGCATGACCCTGTGGAGTGGTCGGTTCGGGACCGGGCCGGCCGACGAGCTGGTCGCCTTCACCGAGAGCCTGTCGTTCGACCGGGCCCTCGCCCTCGATGACCTCACCGGGTCGCGCGCCCACGTGCGCGGGTTGGCGCGAGTCGGCATCCTCACCGCCGAGGAGGAGGCCACCGTGCTCGAGGCCCTGGACCGGGTGGGGCAGGAGATCGCCGGTGGCGGGTTCTCGTGGGCTGACAGTGACGAGGACATCCACACCGCCGTCGAGCGCCGGGTGACGGAGCTGGCCGGGCCGGCGGGAGCCAGGCTCCACACGGGGCGGAGCCGCAACGACCAGGTCGCGACCGACCTGCGGCTGTGGTCGAAGCGGGAGCTGCCGGCCCTGGCGCGACGCATCGTGTCACTGCAGGAGGTCCTTCTCGAGCGGGCCGAGCGGGATGGCGAGGTACGGCTGCCGGGCTACACCCACCTGCAGCGGGCCCAACCCGTGCTGCTCGCCCACCACCTCCTGGCCCACGGCTGGGCCCTCGGCCGTGACGTCTACCGGTTGCTCGACGCCACCCGTCGGCTCGACGTGTCGCCGCTGGGCGCCGGAGCGTTGGCCGGGACGTCACTGCCCCTCGACCCGGACGCGGTCGCCGCCGATCTGGGGTTCGCGACCCGCTTCGAGAACTCCCTCGACGCCGTGTCCGATCGTGACTTCGTGGCCGAGGCCCTGTTCGCGGTCGCACTGCTCGGCGTTCACCTCAGCCGCATTGCCGAGGAGATCGTGCTGTGGTCGACCGAGGAGTTCGGCTTCCTGCGGCTCGACGACGCCTACGCGACCGGCAGCTCGATGCTGCCCCAGAAGAAGAATCCCGACATCGCCGAGCTGGCGCGCGGCAAGACCGGTCGGCTGATCGGCCACCTGACGGGATTCCTCGTCACGCTGAAGGGCCTGCCGCTCTCCTACAACCGGGATCTGCAGGAGGACAAGGAGCCGTTGTTCGACGCCGTCGCTCAGGCCGGGCTCGCCCTCACCGCCCTGAGCGGCCTGCTGCGCACCGCCGCCTTCGATGCGGCGCGTATGGCGGCGGCCGCCGATGCGCCGACGTCGGCCGCCGTCGATCTGGCCGAGTGGCTGGTAGCCCGCGGCATGCCGTTCCGCGACGCCCATGGCGTCGTCGGGGGAGTGGTGCGCGAGAGCATCGAGCGCGGTGTTCCGCTCGCCGAGCTGGTGGCCACCCACCCCGACCTCGGTGCCGAGGCGGTGGCGCTGCTCGCGCCGGGCGTTGCCATCGACAACCGACGTTCGCCCGGAGGAACCGGGCACGACGCAGTGGCGGTCCAGCTCGACCGATTCCGCGCCCACCTCCAGGAGTCCGGCCGGCGTCTCGCGCCGTGAAGAGCCTCCCGCGCAGGTTCTACGCGCGCGACCCTCGCGTGGTCGCCCCGCTGCTGCTCAACAAGCTGCTGGTGCGCGGTGACCGGGTGGCGCGGATCGTCGAGGTCGAGGCCTACGCCGGGGGAGAGGACCCGGGGAGTCACGCGTACCGCGGGCCGACCCGCCGCAACGCCACCATGTTCGGCCCGCCCGGTCATCTCTACGTGTACTTCACCTACGGCATGCACTGGTGCGCCAATGCCGTGTGCGGCGCCGAGGGCGAAGGGGTCGCCGTGCTGCTGCGGGCGGCCCGCCCCGAGGCCGGCATCGACCTGATGCAGGTGGCCCGCCCCAAGGCGCGGAGCGAGCGCGATCTGTGTAGCGGCCCCGCCAAGCTGTGTCAGGCCTTCTCCGTCACCGGCGCCGACGACGGCGCCGACCTCTGCGGCGCGAGCGACGTCGTGATCGGCGACGACGGCCGGCGCCCCCCTCGGGCTCCCGGCGTCAGCGCCCGCATCGGCCTGTCCGCCGGTGCGGACCTCCCGTGGCGCTGGTTCGTCCCGGGTGACCCGAACCTGTCGCGGTAGTGCCGTTTGGGTCGCTGTGATCTCGGGAAGTTAGAGACCTGTCACATTCGGTGGCGGAACCGGAGGGTTGGCATGGGAATCGTTGCTGAAGAGATCGCGGGCAAGCAGTTCATCGTGGGCCTGCGGGGCTACGACCGGGACGAGGTGCAGGCGTTCCTGCGCGCCGTCGCCGAAGAGGTGCGCCGGCTGCACGTCGAGCTGCAGACGGCCCGCATCCCGTCGCCCGACTCGCCCGAAGCTCTCGGCACACAGGTGGCAGCCGTGATGCGCGCCGCCCAGGACCAGGCCCGAGAGCTACGCGAGGCCGCCATCGTCGAGGCCGACGCCCTCCGCGCCGAGGCCGAAGCGGCCAAGGCCGAGGCCACTCGCGTGCTGGAGGAAGCGCAGGCCGAGGCCGCTGCGCTCCTCGACGAAGCCCGCACGCGCGGCGCCGACGTGGAGGCCGCCGCGTTGTCTCGGACCGAGAAGGCCATGTCGTTGGCCACCGATCGGTTCCGCATGATCCGCACCGCCGAGCTCGAGGTCGCCCATCGCATCGAGGAGTCCCGGGGTCTGCTCGACGCCGTGCGCGAGGAGCTGGCGGCCGACGATCTCCTCAGCCTGCTCGAGGGCGACGGCCAGGTCGTGGCCGACGTCACCCCGCCGGTCGAGGCCGCCCAGCCGGATACGACGACCGAGGAGCCCCTCCGCCTCAGCGCTCGCAGCGCCTAGTCAGCCCGGTAGTTCTGCCGTGCGGGCCGTCTTGGCCCAGCTGCTCCGGCCGCGCACCATCCGCCAGACGGCCCACCAGCCGGCCGGGAGCCAGAGGTAGGAGTACAGGGTGAACAGGTGGGCCAGGCCCAGCGCCCGCAACAGGCTGACCTCACGGGCCCGCGACCAGTACACGAAGGCGTAGAACGGCGACACCCCGAACGACATCAGGTACCAGAGGGCGAACAGCTTGCCGCCCCCTGCCATCATCGCCGACGGCACCGAGCCCGGCGCCTGCACGGTGGCGGCGGTGAGGGCAACGAGAGTGCCGATGACGGGGAACGTCATGGCCAGCACCAGGGCAGGGCTGGTGAGGTGGTAGAGCAGATCACTGCTGCTCTTGGTCGACAGCGGCGCCCGCAGGACCAGCGGGATCCGCTTCCAGCACTGCAGATGCCCCTGGAACCAACGCGACCGCTGACGGATGAGGCGACGCATGCTCGTCACCGCCTGCTGGTCGACGTGGGTGGTGGGACAGAACGCGTTGGTCCATCCCTCCGCCAGCAGCCTGATGCCGAGGTCGAGGTCCTCGGTCAGGCAGTCGGTCCACGGCTCGCCACCCAGCGAGCGGAGGGCGGCCAGGCGGACGAACTGGCCGTTGCCGCCAAGCCCGACACTGCCCAGGCGCTGGCGGGCCCGCTGGAAGATCTCGGTGAAGGTGACGAACTCGAAGTCCTGCAACCGGGCCAGCACGCCGGTGTGCCGGTTGTACATCCGGACACCCACCTGCACGGCGGCCACCGTGGGGTCGGCGAAGTAGGGGGCGATCTCGAACATGGCGTTGTCGGCCAGTCGACCGTCGGCATCGAGGACGGCGACGACGACGTCCTCCGACCGGTGCCCGGCCAACAGCTCGCCCTCCTGCAGATGGCGGAGCCCGGCGTTCAGCGCCGCCCCCTTCCCGAGCCTGGCGTCAGGGGGAGAGCGGTGCAGGAGCCACACGCGCGACGACGAGAACCCAAGCACGATGTCCGACGTCGTGTCGTCGGAGCCGTCGTCGATGACGAGCACCGCGCCGCGGAACCCGGGCAGGCCGAGGAGTCGCTCGAGGCTGGCGCCGATGACGAGCTCCTCGTTGAGGCAGGGGATCATGAAGACGAAGAACAGGTCGGGCGGGCTAGGAAGGGCAGCAGGACGGCGGCGGCGTGACCGAATGAAGAGCGCGGTCGTGTACGAGATGCAGGCGACGATGACGACAGTGGTCAGTACGACCACGGGAGGCCTCCCATGCGCAAGGTGATGGTAATTGCCGGTACCAGGCCCGAGGCCATCAAGGTCGCGCCCGTCATCCTGGGCTTGCGCGACGCTCCCGACTTCGAGCCCTTCGTCGCCGTCACGGCCCAGCACCGGGAGATGCTCGACCAGGTGCTGTCGCTGTTCGCGATCGTCCCCGACGCCGACCTCGACATCCTCGCACCCGGTCAGACCCTCACCGACGTGACCACGCGCGCCCTCCAGGGCCTCGGCCCGATCCTCGAGGCCGAGCGCCCCGATGCCGTCGTCGTGCAAGGTGACACCACCACCACGTTCGCCGGGGCGCTGGCCGCCTTCTACCAGCGCATCCCCGTCGTGCACGTGGAGGCCGGCCTACGGACGGGCGACCCGTACTCGCCGTACCCGGAGGAGATCAATCGTCGGCTCACGACCCAGCTGACCGCCCTGCACCTTCCGCCCACGCCCACGAGCCGCGCCAACCTGATCGCCGAGGGTGTCGACCCGGCGCGCATCGTGGTGACCGGCAACACCGTGATCGACGCGTTGCACTGGACCGTCGACCGGCGTGCCGACTACGGCGATCCGGCGCTGACGGCCATCGACGACGATCCGCGTCGCGTGCTGCTCGTCACCGCCCACCGCCGCGAGTCCTGGGGGGAGGGGATGACGGCCATCGGGCGCGCGCTGGCGCGCCTGGCCGACGACCGCGACCTGCTGATCGTCTTCCCGATCCACCGCAACCCTGTCGTGCGCGACGCGATCCTGCCGGCGGTGGCCGGCCACACCACCGTCGTCGTCATCGAGCCCCTCGGCTACGGCGGGTTCGCCCGGCTCATGGGGCGGGCCGACATCCTCCTGACCGACAGCGGCGGCGTGCAGGAGGAGGGCCCCAGCCTGGGCAAGCCGGTCCTCGTGATGCGGGACACGACCGAGCGCCCCGAGGCGGTCGAGGCCGGCACCGTTCGCCTGGTGGGCACCGACGCCGAGCTGATCGTCACCGAGGTGCGTCGTCTGCTCGACGACGACGCCCACTACCGGTCGATGGCCAACGCCGTGAACCCCTACGGGGACGGTCGGGCGGTCGAGCGCACCATTGCCGCCCTCCGACACCACCTCGACGGGGGTCCGCGCCCCGAGGAGTTCGAGGCCTGAGCGTCAAGGTCGGCGCTTATCGGCAGAAATCTCAGGACCTGAAGGATTTCTGGGTTTGATGTGAGCCCTTTCATGAGATAACTGCCACGACGGACACGCAGAGTGGCGAAACCGGCGGCCAGCGGCGTGTGAATCGGCGGAAAGTCTGGAGGAGACCATGAGCGGTCTTACTGCTTCTACTGGCGCGGCCCTGGGCGGGATCTCGATCCTCGGGGCCCAATACACGAGAGGTGCGGGCGGCACGGTGATGGCTTTCACCGGCTTCGCCTTCGGCGTCTATGTCGCCATCGCCCTCGCTCTCATCATCACCGGCTTCGTGATGCGGCGGGCCGCGTCCCGCCACGCCGTCGAGGCCTGAGCCGGTCATGGGCCTCCGCCTGCGACTCCTTCTCGCTGTCGTGGCGACGGTCGTCGTCACCGCGACCCTGGCGGCACCGGCGAACGCCAGGCCTCAGTCGCAGGCGGCGCCGGCACCGACCACACTCATCCTGTACGACACCACCGGTGAGTTCGGCTACCTCGGCGAGCTCTACGCCGCCCAGGTCGCCAACCTGGCGAGCCACTTCGGCACATGGAAGGCGATGCCGGTCACCCAGTACCAGGCCGGCCAGCTCGGCCAGTACAAGGGCGCCGTGTACCTGGGCTCGACCTACAACGAGCCCATCCCGCCGGCGCTGCTCGACGACATCGGCTCCGGCGGGACCCCGGTGATCTGGGCCGGCTTCAACATCTGGCAGCTCACGGCGCGCATCGCCGACTTCACGGCCCGGTACGGGTGGAAGGACGGCTACCTGGACTTCGGCCAGGTGACGGCGGTTCGCTACAAGGGCACCGACCTCGCCCGCAATCCCCTCAACAACGGCGGCATCCTCGACTACCAGTCCCTCGATCCCGCCAAGGCGACGGTCGTGGCCCAGGCCGTCCGGAGCGACGGCACCACGCTGCCCTGGGCGGTGCGGTCGAGCAACCTCACCTACATCGGCGAGCTCCCGTTCGCCTACGCCAGTGAGCGTGACCGGATCGTCGCCTTCCAGGACATGCTCTTCGACCTCCTCGCCCCGACCACGCCCACGCGACACCGGGCCCTGGTGCGGCTGGAGGACGTCGGGCCCGACGCCGACCCGGCCAAGCTGCGGGCCATTGCCGACTACCTGTCGTCGAAGGGCGTCCCGTTCAGCGTCGCCACCTACGCCCGGTACCGGGATCCGAGTGGTTTCTACAACGGCGGCGTGGCCGAGGACGTGACCTTCAAGCAGCGGCCCGAGGTGGTGGCCGCCCTGAAGTACATGATCAGCAAGGGCGGCAAGCTCCTCATGCACGGCTACACCCACCAGTACGACGTGAAGGCCAACCCGTACAACGGCGTGAGCGGAGACGACTTCGAGTTCTTCCTCGCCCACGTCGACTCCGAGGACTACGTGCGCCTCGACGGCCCCGTGCCCGAGGACTCCACCCAGTGGTTCAACAACCGGACCGATGTCGCCGCCCGGGAGTACAAGGCGGCCGGCCTCCCCATCCCGAACGTGTTCGAGTTCCCGCACTACGCCGGCTCGGCCACCGATTACTGGGCGGCGGCGGCCAAGTTCGGCACCGGCTATGACCGACCCCTGTACTTCGCCGGCGTGCTCACCGGCGGCCCCGTCGACAGCAGGAAGGCCCGGCACTTCCCGGGCGAGGTCGACGATGCCCGGTTCGCCGGCCAGTTCTTCCCCTACGTGGTGAAGGATCTCTACGGGCGCAAGGTCATCCCCGAGAACATCGGCGACTTCTCGCCCACCGAGATGAACCATCATCCGGCTCGGCTCGCCGCCGACCTGGTGGCCAATGCCAGGGCCGCCCTCGTCGTGCGGGACGGCTTCGCCAGCTTCTTCTACCACCCGTATCTCGGTCTCGAGGACCTCAAGCCCATCGTCGAGGGCATCCAGGGTCTGGGCTACACCTTCGTGAGCGCCGACGCCGTTTGAGAGCCCCCGGGGCGGGGCCCCGGGTGACTGGTCCCGAATGACCAGATCGAGAATGTCCTCAACCATCTCCTCCCACAGTCCGATGACAGTTCGGACACCTACTGGGGAGCGAGATCGATGGCGGCGACGGCGGGCAGGCGTAGTTGGACCGGGGCTTTGGTGCTGCTGTTGTCAGCCCTCGTGCTGGTGAGCGGCATGGCTGACGGCGCCGATGCCGCCACCCGCCGTCGCCGGAAGGGCACCCGCCGGGTCACGGCGACGGTGACGATGGCCAAGGCCAAGCCGGCGCCGGCACCCGCGCCGTCCTCGTTGCTCCTGGCCGAGGACTTCGAGCGCATCCCCGAAGGGACCTGGTTCGACGGCGGCACGTACGGCCAGTGGCGCTCGGTGTACAACGGCTACGGCCGCAACGCCATCGAGCAGGACGGGCCCCGGGGTCGCGTCCTCACCCTCAGCCCGCTGGCCTCCAGCCAGCCGGCCGAGACCCACGGCGCCCTGGCCGTGTCGACGACCCGCATCTCCGGCGACATCGACCTCACCGCGACCATGCAGACCGTGCAGCAGCTCCGTACCCCGGCGCCCAACGCCTGGGAGGTCCCCTGGCTGCTGTGGAACCACAGCGACGACACCCACTTCTATTACGTGGTGCTGAAGCCCAACGGGGTCGAGCTCGGCAAGGAGGACCCGGCCTACCCGGGCGCCCAGCGGTTCCTCGCCACGTCGGCGACGCCCGGCTTCGCCGTCGGCGCCTGGCACACGGTGCGGGTCGTCCAGCGCGGCACCACCATCACCGTGTGGGGCAACGGCCAGCAGCTCCTGCAGTTCACCGACACCGAGCGCCCGTACACGGCGGGCTCGGTCGGGCTCTACAGCGAGGACGCCACCGTCCGGTTCGGCGACGTGCGCGCCGTCCGCCCCGCGTAGCTCAGACGCCTGGCTTGCCGAGGCGGTAGCCCTCGCCTCGCACCGTCGCCACCACCGACCGGCCGAGCTTCTGGCGGAGGTACCGCACGTAGACGTCGACCACGTTGGAGCCGGTTTCCTCGTCGGCCCACACCAGCTCGTCGATCTCGGCCCGGCTGAGGACCTCCCCGGGGCGTCGCAGGAAGGCCTCGAGCAGTGCCGCCTCGCGGGTGGTGAGGGTCTCCTCCCGGTCACCGGCGGTCGCCAGCCTCGTGTGCAGGTCGAGGCTGATGCCGTTGGCGCTGAGCACCAGGGCCGCGGCCAGGCCCCGGAGCCTGGCCCGGACCCGGGCCAGCAGCTCCTCGAAGCTGAACGGCTTGGCCACGTAGTCGTCCGCACCGCGGTCGAGGCCGCCGACCCGGTCGGCCACGTCGTCGCGAGCGGTGAGGATGATCACCGGGATCTGGCTGTCGCGGGCCCGGATGTCCGACAGCACCTCGAGGCCGTCCCGGCCGGGCAGCCCGAGATCGAGCAGCACCAGGTCGTGGTCGGCCACCAGGGCAGCCACGCTCTCGCCATCGCCGACCGTGGTCGTCGTGAACCCCTCGCCCCGGAAGCCCTTCTCGAGGACGGCGGCGATCTCGGGCTCGTCCTCGACGATGAGGATGCGCGCCGTCTCGGCGGCGGTCGCCGGCGGCCCGGTCATCGGCTGGGGGCGTGGAGCGGGAGCAAGAGGGTGAAGGTAGCGCCCTCACCGGGCGCGCTGGTCACGGTGACCTGACCCCGGTGGGCCTCGGCGATGGCGCGCACGATGGCGAGGCCGAGACCGGTGCCGTTCCCCGCGCCCTTCGACCCGCCGCTGGCGAAGCGTTCGAAGATGCGTCCCTGGACCTCGGGGGACATGCCCGGGCCGTCGTCGGACACCCACAGCGCCACCTTGTCGCCCTCCTGGCGGCTCCCGATGCGGATGCTGGATCCGGCGTCGGTCTGCGACACGGCGTTGGAGGCGAGGTTCAGCATCGCCTGGGTGAGCCGGTCGGGATCGCCGGTCATGACCGTGTCGGTCGCGGTGGCGCCGACGACCCACTCGCGGGGTGCCAGGCCGCGCAGCTTGGCGGCGACCGACGAGGTGAGGTCGGCCACGTCCACCGTCGCCAGCCGCAGGAACCCGGGCTGCTCGGCGCGGGCCAGGACCAGGAGGTCGTCGACGAGCCTGGCCATGCGGTCCAGCTCCTCGGTGACGAGGGCGACCACCTCGCGGCGCTCGTCGGGATCGTCGCCCATGAGCTCGAGGTGGCCGCGCACGATGGTGATCGGGGTCCGCATCTCGTGGCTCACGTCGTTGAGGAAGTCCCGTTTGGTGCGGAAGGCGTCCTCGACCCGGTCGAGCATGGTGTTGAAGGTGCGGGCCAGCTCGGCCACCTCGTCGTCGCCCTCGACGGGGATGCGCTCGGAGAGGTGGCGCTCCGACAGCCGCCGCGCCAGCGCCGTCACCGCCCCGACCGGGGCCAGGACGTTGCCGGCCAGGATCCAGGCGAACATCGACGAGACGCCGAGCACCGAGACCGAGACCACGCCGAGCACGCGCACCGCCGCCTCGGTGTCGGCCTTCTCGTCGGCCAGGTCATCGGTGGCCACCAGGACGCCGTGGCGGTCGCCGGCACGGACCGGGACGGCGGCGTAGCGCACCTCGGTGCCGTCGATCCGGAGGGTGCCCCGGCGCGGCGCCGTCACGGTGCCCAGACGCCGGACCGGGGCGTCGTCGGCGCGCCCGGCCGGCAACGACTTGTAGGGCCGGCCTCCGATGTAGGTGCGGAAGACCTGGCCGGGGCCGGTGGCGTGCTGGGTCAGGAACTGGTCGAAGACGGCGCCCGGCCCGGCCGGGGTGCCCGTCGCCGCCGGCGTCCGGGCCAGGCGGGCCAGGTCGGCGATCTGCAGGGAGAGCTGGCGGTCGGTTCGCTGCTCGAGGCGGTGGAGGAGGACCTGGCGCTCGAACCCGACGGCGACGACGATGGCCAGGAAGAGCAGGACGGCGTACCACCCGAGGATCCGGGAGCGGATCTTGCGGGGCCACCCCCTGGGTCGCAGCGCGACGCCGGGAGCAGGGGAGTCGGCCGGGTCAGTGCCTGTCGGAGCCGCCGCCGTTGCCGTTGGCGTGGTCGGCTCCGCCGACCGTCGGTCCCTTGTCGTCGCCGCGCTCGGAGGCCCCACGGTCGTCGCCGCCGGCTCGCTGCTCGGTCCCGTGGTCGTCATCCTCGCGATCCTTGCCTGCCGGGGGGGCCGGGGGCCCCGACTCGATCAGCGGCGGTGCGTTGGTCTTTGCATGATCGTCGGCGCGACGCTGGGCCGGTTCGGCGGCGCGGTGACGGGCGGCCTCGTTGGCCCGGGGCTTCGCCTCGACGGGAACGTCGGCCGGTGCGGACACCTTCGTGACGGCCGACGCGCCGGCCACGGTCGCCGTCGCCGCGGGGACGACAGCGGTGTTGGCGCCGACGTCGGCGATCGTGTTGGGGATGACGACCGGTACGGTCACCGCCGGCAGCGCCGGGATGGTCCGGAGCTCGCCCGCGGGCGTCGTGAGGAACACGGCGGGCACGAAGGACAGCACGGTGGGTGCCTCCGTGGTGCTGCCGGTGACGGCCTGCACACCGGCGCCGGCCACGACCGGGAGCCCGAGGGCGACGGCGGCGCCGGTGGAGCGGGGTGCGACGAGCGAGGGCTGCACCTGGATGGTGCCGATGGGCGGGGGCACCTGAGGGGCGAGGGCATCGTCGACGACCGCCCGCGACAGGACGAAGGCGGCGACGGACATGAGCCCGAGGGCCGCCCCGGGGGGCGACACGAGTACCGCACGGATGACGGTCCGCCTACCTGTCACAACGTCTTCCTTTCCCGGATGAAAGAGATCTCATGCCCCTACCGATGAGATTCTCACGCTCAGTGAGGGTTGACCCACATGCGCACGACGGTGGACTCGTCCACCTGCGAGCCCCCGAGCGGCGTCTGCTTCCAGACCTGCCCGGGCACGGGTGTGCGGCCCTCGGCGTGCGGCTCCTCCTGGGCGGTGACCCGCACCTGCAGGCCCACCGAGGCCATGGCGCCCCGTGCCTCCTCCTCCGAGCGCCCGAGCACGTCGGGCACCGTCGTGAAGATCGCCGCCTTGCTGATCTGCAGCGTCACCGTCGACCCCGCCCGCACCTGGGCGCCGGCCCGCGGCTTCTGGCCCACCACGTAGCCGGGTGGGTACTCGGCGTTGGGGACCACACGGGTGATCACGGTGAATCCCTGGCGCGTGAACACGGCTTCGCCCTCCTCGGCCGGCATGCCCACCACGTTCTCGAGGATCTGGCGCGGCCCGACGTCGGGGACGATGACGTCGGGGGTCTCGACCTGCGGCGGGGGAGGGGGCAGCGGGAACGGCGAGACCGGCACCTGGGCCAGCGCCGCGCTCGTGTAGAGCTGCCAGATCTCGGCCGGCCACCGCCCGCCCGTCACCCGGATCCTGGTCGTGGGCGGCACCATGGAACGTTGCTCGCGTGGGAACCCGACCCAGACCGAGGTGACCAGATCAGGGGTGAAGCCCACGAACCAGGCGTCGCGCCAGGCCTGGCCGGTGCCGGTCTTTCCCGCCACCGGGCGCCCGATCTTGGCGTGCACGCCGGTGCCCCGCTCCACCACCTGCTGCAGGACGTCGACCTCGTCGGCCACCAGCCCGCTGGCCAGGACGCGCTTCTGGCCCCGCTGGTTGACATAGACCTCACGGCCCGAGCGGTCCGTGATGCGGTTGACGAACACCGGCGGCGTGGCCAGGCCGCGGTTGGCCAGCGTCCCGTACGCCGACGCCATGTCGAGGGGCGTGACGTCGTTGGTGCCGAGCACGGCCGACGGCAGCGGCTGCAGCGGCGACCGGATGCCCATGTCGCGGGCGGTGGCGACGGCGTCCTCGGGCCCGACGTCCATGATCAGCTGGGAGTAGACGGTGTTGGAGGAGTGCACCGTCGCCTCCACCAGGTCCATGCGGCCGCCGCCCGAGCCCTCGTAGTTGTCGACGTTCCACACCTCGCCGCGGGGGAGCCGGATGGAGATGCGGGGCGGGGCGGCGTAGGACCGGCCGAGCGGGATGCCCTTCTTGAGGGCGGCGGCGAGCACGAAGGGCTTGAACGCCGAGCCGGCCGGCCGGCGTCCCTGGGTGGCGAGGTCGAACTTGGCCTCCGACCCGCCACCGAAGAAATCGGCGCCGCCGACCAGGGCCCGCACATAGCCGGTGGCCGGCTCGAGCGAGACGAGGGCGGCGGCGGGGTCCCTCCCCGGCCGCGACAGCACGAGCGAGACGGCCTTCTCGGCCTCGGCCTGGTGCTGCAGGTCGAGCGTGGTGTGGATGCGGAGGCCGCCGCGGAACAGGGCATCACGCCGGGCCTGGGGTGTCGTGCCGAAGCGGGGGTCGTCGAGGACGAGGCGCTTGACCTGCTCGACGAAGTGGGGCGCCGGGTAGCGGTCGGCGGCCGGCTTGAGCGTGACCCCGAGCGGCTCGGCGTGCGCGGCGGCGATCGCCTGGGGCCCGGCCAGATGGAGCTCGGCCATCTTGGCCAGCACCGTGGCCCGGCGGCGGAGGGCGGCCTCGGGGTGGTCGTAGGGGTCGAGGGCGTTGGGCGACCTGATGAGGCCGGCGAGGAGGGCCGACTGGGCCAGGCCGAGCTTTTCGGCGCCGAGGCCGAAGTACTCCCGCGCCGCCGTCTCCACCCCGTAGGCCCCGTTGCCGAAGTACACCGAGTTCAGATAGAGCTCGAGGATCTTCTCCTTGGTGTACCGCCGCTCGAGCTGGTAGGCGAGCGACGCCTCCTTGAGCTTCCGGCGCAGGTCGCGGTCGCGGCCCACGAAGGTGAGCTTCACGTACTGCTGGGTGATGGTCGAGCCCCCCTCGACGACCTTGCCGGCGCCGGCGTTCTCCCTGGCGGCGCGGACCACGGCCTGGACGTCGACGCCCTTGTGCTCCCAGAACCGCTCGTCCTCGATGGCGACGACGGCGTCGCGCAGGGCCTCGGGGATCGAGGCCAGGGGCACCTTCTCCCGGTCCTCCTCGGCGTGGAGGGTGGTGATGAGCGAGCCGTCGGCCGCGAAGATCTTGGAGGTCTCGGCCGTGTCCGGGATGTCCAGATCCACGGTCGGGCTCACCCACGAGCACGCCCCGGCGAGCAGGGCCAGAGCCAGCGCTGGGACAAGGCCCCGGTGGGCAGAGGTGTGGCGCCTCACTGCGGTAGTGTCTCCCACCTGGGTGCGCTACGTACGGACCCCTCCCGCAGATTGACAGTGGGTGGGGAGGTGAGTAGAGTAACCAAGCTCCCACTGAGGGTGGTTCACACTCTCGACGTGAGCGGAGCCGGGAGGACGCCCTACGGGTGTCCGGCCCCGGACCAGGGTCGAACCGCACCAACGTCGCAGTCCGGACGCGTGCGTCGCGACGGTGCTCCTTGAAAACGGAACAGAGGTAGCCAAAAGCCAGTGCGGGCGATGGGCGCGAGCTCATCGCAAGTCAATTCAGTAATGCACTGAAGACGGATAACAACATCTTCTGTGCCAGTTGGTCTCAGGTTTCAGGATTGCCTGAGGCCGACTCTCTGATTTTTCGTGGGGGAAACACTGCTTCATGCAGTGGGACCACTGTGAATGATCTCGATGGAGAGTTTGATCCTGGCTCAGGACGAACGCTGGCGGCGTGCTTAACACATGCAAGTCGAACGAGGTCCATCCAGTAGCAATACTGGTGAAGACCTAGTGGCGAACGGGTGAGGAACACGTGAGCAACCTGCCCCGAAGACTGGGATAACACCGGGAAACCGGTGCTAATACCGGATACCCCCAACCCGCCGCATGACGGGATGAGGAAATGAATTTCGCTTCGGGAGGGGCTCGCGGCCTATCAGCTTGTTGGTGAGGTAACGGCTCACCAAGGCTTCGACGGGTAGCTGGTCTGAGAGGACGATCAGCCACACTGGGACTGAGACACGGCCCAGACTCCTACGGGAGGCAGCAGTGGGGAATCTTGCGCAATGGGCGAAAGCCTGACGCAGCAACGCCGCGTGGGGGATGA